>JAEUJS010000224.1 GCA_016792935.1 Archangium sp. | reverse complement strand
GCACCAGCAGCAACGATGCGAGGCAGAACGCGAACACCGAGATCGCCCTGATGCCGAGGAGCACCTCCGATCGGAATCCACACATCCGCGCCGAGATGCAGCGAGAAGGCGTCACGCTCAGCGTCACCGAACAACCGAACGTTCAACCCAACGCGAGGATCGCCGAGCCCAACACCAGAGAGAGGACCCGTCGCCGAAACAATCTCCGGAGTGCCCGTCTCGAGGAACGTGATCGGCAGCGAGGCGGTGATCAGAACGCGATCGAGAAACGAGCCCGCGAGATCGACATGCCCCCGCAGCGCGTTGTCGATGATCGGCGTGATGCCACCCCGCCCCGTCGCAACCCGCGGAACGAGCGGAGCATGCGAGTAGTCGACGCTGACGCCGGCAGCGAAGTACCGCGTCGACGAGTACCAGGGCCGCTCGAGCAGAAAGAGCCGCGAGCCGACGGCCGAAGCATCGAAGCGATGAACAGCGAAGCCACGATCCTGCGCGAGCGCCGAGGTGCCGATGAAGGCCAGGACGAAGCAAAGACCGCGAAACCGCATGAGCCGCAGAGCCTACCCCGCGCTTCCTTCCTGAAGCTCAGAACTTCGCTCGCCCTCAGACCTGCGCAAAGAGCTCCCTGAGCTTCGCGACTGATCGCGGCAAACCGTTGGCAAGCAGCGTTTCGAGAAGCTCCTGCGTTGTCTGAGGCGGATTCTTGAGCGCAGCAGCTTGGTTCGCGACGGTCGCAGACACCCGCCCTGGAGCGAGATCGATGAGGTTGAAGACAAAGTCATCGGGAGACTGAGCTTCGATTCCAAGAGGGTTGAGTGCGGCCTCCGGAAAATCCTTGAGGTTGAAAGTCACGATGACCTGCGCGCCCGAGCGTATGGCCGCAGCGACAACGTGACGATCATCGGGGTCTGGGAGCTTGATTCCGTCGACCGGCCCTCGAAACCGGTGATCAGGCAATCGCGCACCGCGGCGTTCATCAGGTTGCGCGTTCTCGCAAGTGATTCGTCTTTGAGTTCTGGCCGAACCTTCTTCAGGTTCCTGAAGCACTCGTCGAGGATCGTGTCGGTCCACTTCGCCTGAACCAACCCCGAAACGCCAAGCCTGATCAGGAGATCGCGGAGCGGCGCAGGGAAAAGCACGCAAGCGTCGTAGACGACGACGAACGCCATCGTTCAATACCCGTGATCGTTCTTCTGCGCGTCCTCGGCGAGTTCAGCGAGCACCTGTTCTCGTCGCTGGTCATCGGCCTGCTTGAAGGCCTGGAGGTCGCTGAATCTGACTCGTCGATGCGAACCCACCGTACGAAACGGGATCTTCTTTTCCTCGAGGAGGGCAATGAGGAAAGGCCTCGAGACATTCAAGAAGTCAGCAGCCTGCTGCGTCGTGAACTCGGCATGAACCGGGACGATCGTCACCGCGTTGCCGTTTGCCATTTGCGCAAGTATTTCAAGGAGCCCTCGGACCGCATCTCGAGGGAGCGTGATCGTGAGCGTTTCCTTCGCTCCGTCGGGCTTGAGTTCGAGCTTGCGAGGCCCCTTTCCATTTCGGCCTACGATCGGTGAAAGCTGGTTGAGGGCGGCAAGTGCGAACTCAGAGTCCTGTTGGGTCGGAAGGGCTTCCATGGGTCGGAAAGGTAACCAGCAAACGAAACAATCGCAACAGACGAAACAGTCGAATCGGTCAACAGCTCTGAATCAGGGGTCTTTCAGCCCGAACGCTCGAATAGGCTGCCGCGCCGTGGCCGGCTCCGAACCACAACTCGCGCACGTGCACCTCGGACGCTTCGAGCTGGTGCACCGCCTCGAAGTCGGAGGCATGGCCGAAATCTTCATCGCCCTCGAGCGAGCGGCGCATGACTTCGAGCGCATCGTCGTCATCAAGAAGGCGCTCCCGCACCTCGCGAACAAGGAGAGCTTCCGCGAGATGTTCCTGCGCGAGGCGCAATGGGTCGCGCGGCTGAACCACCCCAACATCGTGCAGATCTACGAGCTGGGAGAGCACGACGGCGCGTCGTTCATCGCGATGGAGCACGTGCCGGGCCTCAGCTTCCGCGATCTCACGACGGCGGCGATCAACGCGGGCAAGTCGATTCCCCTTGGAGTGGTGATCGGCCTCATGTCGCAAGCGTGTGCCGGAGCGCACGCCGCGCACGAGCTGAGAGATCCGCAGGGCAACGCGCTGGGGCTGGTGCACCGGGACATCTCTCCGCACAACCTGATGGTGACTGCGGGCGGGCACGTGAAGCTGCTCGACTTCGGCATCGCGAAGGCGACGGAGCTGGGCATCGACACGACGCGCACGGGCGCGCTCAAGGGCAAGGTGCACTACATGGCGCCGGAGCAGGTGCTCGAGGAGAAACTCGATCGCCGCTCCGATGTGTTCGCGTTGGCGATCTTGACGTGGGAGCTGCTGACGCTGCGCAGGTTGTTCAAGAAAGAGAACGACCTCGCGACGATGAAGGCCATCACGGGTGGAGAGGTGGTGCGGGCCGACCGCGCGCGCTCCGATGTTCCGCCGGCGATCTCGGCGGCGGTGATGAAGGGGCTGGCGGTGAAGCGCGACGAGCGCTGGGCGACGGCCGACGAGTTTCGCCGGGCGCTCGAGCAGGCGGCCGATGGAGCGGGCCTCAAGCACGGCGTCGATGAAGTGGCGGCGGGGGTGAATGAGCTGCTCGGCGCGACGCTGAAAGAACGCGAGCGCGAGCTGAAGGAAGCGGTCGAGCGGGTGAAGCGCGATGGCTATTCGTTCGACGCGCCGGGGCTGCGGAAGTTGGAGACGCAGTCGTTGCCGAGCGTGTCTCCGCACCGCGACGAAGTGACGCAAGCGACAGAAAATGGCCCCCTCTCCCTCGGGGAGAGGGTCGGGGGGAGGGAGCAGACCGAGCGGAAGTGGCCGCGTCGCATCGGCATGTTCCTGGTCTTCGCCCTGAGCGTGGGAGCATCCGCCGCCTGGGTGGTCTCGCGCCTGAGCGCAGTCGAAGGGGCGCCGTTGCGAATGGGGTGGGCGCCGACGATCGATCCGCGGGTGTTGGCGGAAGACATCGAGCCGATGCGCAAGCACGTCGAGGAGAAGACGCGGCGGCCGGTGGAGATCGTCTACGCGTCGAGCTACCGCGACCTGGGAGATCAGTTGCTGGATGGAGGAGTGGAGTTCGCGGCGATGCCTCCAGCGCTGTTCGTGAGAACGGAGGCGCGCGACAAGCGCATCAAGGCGCTGGCGTTGAAGCTGGTCGGAGGGAGCTCGGGGACGGACGGGATTCTGGTGGCGACCGAGGCGTCGGGCATCGCGGTGATTGCGGATCTGAAGGGGAAGACGTTGTGCGTGCCGGATCTCGAGTCGACGACGGGCATGTTGTTTCCGCAGGTGGCGGCGAAGAAGGCCGGGCTCGAGTGGGAGAAGGACGTGACGGTCGTCGTCAGCGGCAATCACTTGCAGGTGCTGCGTGACGTGACGGCGGGCAAGTGCACGGCGGGAGCGACGTATTCGGCGGCGCTGTTGAACGCGGTGACGCAAGGAGTGGAAGCCATCGGTCTGCGCCAGGTCGCGATCACGGGGCACTCTCCGCAAGACTCGATCGTCGCGGGGCCGGGCGTGTCAGAGCGCGATGGAGCGAAGCTGTTGGACGCGCTCCTCAGCTACAAACCGCCGCCCGATCGGCCCACCGGTACCGGGAGCGTCGAGCGCAT
>JAEUJS010000214.1 GCA_016792935.1 Archangium sp. | reverse complement strand
TGGTCCCCGTGTCTGCCAAGACGCGCGCGGGCCTCGACCTGCTGCTCGAGAACATCGCGCTGCAGGCCGAAGTGCTCGAGTTGAAGAGCAACCCCGATCGCCCGGCGAACGGCTTCATCCTCGAGGCTCGCCTCGAGAAGGGCCGTGGCCCCATCGCGACCGTGCTGGTGCAGGAAGGCACGCTCAAGAAGGGCGACGCGCTGGTCAGCGGCATCCACTACGGCCGCGTGCGCATGATGCTCAACGATCGCGGAGAGCTCATCGACGAGGTGAAGCCCGGTTACTCGGCCGAGGTCATCGGTCTGTCGGGTGTGCCCATCGCCGGTGACGTGGTGAACATCGTCGCCGACGAGAAGGCGGCCAAGCAGATCGCCGATCACCGCATCTTGAAGGCGCGTCAGGCCGAAGCGGGCAAGACCAGCCGCGAGTCGCTCGACGACCTGTTGGCCAAGCAGAAGATCGCCGAGCAGAAGGAGCTCAAGATCGTGCTCAAGGCCGACGTGTCGGGTTCGCTCGAGGCCGTGGCCGACGCGATCCACAAGCTGTCGACCAAGAAGGTGAAGGTCACCATCGTGCAGAAGGGCGTCGGCATGATGACCGAGACCGACATCGGCAACGCCGAGGCCTTCCAGGCGATGGTGATCGGCTTCAACAGCAAGCCCGAATCGGGAGCCGAGGCCGCCGCGAAGCACAAGGGAGTGAAGTGGGAGACGTTCTCGATCATCTACGAGCTCCTCGACGGCGTGACCAAGATGATGGAGGACTTGCTGGACCCCATTCGCACCGAGAAGAAGATCGGCCGCGCGGAAGTCCGCAACCTCTTCAACGTTCCCAAGCTGGGCACCATCGCCGGCTCGGCGGTGACCGAAGGCGTGATCAAGCGCACCGCGTTTGCGCGCGTGCTGCGTGAGAACAAGCAGGTCTTCCAGGGCAAGCTCGCGTCGCTCAAGCGCTTCAAGGACGACGTGAAGGAAGTCGGCACTGGGTACGAGTGCGGTATCGGCATCGAGGGCTTCAGTGAGCTCGTCGCCGGTGACGTCATCGAGGCCTACGAGGTCGAGGAGACGCGCCCGTCGTTGAACTGAGCGGTGTGAGGCCCGGGCGTCAGCGCCCGGGCATTCCGTCGTCCCATTCAACGCCCGCAGCAGCGAGGCTGCTGATCTGGTTGGAGCTGCGTCATGTTCGTCTGCGTTTCTCGAGTCACCCTCGACATTCCGGCTGCAGGATCGGTGAAGGCGCGGAGGCAGGTCCTCCGGCGCGTCACTGATCGCATCAAGGCCAAGTTCAACGTCGCGGTCGCCGAGGTCGAAGGAGATGATCTCGCCAACCGCGCCGTCGTCGCGCTCGCCGTCGTCGGCAACGAGCGCCGTCACGTCTCGGAGATGATGGAGAAGATCATCCAGTTCGTGGATGACCTCTACGTCGCTCCAGTCAGCCGCAAGGAGGTCGAGATCGTTCCGTTCGCCGATCTCTTCTCTGGCATGGCTGCGCTGGGCGGCGATCTCGACGAGCTGACGATTCCGCGTGGTGAGCGATCGCTCGCGGAAGCGGAAGGGCTGGGCGCGTGGGAAGACCGCCACACGCGTCAGCTGCCGCCGCCGTCACCGTCTGCCCCGTCACGCAAGGCCTCGGGGCAGAAACAACCCAAGAAGGACCTGACGCTCGACGACGCCCGGGCAGTGGCGCGCGGGCTGCGGAATCGCCGAGAGTGGGAAAAGGACTAGATGCCTTCGATTCGACCAGAGCGGGTAGCAGCGGAAATCCAGGCGGCCGTGGCCGACCTGCTGACTCGCGGTGACATTCACGATCCGCGCGTGGGCTTCATCACGCTGACTGGCGTGAAGGTGTCGCCCGACTTGTCCGTCGCGCAGGTCTTCTATTCCATGATCGGCGACGACAAGCAGAAGGCCGATACGCAGGCCGGCCTCGACGCGGCGAAGGGCTACGTGCGGCGCGAGGTGACGAAGCGGGTGAAGCTGCGCATCTCTCCGGAGGTGTTCTTCACCTTCGACCCATCGCTCGAAGAAGGCGACAAGATCGAGAAGCTGCTCAAGGAAGTGAAGACGAAGGAAGGCTGGTAACTCCGCTTCATGAACGGCGTGCTGGTGGTGGACAAACCGAAGGGCATCACGTCGTTCGACGTGGTCCGTGAGGTGCGCCGTGCGCTGAAGCTGAAGAAGGTCGGCCACACCGGCACGCTGGATCCGATGGCGACGGGCGTGTTGCCGATCTGCGTGGGCGACGCGACGAAGATCGCGCAGTTCATCATCGAGGCGACCAAGGCCTATGACGCGACGCTCAAGCTGGGAGTGACCACCGACACGCTGGATGCGGACGGCAAGGTGGTTGCCACCCGTGTCGTTCCGGAGATCAACCGCGAGGTTCTGGAGAACGCGCTCGCGAAGTTCCGCGGGACGATTCAGCAGGTGCCTCCGATGTATTCGGCGATCAAGATCGGCGGGAAGCGCCTCTACGAGCTCGCGCGCGCGGGAGAGGAAGTCGAGCGCCAGCCGCGTGAAGTGACGGTCTTCGATCTGGTGCTCCGCGACTTCACGGCTGACGAGGTGAAGTTCTCGGTGCGCTCGAGCAAGGGCTTCTTCGTGCGCTCGCTCGCGGCGGATCTCGGCGAGGCGCTCGGCTGTGGAGCGCACCTCACCGCGCTGCGTCGCACGCAGTCGGGGCCGTTCACGCTCGCGCAGTCGCTGCCGTTGACGGAGATCGGATCAGCGAAGCTGGTGTCGCTGTCGGACGCGCTGAAGGACGTTCCGGAGCTGAAGCTGTCGGCCGTCGAGGCGGGCAGGGTGAAGCACGGCGGCCTCGTCGAAGTGCCGGCGTCGCTGACCGGCGTGCACCGCGTGATTGATCCGTCGGGTGCGCTGCTGGCGATCGCCGAGGCCGTGAAGGGCCGGCTCGTCTACCGCCGCGTGCTGGTCTGAGCGCCTCGCGCTCTGCATCGCATTTGCGATACACTCCACCGCATGAAGAACGCGACCCTTCCTTCCCTCCGCGTCGAGAAGAAGTTCCGTGATCAGCTCGAAGATCTCCTCCAGCCAGGGGAGTCGGTCTCGAGCTTCATGGAGCGAGCGGTCCGCGAGTCGGTGAGTCGTCGTGCTGAGGATGCTGCGTTCTACGCGCGCGGGATTGCGGCCGGCGAGAAGGCGAAGAAGACCGGCAGGTACCGCACGCTCGACCAGGTCATGGCAACCCTTCGAAAGGTCACTGACGCTGCGCAGAAAAAGGCGAAGCGGTGATCTTTCGGCTGCAGTTCACGGAGGAGTCCGAGCAGGACCTCGCCGAACTGCACGCGTTTCTCGCATCGGCCAACCCCAGTGCGGCCGCGAAAGCCCTGACGAAGATTCGGCGCGCATTCGGGTTGCTCGAGGATTTTCCCTATGCGTGTCGCAAGGCGCTCGATCCACCGGAACCTGGATTGCGCGAACTCGTCATCTCGTTTGGGCGTCGTGGATACGTCGCACTCTTCCGCATCGAGGGTGACATGGTGAGCATCCTCTCCGTGCGTCAGCAGCGAGAGAGCGACTACCACTGACGCATTCTCTGGCATGCTCTGGCTGCTCGTTCGCCACCCAACGTCGTCGCCCCAGGGGGCTTTGACTCGCAGCGCTCAATGAACATCACGGTCATCATCCCGCGCCCGCTTCAGCCCGCTTGTGAAGGTCGAGCCAAGATCGAGCTCGGTGTTCCGCCGACCTCAGACCTCGCTGACATCATCACCACGCTGATGTCGCTGTACCCCGGCCTCAAAGCCTTCGTGGCCAACGAGAAGCGCCCGCTCAAGCAGCACTTCGGCGTCGCTCGCGCCGGCCAGAAGGTCTACCTCTTCACGAACACCGCCGGGCCGAACTAACCGTCTGGAATCAGGGCGGTCTGGCGACCTTCCGCGATCAGATGAGCAGACGAGTCTGCTGGGGAAGCGCTCAGTTCAGGTAAAACGCTCGGCTGGTCATGGCCGGAGACACCGACAGCCGCTCTACCGGAGTGGTCACGTGGGGCAGGTCGCTCGCGATTCCGCGACCGCTGGCCCTCGCTGGCGTTCTGCTGGGCGTCTCCGTCGCCGCCGCCTTCCTGGTGACGCCTGGCCTCTCGGGTCAGCGCATCCCCGAGCTCAGCGAAGAAGATCTCGGCAAGCCGTTCCGCGCGTCGTCGGTGGCGGGCTTCAAGGCGAGCCGCGACTTCGAAGTACCCGACGAAGGCAAGACGCAACAGCGCCGTGAAGACGCCCGCGCGCGCGTGAAGCCGGTGTTCGACTACGACTCGCTCGTCGAATCGAAGGTGAAGCGCGGCGTGCGCGAGTCGTTCGTCTCGATGCAGGAGATCGCCGAGCGCTACCCGACCGTGAAGTTCGACCTCGCGCGCAAGCCGTCGACGCCGCTGACCAGGGAAGAGCTCGAGCTGCTCACCGCGTTCCGAGAGGGACGGCACCTGTTCGAGGAGACGGCGGTGCTCCCCGAAGACGAAGACTTCGAGATGCTCGCGCAGGGCCGCTTTGGTCCCGAGCTCGAGCACGCGGTGATGACGCTCGTCGAGCTGGCGTACCGCGGAAAGGTCGTCGCCTCGCGTGATGAGCTGTCGCGCATCGACATGAACGGCGTGACGGTGCGCATCGTGGGAGGCACCACCGAATACGAGATGACGACCGCTCCGCCGGGCGTGCTCGATCTGCGCGAGGCGGGCACGGAGCTCGATCGCTTCGCGTCGGTGCCCGGAAACTTGCTGCCCGATTCTCCGACCGCGATGCGTCGCGCGGTGCTGCGGCTGGCTCGCAAGCAGGTGCGCGCCAACCTCACGGTGAACATCGCGGAGACCGAGGCGCGCCGCAAAGCCGCCTGGGAAGCCGTGAAGCCCGTCTCGCTGACGGTGAAGAAGGGCCAGCGGATCATCGGCGACGGAGAGCTCATCAACGAGCAGCACATCCTCGTCACGCGGTCGCTGCGTTCACAGATGAGCGAGCTCGATCTCGTGCAGCTGCAGCTCGGCGGAGCGGGCATCGTCGCGCTGCTCGTCGCCGGCGCGTGGATCTTCTTCTCGGCGTCGCTGCGGCAGTTCCGGCCCTCGCGTCGTGACGCGGCGTTCATGGGGCTGCTCTCGGGCGTGTTGCTCGGTGGGTTGCACGTGTGGGTGCTGATCGCCGACGCGGTGCACGATCGCTATCCCTCGTTGCCGATCGAGGCGCTCCACTTCGCGTTCCCGGTGGCGGCGGGCGCGATGCTGGTGCGCTTCGTGTTGTCGGAGTCGAGCGCGCTGTTCTTCGCGATCATCTTCTCGGCGCTCGCGGGAATCCTGCTCGGTAACTCGCTCTCGTTCTTCCTGTTCTCGATGATCGGCTCGATGGTCGCGGCCGATCGCATCGCGAAGGCGAAAGATCGCGCCGGCATCTTCCGAGCGGGTTTGCAGACGGGCGCGGTCGGCTTTGGGCTGGTGTTCTTCATTCAGCTCGCGGCCGCGAAGGGACTTGGCTCGGAGGCGCTGGTCAGCGCGCTCTTCGCGTTGCTCGCCGGAGCGTTCCTGGTGCCCGCGCTGGTGCTGGCCTTCACCCCGCTGGCGGAAGGCATCTTCGGTTACGCGTCTGACGTGAAGCTGCTCGAGCTGGCGAACTTGAACCACCCCGCGCTCAAGGAGCTCGTGCTCAACGCTCCGGGCACGTACCACCACTCGATCGTCATGGGCTCGCTGGTGGAATCGGCGGCCGAGGCGATCGGCGCCAACTCACTGCTCGCGCGAAGCTGCGCGTACTACCACGACATCGGAAAGGGCCGGAACCCGGCGTACTTCGGCGAAAACCAGAAGGGCGAGAACGCACACGACAAGCTCGCTCCGGCGATGAGCGCGGTGATCATCAAGCGCCACGTGACGGAAGGTCTGGAAATGGCGCGCGAGTACAAGCTCCCGCGGCGCGTGGCCGATGCGATTCCCGAGCACCACGGCACGCGGCTGGTCGGCTTCTTCTTCCACAAGGCGCAGAAGGAGCTCGAGGGCAGGGAAGACGCGAAGCCGCTCGACGAGTCGATGTTCCGCTACCCGGGACCCAAGCCGCAGTCGCGGGAGACGGCCCTGGTGATGATCGCCGATGCGTGTGAAGCCGCGTCGCGTTCGATGGCCGAGCCGACGACCGACAAGCTGCGGGCGCTGGTGCAGAAGATGATCAACCTGATCTTCAGCGAGGGTCAGCTCGATGAGTGCGATCTGACGCTCAAAGATCTGCACCTCATCGGAGAGAGCTTCACGCGCACGCTGGAAGGCATCTACCACGCGCGCCCGCAGTACCCGGCGGGAGCGATCGGTGGTGGCAAGCCGCCTGAGCGCGAAGTGATGAAGCCGTTGTCGGTGGTGAAGTGAAGCGGCTGGTCGTGCAAACACGATCGAAGTCGAAGCACGCCTCTCGACTCACCCAGCTCGCCCAATCGTTCGCTCGAACACTCAAGCTCGAAGAATCGGAGCTCTCCCTCATGCTCGTCCGCGATCCGGAGATCCGCGAACTCAAGCGCGAGTGGTTCGGCAAAGACGAAGCGACTGACGTGTTGTCGTTTCCAGGCGGAGAGACGCTCGTTGGCCCCCGCCAGCTCGGAGACATCGTCATCTCGCTCGACACGGCTCGCCGCGCCGCTCGCGAATTCGGCACGACGCTCGAAAGAGAGCTCGCCCTCTACCTCGCCCACGGGCTGCTCCACTTGTTGGGGCACGATCACCAGAACCGCAGAGACGCTCGGGCGATGGAAAAGCTCGAGCGAAAGCTCCTCGGCCACGCGGGGATGCTTTCCCGTTCAGAAGACGTTCGCTGACGTCGGAATCCGGCCGTCGCTGCGAAGACGATTACGCACTCGCGCGCCTTCCCACGGCTGATCCACCCTGCTAGAGCGCCCCCGCTTTTGTCGGAGTTCCCGGTTCTTCGAAGGAGCAGCCCGTGTCTGAAGCCGTCGCACCTGCCCCCGCGCCCGTTCCTGTCGAGCGCGACAACAAGATGCCTGCCGGCATCCCGTTCATCATCAGCAACGAGTTCGCCGAGCGTTTCTGCTTCTACGGCATCAACTCGATCCTGACCGTGTTCATGGTGTCGAACATGCAGTTCACCGACGCGAAGGCGGCGTCGTGGCAGTCGACCTTCAAGGCGGGCGCGTACTTCTTCCCGATGATGGGCGCGATCATCTCCGACGTCTTCTGGGGAAAGTTCCGCACCATCATGGTGTTCAGCATCGTGTACGCGATCGGCTGCGTGCTGCTGGCGCTCTTCGGCAGCTCGGAGATGGCGCTGATCGGCAGCCTGTTCCTGGTCGCGGTCGGCACCGGCGGCATCAAACCCTGCGTCTCGACCAACGTCGGCGATCAGTTCACCGCCAGGAACTCGCACCTCATCGAGCGCGCGTTCTCGTACTTCTACCTGGCCATCAACCTCGGCTCGTCGATCTCGATCTTCTACTGCCCGGTGCTCCTCAAGGATCCGAACTGGGGTCCGCGTTGGGCGTTCGGCGCTCCGGCGATCATGATGGTCGTCGCGACGGTGGTCTTCGTGGCAGGCCGCGCGAAGTACGCGCACGTTCCTCCGGCAGGTCAGAAGTGGGTCGACGACGTGAAGTCGCCCATGGGCCGCCGCGTGATCTTCTCGCTGCTGGGCATCTACTTCTTCGTCGCCGTCTTCTGGATGCTCTGGGATCAGTCGAACGGCAACACGTGGACGCTGCAGGCGCAGAGCTCGCTGGTCGACAAGAACCTCGGCTTCGGCATCACGCTGCTTCCCGCGCAATTGCAGGTCGTGAACGGCCTCTTCATTCTCGCGCTGGCGCCGCTGTTCTCGTTCGGCATCTACCCGCTGATCGGCAAGTTCACGAAGGTGACGCCACTGCGGAAGATCGGCGCGGGTCTCTTCACGGTGGCCGCGTCGTTCGTGGTCGTGGCGATGATCGAGTCGCGCATCCAGGCCGGTCAGGTCGTCAGCGCGTGGTGGCAGATCCTCGCGTACATGATCCTCACCGCGGGTGAAGTGCTCGTCTCCATCACCGCGCTCGAGTTCTCGTACAAGCAGGCGCCGCTGCGCATGAAGAGCTTCATCATGGGCCTCTTCCTGTTCTCGACCACCATGGGCAACCTCGGCATCGCCGCGGTGAACAACGCGATGGTGAAGCAGCTCCACGCGACGGGCATCGAGGTCGGTGCCGAGACGTGGGTGAACGTCGACGAAGCCGCGACCTTCGAGCTCGGTCAGAAGATCGACGTCACCGGCGAGACGGGCGTGTTCCTCCCGCCGACCAGGGACAAGGACGGCAAGGAAGTCGCCACCAAGTTGAACGGCACGTTCCTCGTCGCGGAGATCGACGCGGCCGCCAAGCGCGTGAAGCTGATGGACGCGATCGATCGCAAGCCGCTCGTCACCACCGGAGCGTACGACCCGAAGACCGAGGTCTCGACGTACCGGTTGGTCGGGCCGATGTACTTCTACTTCTTCATCGGCGTGATGCTGCTCGCGGGCCTGATCTTCATCGTCTACGCGTCGTTCTACAAAGAGCAGGACTTCGTCCGCACCGAGGACGGAGCCCCGGCGAGCTGATGACCCTGCGCACCCTGCCAGTCGATCTCGAGGAACTCTCGATCGCCTTCGAAGCCGAAGGCGAGCTGGCCTGGTACGTCGACACGGACACCGGCGCGGTGATCTTGATCAACCGCGAGTACGACCCGGCGGAACACAATGGGCTCACCGCGACCGAGATCGAGACCGATCCCAATCGGTTCCTTCGCGTGCCTGCCGTCGATCCCCAGCACGCGGTGGACGACATGACGTCGTTCGCGGAATCGGTCACTGACACGCAGCTCAAAGAGACGCTGGAGCTCGCGCTGTCGGCGCCGCGGCCTGAGAAGCGCTTCAAGACGGCGTTGTCGTGGCTCCCCGAGCAGAACTCGCGCTGGCATGCGTGGCGGCTCGAGCGCTGCCGCCGTCGGGTCACGTCGTGGCTGGCGTCGCGTGGTTTTGCTCCCGGCGCGCGCGCGGCCTGATCACGCGGCTGGAACGGCTTCCTTCTTCTCCGTCGCGCGGAACATCAACAGCGCGAGGAACGCCACGAAGCCCACCGCGGCGAACGTGAGCCACAGGTAGTTCGCGTTGGCGTACGCCTCAGGCATCGGGCCCTGGCCCTTCAGCGCGAGGGCGTGCGCGGTCTGCACCTCGACGCTCAACTTCTTCGGGTCGGGGCAGAACGCGTCGAGCAGGTACCCCGACGCGATGAAGCCGGTGAGCCACGCCACGAAGGTGTTGAGGTTGGAGAAGCCCATGTAGAGCCCTTCTTGCCCGACGGGCGCCTGCTTGCTCGCGTACTCGAGGTAACGCGGAGAGAGGAAACACTCCGAGAAGCCCTGCAGCGCGATGCCGATGATCATCGTGAACGCGACGGGGTGCAGGCCGAGGATCGTGCTGCCCGCTCCTCCGGCGAAGACGTTCGAGACCGCCATGATCACCGCGGAGAACGGAATCAGCGCCATCGCCACGACGATGGAATTCACAGGCCGCCACTTCTTCACGATCTGCGTAATGGTCACCACGCACAGCACGACGACTGCGGGGTTCACGTTGGCGTACCACTCCGGGCTCGAGCCCTCGCCGACGGTGCGCAGCACGTACTTGGGCATCGACGCGTACATCTGGCCCTGAATGATCCAGAAGCCGGCGGTGATCAGGATCAGCGCGACGAAGCGGCGGTTCTGGAGCACCGTCTTCAGGCCGTCGATGTTCTCCTTGATCGACTTCGACATCGCGCCCGGCGGAGCCTCAGGCCGGTAGAAGAGAATGACGAGGCACAGGCCGATGCCGGCGATGACTCCGGCGTAGATGGGGATGAAGCCGAGACCGACGTCGATGCGCACCGGCTTGGCGAACGTCTTGCCGCTGAACGAGCCGATGTTCACCAGCATGTAGAAGATGCTGAACGCGCGCGCGCGGGTGGTGGCGTTGCTGGCGAGCGAGACGGTGCCGGTGATGATCGGTTTGACGAACGAGCCGCCGATGCACACCAACGCCAGCGCGAAGGGCACGAAGACCTTGTTCGGGAAGAGCCCCACCAGCGTGTAGCCGACGCACAACGCCGCGAACGCGAAGATGAGCGCCGCGCGGAAGCCGAAGCGATCGGCGAGCGCTCCGCTGATGAACGGCAGCAGGTAGATGCCCGCTGAGAAGATCGCGCTGATGTAGCCGGCCTGGATGTCGGTGAAGCCGACCACGTCGGTGAGGAAGAGCGCGATGGCGATGAACAGGCCGTAGAACGCCGCGCGCTCGAACAGCTCGATGAAGTTCGCCCACCAGAACCAGTGCGGGAACTTCCAGGTCAGCGCTTCGGCCCGCGCTGGGTCGGAAGGTACGGCAGGTGCGGGAGCGGCATCGGTAGCCATGGCGGCCCCTCTTACAGGTACCCTCGCGTCATGTGGAAGCCACGGTTCGAGCGCTTCAAGGTGCTGGTGGAGCGGAGGAATTGTCCCGGCGCCGACCGCGACGTTGGTGTCGGTGGCCCGCTTCGCGCGCGCGTCAGTTGAACTTCACGACGTGGAACGCGTTGCGCACCGCGCCTTCGACCGTCGGGAAATCGTCGAAGAGGAAGAAGACGTACACCTCGGCGGCTCCGGCCTTGCGGACGGCGTAGAGCATGCAGTTCTTGAAGCTGTTCCAGCCGGCGGCCTTCGATTCCACGAAGCTGGTGAAGCCGGAGTCGGCGTTGAACTCGTTCTTCACCGCCGTCGGGCTGAAGGCTTTGGGCGCTTGTGACGCTTCCCCGTTGCTCAGGTTGAGCATGGTGGCCTGCACGAGCCCGGGGAACACGTTCTCGTCGGGAATGCGCACGCTCCTGGTGCCCGGCTTGTCGGGCGGCGGAGGCGGAGACGGCAGGCGCACGGCGATGCGGATCTCGAGCGTCTTCTGCGGATCGCGAACGGCGAACTCGTAGCTCATGGCGCCGTTCTTCTCGATCGGCACTTCCTTGAAGCCGCTCGGCGCGGTGTAGGTGACCTTCGCCCTGGCGAGCAGTTCCTTGAACGCCTTTTCGTTCGAAGCGGGGGCAGCGGGAGCAGGCGGCGCAGCGACGACGGCAGCGAGGACGAGTGAGAGCACGGCGCGAGTATGGCTCAGTCCCAGCGAATCGAGATCAGCAGTCGCGGATGTTGAGCGCGCAGCCTGGCGGTCCAGTCGCTGGGCATGGCGCGCGGACAGGCCACGTGCACCACGCGCGGACGTTCCTGCGGTCCGTGCGTCTCGTGCCACCGATCGAAGGCCACGGAGATCGCGGCGAGTACGCCGTCTTCATTCTTCGCAGTCCGTGCATCGACGGCGAGCGGAGCGAACAGCTTCGCGTAGTGCGCGCCGAGCTCGGTCTCGTCACCTTCGAGATAGCGAGCGAGCGAAGCGGCATCGTCTCCGGCGGCGATGGGTTGCACGTAGTCTTCGTCGAGGAGATCCCAGACGAACGGCCCGAGCGCTCCGTCGATCAGCGCGTCGAGCGTGCGGGCGTCGAACGCGACCGATTCGTCGTCGGGCGAGTGGTAGCTGCGCGCCCAGCAGAGCAACTCGTCGTCGGCGTAGATCCGCTCGGTGCGCACGTCGCGCGCGGGACCGACGAACACGCCCGGGGCATCGATCGCGTACGGACTGTTCGGGCGCTTCGAGAGCCAGGCGCGCGGAGTCGGTTCGACGGTCTTCTCGAACCGCAGCGTGAGCGTGAGCGGACCGATCGCAGGACTCCACCGCCAGGCCCAGTCGCGCCGGATCATCGTGGCAATTCGCTCTCCCTCGGGGAGAGGGTCAGGGTGAGGGTCATCCTCACGGAGGCAGGACCGGATTCATCTGCAGCGGCCCGAACGGAGCACCCGGCGCTTCTCCGCGCGCGAATCGAGCGAGATGCAGCGCACGAGCCGCGAGCTCCTTCTCGTAGAACGCGCTCACCGATCGATCGGTCCGCGTCTGCACGAACTCGGCATCGGTCGTGTGGCACGCCGCACAGCCGACGATCTCGAGCTTCTGCCTCAGCATCGGAAACGAAGGGTTCGCCGGAACGTTGAGCGGCACGCGCGGCACGCCCTGATTCACGCGCACCGACTGCACGCGGAAGCGCTCCGGAAACTCGACCTGACGCGCATCGAGCTGAGCCGCGTTCTGATCGACCCACTCGAGGAAGTCGTCGCGCATGGGGCTCGCCCTGTTGATCCGCTCGACGTCGAGCTGCTGGAAGAGCGGGGGATTCTCGACGCCGCCGTCTGCGGCCGGAAGCCACTGCCGCCATTCCCACGGAGCGAGCGTGAACTCGACGGTCTCCATCATCAAGAAGCGCTGATGCGTCAGTCCACGCGCGAGCAGCACGCGCAGCTGAGCCATCGCGGCAGTCTCGTCGAGTGAACTCAACTCGGCCCACCGCCGCGCCGTGCCGACACACGTCACGCGACCGCTGCCAGGCTCGACGTCGTCGGCCTCGAGGGGCTGCCTGAACAGAAACAACGCATGAAACGGCTGCAGCGTGACGTCGGTGCTCGAGACCGAGACGCGCAGCTCTCCGCAGTGTCCGCCGGGAGACAGCTTCGCGAGATCGATCCGGTTGTGAATGCCCGTCACCTTGAACGGCAACACCGAGAGATCCCACTGCGTCGGGTCCGCCCCCTGAGCGACGAGCACCGCGTCGATGAACTGCGCGGGCAGGGCGCGCTCGGAGTGGGGAGTGGTGTTGAAGCGATGAAACCACTGGGCAAGCAACGCTCCGCCGTGACCGTCGTCGGCGGCGACGCCCATGATCTTCGCGAAGCTCACGGTGCTGGCGTCGTCGAGCAGGCCGGCGTCGTTCCAGAAGAGCGAGCGACCGATGACGATGTTCGGCACGACGTATCCAGCGTCGATGCCAGCGTCGGTGCCAGCGTCGGTGCTCGCGTCAGGCGGGCCTGCGTCTGCCATTCCGGCGTCTGGGCTTCCAGCGTCTTCACCCGGCACCGCGGCATCAGGAAGCGACGTCACCTCGCACCCCGCGAACGCAAGCAACGACCCGATGAGGAGCAGTGAGCGCACGAGCGCGCGCATCATGGAGGAAACGCGCGCCCGCTTTGAAGTGTTCACTGGAGTGCTCACCTGCAACCCCTCGACCACAATTGTGCGCGCACCCTCGCTCGGACTATCGAGCGCCCAGAACCGGGAGGCAGTTCATGCACGCACTCGTGGTGACGATGATCCTCGCAGCCACCAGCCCCGTGGCGGTGACGAGCCCGATGGGCGGAAACGGTCACAACGTCACCTTCGATGGGCGGCTGTTCATCGTGCGCACCACTCCAGGTTGGGAAGCGCGCGTGCTGCGGCCGCAGGCGGTCCAGCTGGGCATGGGCGTGCCCGATCTCTCGACGGCGTTCTCTTCACCGGTGCTGATTCAGAGCGACGTCAACAACGAGAACGCGTTGGCGATCTGCGAGCAGACTCCGCAGCCGACGCGCTGCAATTCGAATGGCTCGGCGAATCCGAACGGCTCGCACGCTTGCTACGACCTGTTCATCATCGACTCGGACGCAGTGGCGCCGGCTCCGAACAACACCATGCGGCGGCGGCGGTTGAACGTCATCGTGTCGGATCCGAACACTGCGCAGTCGGCGATCTCGAGCTTCTCGTGGACGGACGCGACGCTGACTCCGTTGACGCCGACGTTGCGTGGCATCGAGCCGACCATCACGCGCGATGGAAAGCTGATGATCTGGCAGGGCGTGCCGCAAAACACCGGCGCGATCGACACGCTCGTGTATTCGTACAACGCGAACGCGTGCTCGCTGAGCGGGTGGACGGCACCGAAGAGCATCACCGCGATGGCGACCGATGCGAACGTGGTCGGCCGGTATCGTCTCGCCGAGCGGCCGCTGCGTGATCCGGCGGGCGTCGCGTACACCAACAACCAGAACTTCTACGGCGCGTATCCGTGGATCTTCCCCGACGGCGAGGCGGTGAACTTCACGGGCACCAACATGCCGTGTCGCGCCGTGGAAGATCCTCCGGGCTGCGGGCCGCGTCGCAACGCGATCTCCGTCATCGGCTATCCGACCAACTGGCAGCTCGCTCACGTCGATGGAGCGGTGAACCCCGACACCAACCAGACCGTGCGGCTGTTCTTCTCGTCGCCGGGGCCGATGAACGCTTCGCCACTTCCGCGCACGACGGGCGTCGACGTGTGGCCGTTCTTCGGGAGCAACACCTCGAACTACGCCGAGCTGATGTTCGATGACGCGCTCGACGGTCGCTACGCGGGCCTGTGGCACTTGAACGAGTTCATCAACGCGCAGGGCAACTTCGATCTCACGCGCACCGCGGACAGCTCGGGCTACTCGAACACCGGCACGCTGCGGGGGGGTACGTCGTTCCCGCTCGCGAACAACGGGCATCTCGGCAAGGCGATCATCTTCAACGGCACGGACGGGCGCGTCGAGGTGGCGAACGCGACGAGCTTGCAGCCGGTGAACGCGATCACCGTCGAGATGTGGATCAAGCCCGCGAGCAACCCCGACTGCGATGCGAACAACAACTACCGGCTGCTGCTCGGGAAGCCGAACATCAACGGGGCGTACTCGCTGGTGCTCGAGGACGATCTCTCGCTGCAGGCGCGCATCATGGTGGCGGGCGGCGGCTTCTACGCGATTCGATCGAACGCGGTGATCCCGGTCGGGCAGTGGTCGCACATCGCGTACCAGTACGACGCGGCGACCGGCGTCATGAACTTCCTCATCAACGGGAACGAGACGAATCGGTTGATGAACGCTCCGGCGACGCTGCAGGGCACGAGCAACGCGCTCACGTTCGGTGGGCCGGGTGCGCGGCCGGCGTGTCCTCCGACGGGTGATGGCTCGTTCCACGGTGAGCTCGACGAGGTCGCAGTGTCGCGGGTGTGGCGCTACGGCGCGGTGCCTGGCGGTGGCGGAACTGGTGGCGGCGGCGGCTCGATGACCGGCGGCGGCGGCGGAACGATGGGCGGAGGAAGCGGAATGACGGGCGGCGGTTCTGCGACTGGTGGCGGCGGCGCGACTGGAGGCGGCGGCGCGACTGGAGGCGGAACCGGCGGCGGCGCAACGGGCGGCGGGGCGACTGGTGGTGGCTCTGCGACTGGTGGCGGCTCTGCGACAGGCGGCGGCGCAACGGGTGGCGGGGCGACTGGTGGCGGAACCGGTGGCGGCGTGACTGGTGGCGGAACCGGCGGTGGCGCGACCGGCGGCGGAACTGGTGGAGGTGCGATCGGTGGCGGTGGCGGATCGATGATGACGGGCGGCGGAACCGGAGGTGCTGGAGGGGGCACCCTCGGTGGTGGCGCTGCGACCGGCGGAAGCGGCTCAGTGATGGGCAACGCTGGTTGCTCGAGCTCGGCGCTCACTCCGGATCTTCTGGTGCTCGGAGCGATCGGTTCAGCGCTCCTCGCGCGCCGGCGCCGTCGCACGTCAGGGTAAGGGAGCAAGTCAGCGGGTTGCCGCGCATTTGGGGTATGTTGCCCCAATGCCCAACGTCTCAGGAACGCGCCCCGCGACCACTCCTGCCGCTTCCAATTCCATCACGGCCGACTCGTACAAAATCGTCGGCGGCGACTCGATGTCGAAGATCGCGCAACGCGCCGGAGTGAGCGTGCAGCAGCTCGTCGACGCCAACAAAGCGCGCTACCCGCAGCTCGAGAGCAACCCCGGCAACATTCAGGTCGGGTGGACGCTGAGCATTCCGCGCGGTGGAGCGACGACCACTCCGAGTGCACCGCCACCTGCAGCGGGGTGGGCGCCGAAGTCGAACAACGACGTCGTGCTCGTCGGCATGAACGAGAGCAGCGCGCATGAAGCGGCGCACTTGAAGGGCCGCGGCGTCAACGTCACGCACGTCAAAGACGGAGCGGTGAACGACTCCATCACCACCCGCGACGCGCAGGGCCGCACCGCGACGCACGACCTGACGACGCCGGAAGGCAGCAAGTCGTTCGCGCTCACCCTCGGCCTGCCCGCGGAACAGACGCAGAAGATCGCCGACATCATCCAGAGCTCGGGCGCCGACTCGCGTGATGAGCTCGCTCAGCTCGCGCAGGTGTGGGCCGGAGCCGAACGCGGCGGGCAGATTCCCTCGCGCATGGTGCTCTCGGGCCACAACGTCGGCTCGGGCACGTGGGGCGATCACAACGGCATGTTGCGCTTCGACACGCTCGGAAAACTCGCGGAGGCGATGCCGAAGGCCGCGCGCTCGGTCGAAGATCTGCATCTCTCGGCCTGCTACTCCGGCGGAGAGCCGCTGATGGAGAAGTACCGCGCGATGTTCCCCAACGCGAAGACCGTGTGGGCGTACACGGGCTCGGCTCCGGGCTCGTACTCGGGAGCGACCGCGCACTTGTCTCGCTGGGACACCGCGACGCGTGGCACGAAGGAAGGTCTCACGCGCGAGCTCGCCGCGGGCACCCGCAAGGGCGAGAACGTCGCCGTGTGGAGCAAGGAGCACGGCTACCTCGACGGCAACGCGCGCGCTCCGCTGGCTGATCTGCAGGCGACCGTGACGCGAGGGCAGGCGACGTTCGATCGCTTCTCGTCGGGCGCGGAGAAGGTCGTCGACTCGCAGACCGGCCCGCTCCGTGAGCACTACAACGACGTGCAGCGGCTCTTGCAGCACCCCGAGCTTCCAGCCGGTGAGCGCAGCGCACTCGAGGCGCGGCGCGATTCGACGATTCGCCTGCTGTACTACTCGAAGACCGTCGCCGGGAATTTCGCCAACGGGTACTCGGCGCAGATCAAGTCGGGCTTCGAATCGCTCGGCATGGCGGTGCCCGACTTCAAGTCGCTGTCGCGTGCCGATGCGCTCGCCAAGATCACCGAGTTCGAGACGAAGTTGGGCGCGACGTCTCCGAAGCCGGCCGCGGCGAACACCTTGCTGCCGTTGCTCACCGAAGGTCTGCGCGATCTGAAGGCCTCGCGCGTTCCCGAGACGTGGGTCTGACCTTCAGGCCGTGACGGAAGGCGGCAGGCGCGGCCACGGCTTCGCCTCTTCCAGCTGCAGCGCGAGCTCGAGGATCGTCTTCTCGTTCCCTCGCGCTGAGCCGAACATCACGCCGATCGGCAGACCGCTCGCCGTCCTGCTCAACGGCAGCGAGATCGCCGGAGCACCGGTCACGTTGTACGTCGGCGTGAACGGAACGAACGAACGCAGCCGCGTGAGCTTGGTCTCGAAGTCCTGCGCGGGCGTGAGGTAGCCGAGCTCAGGCGGCGGAACACCGAGCGTCGGCGACAACATCACGTCGTACTTCTTGAAGACGTCGAGGAACGAGCTCTGCCGCGTCATCAGGCGCCAGGTGGCCTGCGCTCCCCGGACCTTCTGCCGCGCGTAGTACTCGCTGAGCCCCTTCGTCCACGGATCGATCTTCGCCTTGTCGAACTCGCGGTGCGCGAGCGCCTTCATCGTTCCGCTCTGCGCCCACGCGACGAACGCCCAGTACACGATGAAGTCGTCGATGAACTGCACCGCGACCGGGTTGGGGATCTGCTCGACGTGATGCCCGAGCGACTCGCACCACTTTCCGGCGTCGAGCGCGGCCTGCTTGAACTCGGGGTCGATCGCCGCTCCGTCGGGCGGCTCGAGGTAGATGCCGATCTTCAGCTTTCGTGGACCGGCTTCCGGCTTGAGCGACGGCCAGCTGCTCGGCACCGCGCGATCGAGCGCTTCCCAGAACGCGATGGTGTCTCTCACGGTGCGGGTGAGCACGCCGTGCGTCGCGATGTTCACGGGGAGAAGACGCGACGCTTCCATGTCGAAGCGGCCGCGCGTGACCTTCAAGCCGACGAGTCCGCAGCACGCCGACGGAACGCGAATCGATCCACCGCCGTCACTTCCGTGCGCGATGGGGACGATGCCGCTGGCGACCAACGAAGCCGCGCCGCCTGAAGATCCGCCCGCGGTGCGATGGTGATCCCACGGGTTGCGGCACGGCTTTCCGTGCAGCGGCTCGGTGGTCGCGGTGAGGCCGAGCTCCGGCGTCGCGGACTTTCCGAGCGAGACGAAGCCGAGCGCCTCGTACGCCTTCACGAACGGATCGCTCTTCTTCGGCGGAGTGGGGCCCGCCGCTGCAGATCCGAAGCCCGTCTTCACGCCTTCGAGGTTGGCGAGATCTTTGATCGCGCTGGGCACTCCGGCGAACGGTGCATCGCTCAGCTCGCGCTTCGCGTGTTCGCGGGCGCGCTCGAAGCTGCGGGTGACGAGCGCTCCGAGGTTCTCGAGCTTCTCGGCGCGCGCGATGGCCGCGTCGACGACTTCGACTGCAGAGACTTCACGACGACGCAGGCGCTCAGCGGTCTCGACGGCATCCCACGTCACGAACTGATCCATGCGCGGCGTCTAGCACGGAGCGATCCTCACCCCGGGAGCATCAGCTCGCGACGCGCTGACCGACGCGCTGCTTGCGGTGCTTCTCGAGCACGTGCTTGAGGTACTTCCCGGTGAAGCTGCCCTTCACCTCAGCCACCTGCTCCGGAGTGCCCTGGGCGAGCAACTCACCGCCGCCCGCTCCGCCTTCGGGGCCGAGATCGATCACCCAGTCGGCCGACTTGATGACATCCAGGTTGTGCTCGATCACCAGCACGCTGTTTCCGTTCTCGACCAACCGGTTGAGCACGTTGAGCAGCTTGCGGATGTCTTCGAAGTGCAGACCCGTCGTCGGCTCATCGAGGATGTAGAGCGTGCGCCCCGTCGCCACCTTCGCCAGCTCGCGCGAGAGCTTGATGCGCTGCGCTTCACCGCCCGAGAGCGTCGTCGAAGGCTGACCGAGCTTGATGTACCCGAGCCCCACGTCATCGAGCGTCTTGAGGTGCCGCATGATGTCGCGGTGCACCTCGAAGTGCGCCATCGCCTCGCGCACCGACATGTCGAGGATCTCCGCGACGTTCTTGCCCTTGTAGCGAACGCGCAGCGTCGCGTCGTTGAAGCGCTTCCCGCCGCACACCTCGCACGGCACGTACACGTCCGCGAGGAAGTGCATCTCGACCTTCTTCACGCCATCGCCTTCACACGACTCGCAACGCCCGCCCTTCACGTTGAACGAGAAGCGACCCGGCGTGTACCCGTACGTGCGCGCCTCCGGAGTCTGCGCCAGCACCTCGCGAATCGCGTCGAACACCTTGGTGTACGTCGAAGGATTCGAGCGCGGCGTGCGACCGATGGGCCGCTGGTCGATGTCGATCACCTTGTCGAGGAACTCCATGCCGAGGATCGAGTTGTGGCGGCCCGGCACTTCACGCGTCTGGTAGATGTGCCGCGAGAGGGCAGGGAAGAGGATCTCGTTGATGAGCGACGACTTTCCCGCTCCCGACACGCCCGTCACCGCGACGAAGACGCCGAGCGGAATGTCGACGTCGAGATCCTTCAGGTTGTTTTCCTTCGCTCCCTTGATGGTGAGTCGCTGTTTTCCGAGCGGCCGCCGAATCAACGGAATGCCGATCTCGATGCGCCCGGAGAGGTAGCCACCCGTGACGCTCTTCTCGTTCGCCATCACCTGCTTCGGAGTGCCCTCGGCGATCACCGACCCACCGAGCTCGCCCGCGCCAGGACCGAAGTCGACGATCCAGTCGGCCTCTTCCATCGTCTCTTCGTCGTGCTCGACCACCAGCACCGAGTTCCCGAGATCGCGCAGCTTCTTGAGCGTCGAAATGAGCCGCCCGTTGTCGCGCTGATGCAGACCGATCGACGGCTCATCCAGAATGTAGATGACGCCGGTGAGCTCGCTGCCCATCTGCGACGCGAGACGAATGCGCTGACTCTCTCCACCGCTGAGCGTCGAAGCAGCGCGATCGAGAGACAGGTACGTGAGGCCCACGTCAGCGAGGAACGAGAGCCGCGAACGGATCTCCTTGAGCAGCTCAGCCGCGATGGTCGCTTCGTTCTTCGTGAGCGGGAGCTCTCCGAGGAAGTCGAGCGCCTGCCGAATCGTGAAGCGCGACAGCTCGACGATGCTCTTGGCGTGCACCTTCACCGCGCGTGACTCGGGCTTGAGTCGCTCTCCCGCGCACGTGGGGCACGGTTTGTCGCTCAAGAACTTCATGTAGTACTGCTTCATCGACTCGCTGGTGGTCGAGTTGAAGGAGCGCCACAGCTTGTTGACGAGGCCCTCCCATTCCATCTTCCAGCGCGCCTCGCCCCACTTCATCGTGAGCTCTTTGCCGCCCGAGCCGTAGAGCACCGCGTCGCTCTGCTTCTTCGGCAGATCTTTCCACGGCGTGTCGAGATCGATGCCGAACGCCCGCGAGAGCGTGTCGACGAGATCGGCGGTCCAACCTTCTCCGCGCGCGACGCCCGACGCCCAGACCTCGACCGCGCCTTCGCGGATGGTGCGCGTCTTGTCGGGGACGATCAGATCGGGATCCATCTCCGCGCGCGTGCCCAGACCGCTGCAGTCGGTGCACATGCCCA
>JAEUJS010000190.1 GCA_016792935.1 Archangium sp. | reverse complement strand
GTGCGTCCGCTGCGCCTCGACGATCGATCGCCGCCGACCGCGCAGTACACGTGGAGCATTCGTTCTGAAGACGAGGGTCACGCGGCACTCGTCGCCGAACTCGCGCCGTCGGTCGTGGCGCTCGGCTGGGGAGTCGATTTGGTCGCCGGACACGGACATGTTGTGGCGACCGCTGAGGGCGCGCCGTCGCCGGAAGGACACCAGCGGTGGACTCCGCTCCCCACGGGACTCAATGAGCTGCGGACGCCCACGGCCGGCACCTTCGACGATCTCGAGCGGCGGCACCAGGCGAGTCTCGTGCGCACCTCTCTGGCCGAGGGAGCACCCTTCAACCCGCCACCGCCGTTGGCGGTCTTCGCGCGGCAAGCCTACGCACACGATGGCGAAGCACCAGGTCGCCGCTTCGCCGCGCTGACGTTCATGGACCCCGAGGCCGATCGCTTCAAGAGCTACGACACGGTGCGACGAGGCGCAGTTGCAGCGGGACAATTCCGGCATGCGGCAGAGCAGGCAGCTTTGCGTTCGGGCCGACCTGACGCCGAGGTTCGTCATTTGGTGATGGGTCACGGAGAGGGCACCAGTCGCTTTCTCTTCATGCCCCTTCCGAGCATCGAGCCGCGCGGTTCAGGAGAGACGGTGGGCTCGATTCGCCGCGTCCTCATCACTTCCACCGACCTGCAGAGCGATGACGTCGCCTGGCTCGCACGTGCGCTCGAGGGACACACACTCATCGATGAGAAGCAGCAGCGCCCGGCAGCCGTGTTGGCGGAAGCACCGCGATCCGACCGCACGGTTGCGCGCTATGTCGCGGCGAGTTCGGAGTGGGTGACGGTGACTCCGGTCGTGCTGCCCGGTCATGACGATCCCGGGGGCGTACTCGAGCAGTTGAAGAAGAAGCCTCCGGCGGCTGAGCAGCGCAAGCTCTTGCTGCGGCTTGATCGGCGACGCGATGCGCTGCTGCGCAAGGCGCTTCGACAGGCGGGTTTTCCAGACGAGCTGGTGTTCAACGCACATCTGGAGTTCCGAGCGACCGGCTTCATGGCGGGGTGCGATCTGGTCGATCGCTACTTCGCGCCGTCTCATCTGGCCGGTCACCCACGGCTTCACGTCAAACTCCGCTGGCGCGGGGCGCGTGGAGAGCCGGTTGCCGTGCGCGGTCCCATCTGTGTGGGGCGCGGGCGATTCTCTGGCATGGGCTTGTTCGTGAGCGTGCCGTGAGCAGCAATGACCAGGGAGACGCACCTCTCCTTCCGGCGCGCATGGTCAACGAGTTCGCGTATTGCCCGCGCCTCTTCTTTCTCGAGTGGGTCGATCGCGAGTTCGAAGACAACCACTTCACGGTCGAAGGCCGTGTCGTTCATACGCGTGTCGACGAAGGCCAGCCGACCAAGCCCCTGGCAGACCCCGATCGGCCGTGGCGGGCTCGGAGCGTCGAGCTCAGCTCCGCGGTTCTTGGAGTCTCGGCGAAGATCGACATCGTCGAGTCGGATGGCGGCGCGGTCTACCCAGTCGACACCAAGCGCGGTCACACGCCCGACGTCGCCGAAGGCGCATGGGAGCCGGAGCGGGTGCAGCTGTGTCTCTACGGGCTGCTCCTTCGAGAGCACGGGTACACCGTCGCGAAAGGCGAGCTGTATTTCGCAGCCTCACGTCAGCGCGTCGAAATCGTGTTCGACGAGGCGCTCGTCAGTCGCACACTCGAGCTCGTCGCCGAAGCGCGAAAGGTCGCGGAGCAGAAGACACCCCCACCGCCGCTGGTAGCGAGCCCCAAGTGCGCGGGGTGTTCGCTGGCGTCGCTTTGTCTGCCGGATGAGCTCAACCTGCTCACCGGAGCCGGTTCGCAGCAGACTGTGCGGCCGATGTTCCCGGCGCGCGACGATGCGCAGCCGTTGTACGTGCAGGAGATAGGCGCACGCGTTGGCGTGAGCGGGCACTGCCTCGAGATCAAGGATCGTGATCGGAAGAAGTTAATGGAGGCTCCGTTGGTCGACGTGTCGCACGTGGCGCTGTTCGGCAACGTGCAGATCTCGTCGCAAGCGATTCGCGAGGTGAGCGCTCGCGGCGTGCCAGTGGCATGGCTGACGAGCGGAGGTTGGTTGGCTGGACTGCTCGATGGGCTCGGTCACGGGCGCGTCGCGCTGCGAATGACGCAGTACGCAGCGGCGTCGGATGCGCGCGCGCTGGCGTTGGCGCGCGTTTTCGTGGCTACCAAGATTGCCAATACGCGCACCTTCATGCGTCGCAATCACGAAGAGCCTCCCGCTGGCGCGCTGCTGGAACTGGCTCAGCACGTCGAGAGAGCGCTGACCGCTGAGTCGGTGGAGACGCTCCTTGGCATCGAGGGCAACGCGGCGCGTATCTACTTCTCGAACTTCGCGGCGATGCTTCACGTGCGTGAGAGTGTGAAGACGTTCGACTTCGCAGCGCGCAACCGTCGACCGCCGAAGGATCCGGTCAACGCGTTGCTGAGCTTCGGGTATTCGATGCTCGCGAAGGATGTCGCCGTCGCGCTTCGGCTCGTGGGCTTCGATCCGTACCTCGGTTTCCTGCATCAGCCGCGGCACGGGCGGTTGGCGCTGGCGCTCGACCTGATGGAGGAGTTCCGACCGCTCATCGCGGACTCCGTGGTCGTCACCGCGATCAACACCGGGGCGATCGTCGAGCGTGACTTCATTCAACGCGGCATCGGCGTGACGCTCGATTCCGAGGGGCGGAAGAAGTTTCTGCGCGCTTGGGAGCGGCGAATGTCCGAGGAGGTGACCCACCCGATCTTCGGCTACCGCGTGAGCTATCGGCGCGTGCTCGAGATGCAGGCGCGCTTGTTGGCTCGCTTCCTCATGGGAGAAATCCCCGAGTACCCTGGCTTCAAGACGAGGTGAGCGTGCGCCAGCGGTATCTCGTGACGTACGACATTTCGGATCCCAAGCGGCTGCGGCAGGTGTTTCGGATCATGAAGGGCTACGGGAATCATCTGCAGCTCTCGGTCTTCTCGTGCGACCTGACTGAGATGACGCTGGTGACCATGAAGGCGGCCCTGAACGAGGTCATCCACGCGATCGAGGACGCGGTGTTGATCGTCGACATCGGTCCTTCGGATGGCCGTGGTATGACGTCGTTCGAGTGCCTCGGTCGAGCGACGCGGCCTCCAGAGAAAGGGCCGAAGATCGTCTGATCTCTGAAATGCGAATAGCGAGCGGTGGCGTGACGGTTGGGACCGTCTGACTGCTCGCAAGGAAGTTCTCTCGGAATTGCTGAGTGTTGAGTGCCGCACGGCGTGAAAAGCGTCTCGGCGGTTCGCGGAAGAAGATGGCGCTCGAAAGCGTGCGTGCATCTCTCAGAAGTTGTTGTTGTTTTGTTCCATGCGGTTGATCCCGGCGCGAGCGCCGGGCCTCGTTGAAGCCAGAACGGAAGAGCCTCGTGAAGGGACAGAGTGTGGTGGGAGGGGGGCTCGTCCGCGGGGCCGCGG
>JAEUJS010000171.1 GCA_016792935.1 Archangium sp. | reverse complement strand
AACAGCTCATCGGCCCCGAGCGCCTCGTCGGCTCGTGGTGGAGCCCGGATCCATTTTCCCGCGACTACTACCGCGTGCAGCTCGAGGGCGTCGGCCAGCTGTGGATCTTCCGCGATGGAAAGGACGGCGCCTTCTATGTGCAGGGCGTCTTCGACTGAGCGATGAACTCTCGGGCGCGAAGATCCCCTCTCCCGCCCCTGCGGGAGAGGGTGAGGGTGAGGGGAAGTCAGGCTGTTGCCGCGCTCGTTGTGCAGGCCGGCTCGCGCGATGCCTCGGCTCGCGTGACGTCTGGCTCTCGCTCCTCGGTGGGCGCGACGTCCGTCGCTCGCGTGCGCTCTGTCGACTGGGCTCGCGTGACGTCTGGCGCGCTCTCCTCGGTGCACGCGACGTCCGTCGCTTGCGTGCGCTCTGTCGACTGGGCTCGCGCGATGTCTGGAGGCGAGCGATGACGTACGCCGAGCTCGTCTGTCACTCGAACTACAGCTTCCTGCGCGGCGCCTCGCACCCCGAAGAGCTCGTCGCGCGCGCCGCAGAGCTCGGCGTGTCGGCGCTCGCCATCACCGATCACGACGGCTTCTACGGCCTCGTCAAAGCGCACCTCGAAGCCAGACAGCGCGGCCTCAAGCTCGTCATCGGCTCGACGCTGACGCTGACCGACGCTCCGCCGCTGACGCTCTACGCCACCAGCGTCGCCGGCTACTCGCACCTCTGCTCGCTGATCTCCGAGAGCCGCCTGACGCACCCCAAAGGGGAAGCCGGGCTCCCCTGGGAACGCGTGCTCGATCGCGCCGGCGGCTTGATGGCGGTGCTCCCGCACGCTCCGGCGTCACGCGCGCACGCCGCGCTCGCTCCGCTCGCCGAGGCCTTCCCCAACCGCTTCTTCGTCGGAGTCAGTCGCCACCTCGCCGCCGACGACGAGCGCCACGTCGCCACCGCGAAAGCCTGGGCGCGCAAGCTCGAGGTCCCGCTCCTCGCGCACAACGACGTGCACACCCACACCCGCGCGCGCCAACCGCTGCAAGACGTGCTCACCGCCATTCGCTGCGGGACCACCGTGAGCAAGGCCGGCACGCTCCTCTTCCCGAACGCCGAGCGCACGCTCAAGAGCCCCGCGGAGCTCTCCGCGCTCTTCCCCGATCTCCCCGACGCGCTGGAGCGCACCCTTCAGCTCGCGCACGCCTGCCAGTTCTCGCTCGACGATCTGCGCTACCAGTTCAGCGAAGAGGCGCTCCCGCCCGGCCTGTCGCCGATGCAGTTCATGGTGCAGCTGGTCGAGAAGGGCCTGCACGTGCGCTACCCGAGCGGCACCCCCGACGACGTGCGCCGCCAGATCGACAAGGAATACGCGCTCATCGAAGCGCTCGACTACCCCGGCTACTTCCTCGCGCTGTGGGACATCGTTCGCTTCGCCCGCGAGCGCGGAATCCTCTGCCAGGGCCGTGGGAGCGCCGCCAATTCCGCCGTCTGCTTCGCGCTGCAGATCACCTCGATCGATCCCGTGCGCATGGGGCTCCTCTTCGAGCGCTTCCTCTCGATGGAACGAAAGGAGCCCCCGGACATCGACGTCGACTTCGAACACGAGCGCCGCGAAGAGGTGATCCAGTACGTCTACGAGAAACACGGCCGGCACCGCGCCGCGATGGTGTGCGAACACATCTGCTTCCGCGGCCGCATGGCGCTGCGCGAGGTCGGCAAGGCGCTCGGCCTCTCACTCGATCAAGTCGATCGCCTCGCCGGCACCGTCGACTTCGGAGAGGGCGTCGAAGGCACCGCGGGCCAGCTGCAGCAGGCCGGGCTCTCTCCTGACGATCTCGCGGTGAAGCAGACGCTCGCGCTCGCGCGGCAGTTGATCGGCATGCCGCGGCACCTCTCGATTCACGTCGGCGGTTTCGTGATCACCTCGACGGATCTGTCCACCGTCGTGCCCATCGAGAACGGCGCCATGGAACAGCGCACCGTCGTGCAGTGGGAAAAAGACGATCTCGCCGCGCTCAACATCTTGAAGGTCGACTTGCTCTCGCTGGGCATGCTCACCGCCATCTCGCGGTGTCTGCGGCTGATCGAAGAGACCACCGGCCACGCGTGGACGATGGCCACCATCCCCGCGGAAGACCCGGCGGTCTACGACATGCTCTGCGACGGAGACTCGATCGGCACGTTTCAGGTCGAGAGCCGCGCGCAACAGAACATGCTCCCGAGACTCAAGCCGCGGTGCTTCTACGACCTGGTGGTGGAGATCGCGATCATCCGCCCGGGCCCGATCGTCGGAGAGATGGTGCACCCGTACCTGCGGCGCCGGAATGGAGAGGAGGCCGTCACCTATCCCTCTCCCGAAGTGCGCGACATTCTCGATCGCACGCTCGGGGTTCCGCTCTTCCAGGAACAGGCCATGAAGCTGGCGATGGTCGCGGCGGGCTTTACCGCGGGAGAGTCTGATCGGCTGCGTCGCGCGCTGACCAACAAGCGGGCCGATGAGCTGCTCCCACCGTTCCGCGGGCGCTTCGTCGAAGGAGCGGTGAGCCGCGGCTACTCACGCGAGTTCGCCTCAGCGTGCTTCGACAGCTTCAAGGGCTTCTCGCACTACGGCTTTCCGGAGAGCCACTCGGCGTCGTTCGCGCTGATCGCGTACGCGTCGTCGTGGCTCAAGAAGTACTACCCGGCGGCGTTCTGCGCGTCGTTGTTGGACTCGCAGCCGATGGGGTTCTACGCGCCACACACACTGGTCGACGACGCGCGGCGCCACGGCGTCGAAGCGGCGGCTGTCGACGTGAACGCGTCGAACTGGGAATGCGCGCTCGAGGTCGAACGTGAGGACGTTGAAGAAGAAGACGACGACGATCCCCTCTCCCTCGGGGAGAGGGTCAGGGTGAGGGAGCACACCTCGCCTCGGGCGAACGGATTTGCGCCGCGGCAGCGAGAGGATGCACCTCCGACGAACGGAGCCGTGCCGCGGAAGAACGCCTCCGCCGCGCCTCCGACGAACGGAGTGCCGAGCGCGATGAACGGCGACGCGCCTCGGACGAGCGGAGTGCCGAGCGCGATGACCGGAGCTGTGCTGGAGAACGCCTACGCCTCGCCTCCGACGAACGGAGCTGTGCCGCGCGACAGCGCCTACGCCGCGTTTCCCACGAACGGCGTGTTGCCGCGCCAGCCCGTGCTCCGGCTCGGCTTCGAGCTCGTCAAAGGCCTGCGCGAAGAGAGCGCCCGCAAGCTCGAAGCCGCACGCATCGAAGGTGGACCGTTCACCTCGGTCGCCGACCTCGCGTTGCGCACGAGAATTCCGCGGCACGAGCTGACCCGCCTTGCGCTTGCCGGCGCGCTCAACTCGCTGTGCCACAACCGCAGAAACGCGCTGTGGGATCTCCACGCGCTCGGGCCCTTCGACGCCGACGATCTCTTCTTCGGCATGCCCATGGTCGATTCCCCTCCCAACGGCGTCGCCCCAGGGGGCTTTGCTCGCGCCAACTTCCCGCCGATGTCCCCGGCCGAACGCGTGGCCGCCGACTTCGAGACCGTCAGCCTCTCGCTCGAGTCACACCCCGTCGGGCTGCTCCGCGAACAGCTCACGAAGATCGGCGCCGTGCGCTCGAGCAAACTCCTGCAGACGCCGAGCGGTCGCATCGTGCGCGTGGGCGGGTTGATCATCGTGCGGCAGCGGCCTCCGACCGCGAAGGGCTTCACCTTCCTCTCGATGGAAGACGAAGACGGCATCGCCAACGTGATCGTCGAGCCTTCGCTGTTCGAGCGTTTCCGGCGGGAGATCACCGCGACGCCGCTCCTCATCGCCACTGGTCGCGTCGAGCGCAGCGGCAAGGTCGTCAACCTGAAGGTCACGCACCTCGAGGCGCTGGTGCCGGATCTTCCGGTCACTCCGCAGGTGCATCACTTCCGTTGATCGCTACGCTCTCCCGCATGGGGAACGAACACGAGGCGGTGTCATGAGCGCGGCCGTGTTGATTTCCCTCGGGCTGGTGCTCGGTCAGATCCAGCCGGCGTTCCAACGCCTCGACGCCGCGACCGGTCTGGACGGCGTGCGCATCGGGCTCGACGACGGCTCGATGGCGTTCGGGAGCAAAGACGCTGTCCTGCGGTCGAACTATTCCGAATCGCGCGATGCCTACGCGCTGACCGCCACCAACGGAGTCTCGAGCATGAAGCTCGGCATCGACTTCAGGGACGTGTGGCGCAGCGGCGAGTACCTCTCGTTCACGTCGTACGCGGTCAGCAAGGCGCCGACGTACCCCAGGCCGCTTGCACCAGCCGCGTACCGCTTTCGATGTGTGCCCGATCGCGAGTGCGTCTGGGTGCCGGTGTTCGTCGCGCTCGTCCCCGGTCATTCCGACACGGCGCTGTACGGCTCGACGGTCGCGTGGCTGCGCAGGGAGAAGAAGCTCATCGCTCCGATCTTCGAAGCGCCGGCCTCGAAGAATCCACGCGAGCGCTCGGAGATCTTCTTCGATCCGTCCGACCCTCAATTCGCAGGAGTCGCCGCCGAGTTCGCGTTTCTGCTCCGTCCGTTGCTCGGCTCCATCCAGCCGAAGCCGTGGCCGGGTGGGGCGATGCCCTCGCCGCACCACGTGGTGGTGATCGTCGGCAAGCAGCGCGTGCCCGAGGCGGCGCCGCCGAAGATGCCCGACGCCGCCGCGCCGAAGGTGACGGTGGTGCGCGGAGCGGTGACGGCTCCGACGCGCGAGCGCCTGCGGACCTTTCTGCTGAGCCACACCTTCGGGCTGTGTTCCGCGATCGCCGACGGAGGCACGACCTGCACGCGCAGCGACGACACCGAATGGAACCCCGGACCCTGGTCGACCAGCGACGCGGGCTTCCGCCTGCAGACGGTGTGGGAACCCGGGCGCTGGGGCGCGCCGCTCTACGCCGTGGAAGCCACCGCGATGAACGACGAGCTCGTGTTGGGCACGCGTCCCGCAGGCTGGGACGAGCCCGATGCGCTCGTCGCATGGGTCTGCGATTCGTCGACGAAGAAGTGCGTCGAAGTGCAGGCGCCCGCGGTGAAGGTGCTCGGTACGCCAGCGCAGCTCAGGGCGATCGAGACGACGCGCTTCGACGATCTGAAGCAGCCCAGCGGTGCGCTCGCCGCGCCGGTCTTCATCGCCTCGGGCACCGCGGGCTCGAAGCTGAGCATCACCTACAGCTGGATGTGGCGCGCGCACGCCATCGCACTCGCGGAGCGTCTGGCTCCCGTGCTCGGGCCGATTCCGCTGACGAAGGCGCCGCTCCCGCTGTCCGAGGTCGAGGAGCCGTACGGCGTGGTGCTCGATCTCGGGAAGTGAGTCACGGCCCGGTGATGATCACCACGTCTTGCGTGCCGCCGAAGGTCCATTCCTTCGACTCGGGGGCTCGAGCGCCGAACAGCTCGCGCGCCACCGCGTCGGCGAGCGCCTTCTTTCCCGGGGAGAACCAGACCTCGGTGCTCGCGCGTTGGTTCTTCGCGGGCGATCCCTTCTCGAGCGCGTACCTGGTCGCATCGGAGAGCTGGTTGGCGAGTCGCTCGAAGGTCGCGTTGGTGCACGGCGGTTTGCCGCACGCTCCGTCGATCAACTTCACGCGCGTCGGGGCGCTCGGAGCGGTTGGAGTCGCAGCAGGCAGCGGCTCGACGAAGCCCTCGGGTGGCAGCTCGAGGATGCAGCCGAGGTACGCGGGGACTTCTCCAGCCACGCAGGTCTCGACCCCGAAGTTGGTCAGGAGGAATTCCGGCACGCGGTAGCCTTCCGAGCAGTTGCGGCAGATCACGCGCGGCTCGACGCCAGCGCCGGGGCCAAGCTCGACCCACGTGGCGTTGGGCGAATAGATGCTCTCGAGGAGCGCCTGGTCGGTCTTACCGGCGCGGAGCCCCCACGCGGTGTTGCCCGTCATGGTGCATCGCTCGCGGCAGATGACGACCTCAGTGCCCTGGGTGATGAACGCGTTGGCGCTGAGCTGGTTGATGGTGAAGGACGCGCGGCCGTTCTTGATGAAGGCGGCCTCGCGATCTTCTCCGGCGCGGAGCTTCACCACGCCCTGACTGATGGCCCACACGCCGGTCGTCTTGCCGTGGTTGCACGAGAACGTCTGGTCGCGCGCGAAGGCGCACTCTCCGTTCGCCAGTCCGTTGATCCACACCGGGTGCTCCAGCAGGAACTTCGAGATCGCGTCATCGGTCGGCGGCGCGAGGTCGCGGAGAATGGGGTACCGCTTCTCTCCGTGCGGCAGGGCCGTCGAACCCACCAGCACCTGCACACGGTACGGCGAGCCCGGGGAGGGCATCTCCTTCGGGGAGATCGCGCCCAGCGTCCGGCGCAGTTTGTTCGCGAGTCTGTCCGCGAGCTGCTGACCACCGGGCGAGAACCAGATCTCGGACGCGACCGGCGCGCCTTCTTTCGGCGGGGGAACGTCGAAGTAGACGACGCCGTTCTCGTCGGGCCGCTTCGCGAGTCTGGCGAGCGCGCGCGTGTACAGGGATCGATCGGCTCCGAGCGCGGTGATGGCGACGAACTCGGACGGAGCACACTGCTTGCCTTCGAGGCAGATCGTCGAGTCGCTGCGATCGTTCTCGATGATCGCGACGTACGTGCCGGACTTCCACATGCCCTGCCACGCGAGATCGTGGCGGTCGCCGTCTTTGATCACCAGCCCGACGACGCCAGCGCCCTTGCTGCGCACCGAGATCGTGAGATCGCCCCAGCTGCGGGTGCGCACCACGCTGTTGCCGTTGGGCGCATAGCCCCACGCGAACTTGAGACCCACGAGGTCTTTGAGCTGCACGGGCTGGAGCGCTGGCTGCAACGCCACCGGCTGAGCGGGAGAGAGAGAGCTGCACAGCACGAGGATCACCACCAGCGCGCGCATGGGCGGAAGGTTAGGGCGATGCGGCGGTAGAGTCGCGCTCGTGCAGCGCACTGATGAGCCGGCTGAGCTCCTTCCGCTCTTCGATGCGGTGTTCGATCGGCCTGCAGACGATGCGCCGCGGCAGGTGCTCGCCGATGCGCTGCTCGAGCGTGGGGACGCGCGCGGCGAGTTCATCTCGTTGCAGCTGCTCGAGGCGCGGGGAGTGGCGACGGCTGCACAACGGACGCGCGCGGCGAATTTGCTGAAGCACCACGTCAGGCGGTGGCTGATCGAGGTGCCGGGGCTGGTGCAGAACTCGCTCGAGTTTCATCGTGGCTTCTTGCGCGCGGTGACGTTGGAGCCGACGGGCGTGGGTGCGCAGAGCCCGCTGTGGCGGAGTGTCGAGGACCTGCACGTGCGGGCGACGCAGTACCCGGCCGAGGAACTGAACGCGGCGTCGCTCACGCGGCTCGAGACGCTGACGGGGCTCGATGGTGCGTCGCTGTCGATCGTGGTGCGCAGCGCGTCGAACAAGCCGTGCCTGCGCGAGGTGGTGGTCAACGGGCCGGCGGTCGAGGACGCGCGGCTCTCTCGGCAGCAGGAAGACGTGTTGGCGCTCTCACGGTTCAAGACGCTCGAGGCGCTGACGTTGAGTCCGCGGCCGTGGAGGCATCATGCGGATCGGCTGACGTGGTTCTTCGAGGCGCCGATCGCGCGGCAGCTGCAGCGGGTGCGCTTCGCGGCGGAGCCTCCGTGGGATGTGTTCGGGTTGCATGGGTTGTTGATCGAGCAGCGGTTGATGCGGCTGCGGGTCGAGCCATTCACGCCCGGGTTGGCGCTCTCGTTCGATTGCGATCGGTTGACGGTGCGGTTCGATGACGGGCGATCGTTGGATCGGCATGCGCAGACGGTGCGGAATCTGGGGCCGAAGTTTGCGCCGGCGCCGTTCTCTCGCTTCGCGGTGCAGATCGCGGACCGGCGGGCGACGCGCACCGAACTCGAGCGGCTGGGTGAGCTGTTCCTTCGTCACGCTGGCTGAGGAGCGCGACGACTCACTCTCCGCTAGCGAGCGACACACCTTCCCGAACTGCGCATGTCGGTGCTGCCGTGTATGAGGTCGATCGGCGCGACAGTGTGCGACGACGAGCGATCGACGCGCGCGACGACGAGCGAGCGACGATCAGGTGCGACAATTGGCGTGCGACCGACGAGCGTGCGACGAGCGATCGACGCGTGCGATGACGACCGAGCGACGATCAACGCGACAGCGTGCGACGACGAGCGAGCGACGATCCGCGTGCGGCGATCAGCGTGCGACGATCAGCGTCACAGTCTCCGCGAGCAGGAGGCTGACGATCACCACGTGCGTCACTGTCCGTCCGGTGCCAGGCACGCGCGAGCCGAGTCCTGCGGCGAGCCCTCCGAGCGTGGCGCCCGCCAGCCCGCTCAACACCGGCACCAGGATGTACCGAAGCAGCGAGCCCGGATCTTTCCGCAAGGCGCCGATGCCGAGCGCGATGCCGGCTCCGAGCAGTCCGCCGGTCACGACGCCGCCGCTCACGCCGAGCGTGAGGCCTGACGGTCGATCTCCCGTCATGTACGCGCCCGCGATGTAGCCACCCGCGAGCGCAGCGCCGATCGTCCCGATCACGATCGCGGGGATGATCTTTTCTTCCGACTTCGCGGAAACGGGTGCGTCACTCGGCGGCTCGACGGCTGGTGCGACCTCCGCTTCGGACGAGCTCAGCAGCGAGGGCAGAAGGAGGCCCCGGGACCCGCATATATATGGTGTCGCGCTTTGCGGGTGCGCCGAGGACCCACATGGTTCCGCTCGGGCGCACGCGCTGACGATCACCACGCTGAAGACAAGCCCGCGCCACACGGAGCGCACCTTAGCCGTCGGCTCGCTCCGACGACGCAGGAAGGACGGCACGAGCACTTCGCGTGAACCATCACGCTGAAGCGGAGCCGCGATGACGTGCAGCCGACAGGCTACCTGTTGAACGAGCGAGCCCTGGCGCGCGCGACCTCCTGGACGCGCGGATCACGCTGAAAGCTTCTGCGCTGAGATCCGCGAACCGGTTCGAGAGAACTTGCCTCACCCCGACCCTCTCTCCCGCAGGGGCGGGAGAGCACTGCATGCACCGCACTCAGCGCGCGCGACGACGACGCAGCAACAAGCCGATCGCCGCGAAGAGGCCGAACACGTCGACCGACGAGCAGCCACAACCGGTCGGCGTCATCGTGCCCGGGCCCGCATCCGGCGCTTCGCCCAGCGAGCCGTGTCCACCATCCATCACCACGCCCTGCTCGCCGTTCGCCGGCGCGACGAACGTGAACGCTCCCGCTGCCGTCACCGACTGCGCGTCGTCGTTGGTCACCACCACATCCACCGCCCCGGCCGCATGCGCCGGAGTGCGAACGCGCAACAACCCATCCATCGACACCACCTCGGTCGCGGCCGCGCCACCGAACGTCACCGTCACGCTCGACGTGAAGCCGACTCCGGTGATCGACACCACTGAGCCGCCCAGCGTCGTCCCACTCGCCGGAGCAATCGCCGTCACCACCGGCGCCGCGCGCGTGAACGTGAACGCCATGCTCAATGTGCCCTGCGCTCCGTCGGGATTCGCGACGCTCACGTCGACCACGCCAGGCGCGTGCGCCGGAGTCACCGCATCGATGGCCGTCGAACTCACCAACGTCACCAGCGGAGAAGCGGCGCCGCCGAACGTCACCGTGGTGCCCGCTCCGAAGCCGGTGCCCGTGATGCGCGTCACCGTTCCACCGCGCGCGTCACCCGTCACCGGCGTCAGCGACGCGATGGTCGGCGCCAAGACGTAGCGGAAGGCGCTCATCAGCGTCGTCGCCTGTCCATCAGGGTTGGTCACCGTCACGCTCACCACGCTCATCGGCGCCGCCGGAGCCGTCGCCGTCACCTCGGTCGCCGACACCACCGTCACGTTGGTCGCCAGCTCACTGCCGAAGCGCACCACCGCCCCGGCGACGAAGCCCGCGCCGCGCAACGTCACCACCGTGCCGCCCGCCGTGGATCCGACGCTCGGGTTCAGCGACACCAACGAAGGCGCGCCGTCGAAGGTGAAGGCGCCGGTCAGCACGCCGCGCTGTCCATCGGAGTTGATGGCCTCGACGTCGACCAGCCCCGGCGGGCCCGCAGGCGAGATGCCCGTCGCGGTCGTGGCGTTCACCACGCTCACCGCGAAGACCGGCGCTCCGCCGATGCGCAACGCGAGCCCCGGGCGGAAGTCAGCGCCACTCACCGTGATCGCCGTGCCGCCGATCGCCGAGCCCCGCGCAGGCAGCACGCCCGTCACGCGCGGCGGTGCGATGTAGGTGAAGCCTCCCGCGAGCGTCACGTTCTGCCCATCGGAATTCGAGACCAGCACGTCAGCCGCGCCGGGAGCTCCTGCCGGAACCACCGCGGCGATCTGCGTCGCGCTGACACGCACCACGCCCGTCGCCGGGTTTCCTCCGACCAACACCACCGGGCCGGCGACGAAGTTCGTGCCCGTCAGCGTGATCGCCGTGCCTCCCGACGAAGGGCCGCTCGCCGGAGCGACCGCGGTCAACGTCGGCGGCGGGAACACGTAGCGGAACCCATCGACGCGCGTGACCGTCTGCGCATCGACGTTGGTGACCGTCACGTCTACCGGGCCGTTCAAGCTCGCGCTCGGCGCCGTCACCGTGATCGACGTGCCCGCCGGATCGACGGAGATCGAAGAACCCGCGAGCGAGCCGAAGCGCACGCTCGCGCCAGGCCGGAAGCCCGTGCCCGTGATGGTCACCACCGTGCCGCCCGTGGTGAGCCCCGTCGGCGGAGCGATCGAGGTGATCACCGGCGCATCGTTGAAGCGGTACGCGTTGGGCAGCGAGCCCTCGAGCGCGTCAACGGGGTTGCGCACCGTCACCGTCGCGAAGCCGTCGATCAGCGCCGGCGTCGTCACCCGCAGCTCATTCAACGTCACGATCACCACGTTGGTGCCGAGCGCGTTGGTCCCTCCGACGTCGAAGCGCACCTCCGCTCCGGGCTTGTAGAACGTGCCGCGCACGGTGACCGTCTGCCCACCCGCGACTGGACCTTCAGCGGGCGTGACGCTCGTCACCGTCGGAGGCACCACTGGCGTCGAATAGACGAAGGCTCCGGCGAGCGTGGACGGAGGATGACCGAAGTTGCGCACCGTCACGTCCACCGGACCGTCGACACCCAGCGGCGTGCGCACGATCATCGAGGTCGCGCTGACGGCTTCGATGGTCGCCGCCACTCCACCAAACGTCACCACCGTGCCCGGCCCGAAGCCCGTGCCCGTCAACGTCACCTGCTCGTTGCCCGCGGTGGAACCAGCGCCTGGCGTCAGCGACGTGAGGGACGCCGCGACGAAGCCGCCGCCCGCACTGCAGTCGAGCGAGATCGAGAGGATGTATTCGTTGGGGTTGGTGTTGGTGCCGGTGCGCCCGACGCGCGCGAAGTAGACGCCGGATTTCGGCGCGCGGAACAACACGTGCTCCGAAGGAACGGTCGGCGCGATCGAGGTGAGCGTCGTGCCCGCCGTGTTGTTCACCGTCGTGGTGGAGTCGTTGGCGAGGAAGAGCTGCCCGGTGCTGTCCCACAACGCGAGCGTGTGATTGCCGGTCGCGGTGCTGCCCGTGCGCAGCGGCGCCTGATCGAGCGACAGGTAGATCATCGCGCCCGCCGGAGCCTGGAACGCGTAGAAGTCGACGTCGGTCGAAGCGGGCAGGGTGCCGGCGAAGTAGTTGCTCTGCGCTCCGAGCGCCTGCGCGGGCAGGTCGTTCGGCTCGACCTCGTTCACCGGCGTTCCCGTCTGCAGCACCGAGTAGATGCGGTACGGCTCGGCGATCGACGTCGCCGTAGAGTGGTTGATGCGCAAATACGCCGGCACGCCCGTCGGCAGCGGAGTGCCCGCCACACCCGACGACGTGCTCCCGTAGGGGTCGACGAGATCGTCGGCGTCGTACTCGAGCGTCACCGTGGCGTTCGTGACGCGCATCTGCAGATCGAACGACGTGCCGCGGTTGACGCCGCTGGCTCCGGCTTCGGCCATGGCGAACACGCGCGTGCCCGCGACCGCCGGCGTGCCGAGCGCATAGAAGTCGACGTCACCGCCGTCGGCGATCGAGCCGGTGATGCCGCAGTTCAACGTGCCCGCGTCGGTCGGGTCGTTGTTGGGCTCGCTCTCACGGACGCACTCCGTCACCTCGAGGGGGAACGACGCGCCCGCGTACGGCGACGCCTGGGCTGCGCCTTCGTCGACCCACACGTACACGACCTGCCCGAGGTTGAGCGGCAAGCAGGTAACCTCTTCCTGCACCGAGGTGGCCGTCGTGCCCTGGCGGTTCGCGGCCGCGAGGCACTGCGGCGGGGCGTAGATGAACGGCGGCGTGGTGGGCGTGGCGCAGCTGTCCGTCACGTAGATCGCAGTGTCGAACGCGCGCGGCGAGGCGCCGACGCGGAAGCTGTAGAGCGCCGTCTTGGTCGCGGTGAAGCGGTGCACCACGTCGCGGCCGGGTGCCTGCGAGATGGGCGTGGTGAGCGAGGCGTGACCCAGGCCCGTGTAGCAAGCCGCGACGCCTCCCACTTCGGAGTCGTTGAGCAACTCGCTCACACCGGCATCGGAGAATGGCGTGATGGCCACCGGCACCGACACGGCGAGTGGCAGATCAGGAACGTTGGTGCACGAGTCAGCGCCGCTGGGGAACTGCACCGAGAGCTGCACGGCGTCGTTCGCGCCCGGCAGCGTGGTGCTGAAGCGGCCGGTCTGCAGGTAGTACGTGGTGCCCGCGTTGAGCGTCAGCGCGAGGCGGCCCTGGCTGCCGCAGAAGTCGTCGCTGCAGCCGTTGACGAGCTGGTTCAGCGCGCCACACGTGCCGTCGTAGATCGCGAGCACGGTGTCGACCGCCGACGCGCCGGGGTTGGTCGCCGAGCAGCCGGTGATCTCGTAGCGCGCGGTCACCGCGGGCGTGAACGTGAACCACACCGTGGAGTTCGAGTTGGCGACGCACGCGATGGGCGCCTCGGGCGCGACCCCGGCGTCGATCAGATTGACCGACAACGAGTACGCGCGGTCGAAGCCGCTCGGCTGCGAGAGGATGGGGATCGCGTTGGCGCAGGTGTCGTTGATCGGCTGCGCGCCGGCGACGCCAGCGACGAGAGAAGTGAAGACGGCAGAAACGAAGATCGCGCGGTTCATGGGTGCGGTCCTCACTGGGGAATGAAGCGAACGGCGGAATTGGGCCGCACGTCGGGCGTGTTGACGGAGATGGTGAGCGCGCTCCCCGCGTCGGGTTGCTCGAGCCACACGGTCGCGGAGTTGCCGTCGCCGTAGTTGGTCGTCGTGCCCGACGACATCGTCGCGTAGTGGTACTCGATGACGCCGTCTTCGAAGAGCTTCACCTCGAAGTTGAGATCGTCAGCGGGCGTCGTGGAGTAGTGACGCACGCGATGCCACTGGAAGATCCAGTGTGGCTCGGGCCGCTGTGGGTCTTCTCCCGGCGCCATGCGCTTCCAGTACATGTCGCTCGCGGGCATCAGGCCCGGCGTGGTCTGCAGATCGTCCCAGAAGGGCGCGATGAGCGAGCGCGGCGCGGTGGTGGTGCTGGTGATGGTCTTGTTCGAGAAGTTGACCGCGGTCGTCGAATACGGCGCGATGAACCCATCGACGCTCATCGAGACGATCGGCGCCGGCACTCCGAAGAGCAGCGGCTGCGGATCCATCGGAGTGGGCGCCAGCGTGATGGGCACCGTCAGCCCATCGACCGCGGTGGCCGAGTTCACCAGCGCGGTGCCGGTGGCCGTGATGTCGACGAAGTGCTCGGCGATCGGCCGGCTGCGGTAGCCAAAGCCACACCCCGAGTGCGCGCCCGGCGTGCCGAGCTGCTGCGGCGCCTGACCGCCGAACGGCGTGGCCGCGTTGCACACCAGGAACCGCTGCACCGAAGACGAGCCGATGCGGAACCAGCCCGGGTCGACCACCATCGCGATGCCCGCGCCCGCGTCGGGCAGGAAGCCGAGCGAGAAGCCCGCGTCACCCGCGCCCATGGCCAGGGTTCCGCCGTCGGTGGGCAACGAGAAGCCGCCGCCCCACGTGGTGGTCACGCCCGCGTCGTCGTTCTCGACGGGGTCGAGCGACGCGCCGATCACCGTGTTGACGTCGGGCTGCAGCGTGAAGCCGTTGGGGAAGTCGAAGCGCTGTCCGGCGGGAGTGCGGATGTACCAGCCGGTCAGGTCGATCGGGCCTTCGGTGCGATTCAAGAACTCCGCGTACTGGCCGGCGACGACGGTGGGCCGCGGGTTGAACATCACCTCGGTCACCGCGAGATCGTCGGGCATCGAGATGGCGCTGATTGGCCGCACCAGCAACGCCGACATGCCGCCCTTCTTCACGAAGCCGCCGAACTCCGCGCGGCGAACGGCGCGCAGATCGGCCGACGCCGCGACGGGAGAGAAGAAATAGAAGGCGCTGTCACTCTCGGGCACCACGCTGGTGCTGACCGCGCGCTTGGCGAAGCCGTCCTGCACGCCGACGACGAACGAGGTGTACGGGAGCGTCAGCGTCACGGTCTGGTACTGAAATGAGATCGAGCCGTTCTGATCCACCTGCGCCTGGAAGGTGAGCTCGGTGTCGGTGTCGGTGCCGACCTGCATGCGATCCCACTGCACGATCAGCTTCTCGTTGGGAGCGTCGCCGACCACCTGCCAGTACACGCCGGAGTTCGCGGTGACGCGCAGATCGTCCCAGAACGGAGCGATCACGAAGCGCGGCGCGCCGGTGCTCGGCAACGCCACTTCCGTCGCGTCGAGCGTGAGCGGTGCGCCGAACGCCATCCACCCCGCGCGGCAGACGGTGAGCCGCGGGTTCTGCTTCACGCCCCACAGCCACACGCTGAAGCCGGTGTCGGCGCTCGCCACGCCCGGTGAATCGAGAATGTCGAGCTGGGTGCCGGTGCCCTTGATGTCGATGAACGAGGCGGTGGTGCCGGTGAGCACCTGCTCGTGCGGGAAGCCGACCAGCACCGCCTGGGGATCGTTCGCGGACGCGTTGAGCGTCGCTCCGGTGATCGCCGTGTGCGGCGTGATGGTGAGATCGAGCGTGGTTCCGGTGACGGTGACCTGCGCGGTGGCGGTGACCGGCGCGCTCCCCAGGCCGTTGTCGACGGTGATGGTGTACGTGGTGTTCGCGGCGTGCGGGTAGACCATCGCGGTGCCGCCCTCAGCCATCTGACCGTTCACTGAGAACACCGGCTGTTGATCGTGATCGACGATGCGCAGGTGCCGGCCATCGGTGGCGGCCCACGTCAACGTGACGGGGCTCCCGGCGGCGACCGTGCCCGGAGAGGCCATCAACGTCACCGAGGTCGGAACGCCCACCACGTCGACCTGGGTCGAGCGCGAGGCCGTCGCGCCACGCTGATTGGAAGCGATGAGCTCGACGGTGAAGTCCGTCGACGGCGTGGGGATCACCAGCGAGCCCAACAACGCCTGCTGCGGGTTCGCGGTGGAATACGTCACCGCTCCGTTGATGCGCACCTCGACGGCATCGGCGGCGATGGTGGTCCACCGCATGATGTACGTGCCGTTGAGCGCGGCGACGACCGGCGCGTCGAGGCGAACGATCTGCAGGCCCGTGCCCACGAAGACCTCGAGCTCGCGGGTGGTGCGCATGGCGCCCTTCTCGACCTCGAGCTGGTAGGCGACGACCGCTCCCTCGGGGAGCTGCGGCGCGGTGTCGGTGAAGCTGCCGTTCTGCACCGTGGCGGCGGTCGTCGAGTCCAACAGCGTGCCGCGTCCCGGAGAGGTGAGCACGACGCGCGTCGCTCCCGCGGTGCCCCAGCTCAGCGTGATGGGCTGACCTGATTCGACGGCGCCCGGCGTCGCGGTGAAGCGCAACACCGCCGGCTGCACGACGACGTTGGTGGTGACCGGCGTACCGTCGACGGTGAGCGTGTAGGTGGTGTCGGCCAGCGGGCGAACGGTGACCGCGCCCGACGAGACCTGACCCGCGGTGTCGATGGAATTGGTGCCATCACTCAAGGTGACGGTGCTCGCGCCGGGAGCGATCCACACCAGCGTGCTGACGTCTCCGCCCATCACCACCGGAGGCAGCGCCTGGAACGAGACGGCGCCGCGGCCGGGGGGCACGGTGACGGCGATGGCGCGCGCGTCGGTGCCCGTCTCTCCGCGCACCGTGAGCACGTAGAGCGAGGTGACCTGCGGCGTGACCGCGAGCGTGCCTTCGAATTGATCGGCGCCGACGTTGAGCGTGCCGAGCGTCGCTTCGCGCAGCTCGAGGCCAGTGGCGTTGGTCACCTTCCAGCTGAGCGTCACGGTCTCTCCCGCGTTGACCGTGGTGGCCGACGCGGTGAACGACTCGATGACCGGCGGGGGCGGAACTTCGGTCGCGGGTTGGTAGCGCTTGCAGCCGGCGATGGTCAGCGCGGCGAGGGCGAAGACGAGTGAGTGGATCTTCATGGTCGTTCTCATGATCAGCGCGGGCTGAAGCGGAAGGCGGTGAAGGGCGAGATGCCCGGCGTGACCGACGAGGCGTTGATGACGAGCGCTTGCGATCCAGCGCCGTTCTCGAGCCACGTGTTGGCGGTGATGCCGCTGCTGTAGGGCGTCGTGGTGCTGCCGCTCACCATCGTCGCGAAGTGGTACTCGATGGTGCCGTCGTCGAAGAGCTTCACCTCGAAGTTGAGGTCGTCATCGGTGGAATGCGACCAGCGATGCCATTGGAAGATCCAATGGGGTGGCGCAGCCCAGGGGTCTTCTCCCTGCACCGCGCGATGCACGAAGACGCCGGAATCGGCGAAGCGGCCACCCATGTCGTCGGCGTAGATGGCGAGCACCGAGTTGGGCGCGGTCGTCTCGGGCGCGGTCGCCGAGAACACGTTGTTCGCCGCGGTGAGATCGAACGTCAGGTAGCCGTCAGCCGAGAGCCGCACGCCGTTGCGGTTGACGCCGAAGAAGCGGAAGGGGTGCGCCGAGAGATCGACGTTCGCCTGCACGCCGCTGGTGGTGACGTTGCCGATCAGCCGCGTGCCGAAAGCCGACACGTCGTAGTAACCGGGCGAGACGCGCTGCCAGCGGTAGCCGAAGCCGCACGTCACGTCGGCGCCGGGCGTGCCGCGTTGCGGCGGGAGCTGGGAACCATACGGCGCGGTGGCGGCGCAGGTCTGCGGGCGATTGGGCGTCGCGGTCGCGTCTCCGGCGAAGCGGTAGGGCCCGAAGTCGCTGACCTGCGCGAAGCCGGTGGTCGGGTTGTTCCACGTGAGCGAGCCGAACGCACTGCTCGCCGCGCTCTGGCCCCAGATGAACGAGTCGCGCTGGCCGCTGACGTCGAAGCCGGTCAGCGCCACGTCGACTCCGGCGTCGTCGTTGAGCGCGCGGTCGGTCGAGACGCCGAACACGCGCGTGGCCTTCGAAGCCACGCTGCCGCTGAGCGACGCCATTCCGGCATCAGGGAGCGTGATCGCCCAGCCGCTCAGATCGATCGCCGTGTCGCGGTTGTTCACGAACTCCAGCCAGCGCCCGTTGGCGCCGACGTTCAGCGACGGCTCGAGCTGCGCCTCGGCGAGCTGCAGATCTTCGGGGTGGATCACGTCGAGCGTGGTGCTCACCGGCGACCACACACCGCCGACGTTCAAGAAGCCGCGCACCGGGTCCCGCGAGCGCGCCACGAAGGTGAGCGGGCTCTGTTTGGGTGTGAAGAACGTGACCCCCAACCCGGTCGCGACGGGCATGCCGATCAACACGCCTTCGTCACCACGCGGACCCTGGATGCCGGCCGTGCCGAGGGTGCCCGACATGGTGCCGTACTCGAAGTCGATCTGGCCGGTGCTGAAGAGCTTCAGCTGGAACGAGCGCGCCGTGGTGCCCGAGCCGCTCGCCCACTGCACGATCAACACCTGATCGCTGCCGACGGTCTTGAGCTGCCACCACGCGCTGACCGTCGTGAGATCGTCCCAGTTCACGACGATCGACCACGGCTCCATCTTCGCGCTCGGGAGCGGGACCTCGACGTAGTTCGTTTTGTCGACCGGGCCGAACGTGATGTAGCCGTTGGTGCTCACCGTGATCTGATCACCGACGATGCGCCCGAAGAACGGCGCGCGGAACGTGGTCACGATGGGCAGGAAGTCGTCGTCGGTGGTGGCGAACATCAACCGCGTGCCGGTGACCGAGATGTCGTCGAAGCCGGTCGACATCGGGCGCACCGTGACGTCGTCGTGCGGGAAGCCGTGCAGCGTCTCTCCGCTGGCCCAGCTGAGCGTCACGCGCTGGCCCGCCTGCACGCTGCCCGAGGGGCTGCGGGTGACGGTGAAGGGGTTGGAAGGCGCGACGGCGATCGACGCCGTGGTGACCTCTCCGAGCGCGTTGTCGGCCACCGCGAAGTACGTCACCGGGCTCGCCGCGTAGAACGTGACGGGCACGGTGCCGGTGTCGGTGGTGTCGGCTTCCGAATAGAGCAGCCGCGCGTCCGACGAGTAGAGCTTCAGGTTGCGCACCGACTGACCGTTCCACGTGATCTGAAACGGCTGGCCGCGGGTGAAGGTCGCGGGTGAGGTCGCGAGCGTGAGTGACGGCGTGCCGACCACTTCGATCTCCACGCTCTGCCGCGTCTCCCCAGCGCGGGCGCCGCGCGCGACGCCCTCGAAGGTGACGTTCGCGTTCGGAGCGGTGATCACCACGCTCCCGCTCGCCGCCTCGACGGGGCTGATGCTGCGGTGAATCTCGCTTTCCCCGTCGAAGAGTGAGAACGAGTCGGCGCCAGTGGTGGTCCACGCGATGGTGACGGGCCCGCCGGCCTTCGCGTAGCGCGGCGCGGTCAGCGAGGTGATGTTCGGGTTGCCGCGCACCGGCAACGTCAGGCTGCGGGTGATCGACGCGCCGTTGCCTTCGACCTGCAGGTCGTAACGAAACAACCGGCTGGGATCGATCGGAGCGGGCAGCGTGTCGGTGAAGCTGCCGGTGTCGAGCTGACCCGCATCGGCCGAGTCGTGGAGCGTCGCGCGGCCCGGCGTCGTCAGCCGCACGCGCGCGGCGTTGGCCGTGGTCCAGCTCAAGGTGACCTGCGCGCCGCCATCGGTGGGGTCGATCGCGTCGGTCGAAGCGGTGAAGGTGAGCAACGTCGCGCGCACCGTGACGCTGACCGACGCAGTGCGAGCGCCGCTGGTGAGCGTGTAGGTGGTGTTGGCCGTCGGCGTGACGGTGACGAGGCCGCTCTCCAGTTGCGCGCCGGTGGTGATCGGCCCGCCAGGGTTCGCGCTGAGCGTGAGATCGGTCGCGCCCGGAGCCGACCACGCGAGCGTGACGCTCTGGCCCACGTCGATCTCGGTGGGCATCGCGGTGAGCAACACGTCACCCATCGCCTCGCGTACGGAGACGCCGACGACCGCGCGGTGCGTTGCGCCGCGTTCGTTGCGAGCAGTGTGAATGAAGAGCGAGTTCTTGGGCACCGCGACGGTGACCGAGCCAGAGAGTCCATCGACGCCCGACACGGCGCCGAGCGACGCCTCGACGAGCGTCACCTCGGTCGCGTCTTCGGTGGCCCAGCTCAGCGTGACGGTGTCTCCCGCGTTGACCAGCGAGGCCGACGCGGTGAACGAGGTGATGCGCGGCGCCTTCTCGAGCGGCGTCGGCGTGAGCGGAGGCGGGCACGCAGTGAGCGCCAACAACGAGATGAGGAGAGCGTTCTTGTTCATGGCGGTCCTCACGGTGAGAAGCGAATGCCGGAGTTCTGGGTGATCGTGTCAGCGGTGTTGACGCCGACCGACTGAACGCCTCCGCCAGAGGGTGTCTCCAGCCACACCGTTGCCGACGAGGCGCGCGTGCGGAGTTCGGCAGCCGGAGTCGAGGCCGTGAACGTGCCGTAGTGGAACTCGATGACTCCAGTGTCGATGAGGTGCACCTGGAAATTCATCGACGATGTCGTCGCGTAGATGCGGAAGTCCTGCCACGAGATGATCGTGCGATCAGCGTCGCGCCGCAGGTAGATGTGTCCGTTCGTGTTGCGGACGAGTTCGTCCCAGAAGACCGCCACCGTGCCGTTGGGCGCCGAAGAGGTCGCCATGACGTCGTTGGTCGTGTTGTACGCAGCCGTCAGCGGCGGTCCGAAGGTGAAGAACCCGACCATCGACACATTGATCGAGCTGAATTGCTGCGCGAAATACGTGAAGGGAACTGGCAGCGGGATGACGCCGTAGCCCGTGTAGTCGCTGGCCGTCGGCAAGAGGTCGGTGCCGCCCGTCGCAATGTTGACGAACGCGCCGGGAATCCGATCGACGGTGTAGGTCGCACACGGCTCATTGGCCTGGGTCGGAGTCCCGATTGCTCCTTGTGTGCCGAAGGTGCGCGCGCACGTTCCGGTGAGGACACCGTCTCCCGGCTTCTGAACCGATCGCCCTGCCGTCGTTCTCGCCCAGCTCAGTGTGTCGATCGTGGAGTCGCCGAGGGACAGACGCACCGTGTCTGCGACGTCGTTGAGCGGCAGATCGGTGGCCACCACGGTCACGCCCGAGCCGCCATTGTCGGTCGCGTTGAGCGTCTGACCGACGACCACGTAGCCGTCGGCAGGGACGGTGACACCAGCGAACGTAAACCCACCGTCAGCGCTCGAGCCGGTCGAGCTCAGCGTCACGCCAGTGAGATCGATCGGCACCTGCGTGGTGTTCCGCACCTCAACCCATTGACCGGTGGAGAGCACAGAGGTCTCCGGCGCGGGCATCGCTTCGCTGACGCGCAAGTCGCCGACGTTGAGCGCCACCAGCGGCACCTGGAACGCGACGATGCCGGTGCCCGTGCGACCGACGAAGCTCAGCAGCCGCGAGCCGGTGGGCGTGAAGTCGAGCGTGCCGTCGCCCGGAGCGGTCTGGAAGAAGTCGAGCTGATCGTCGTCGGTGACCGACGCGGTGTTGAACGACACCTGCTGCACGAAGGCCTGCGCGGTGTCCTTCACGCCGATGGTCGCCGTCGAGCCGGTCTGCGCGTTCAGCGTGGTGTAGACGAACGACACGGCGCCCGTCTCGGTGAGCTGCACCTGGAAGGTGAGCTCGACGGTGCCGACCAGCACCTTGTCCCACTGAATGATGAAGCGGCGCTCCCCATCGAGCGTGTCGGGGCCCAGGCCCGCGAGCACCTTCGAGGTGGGCCCGAGCGTCAAATCGTCCCAATACGGAGCGAGCATGCTCGGCGCAGTGTTGCCCGTCGCCGTGAAGTCGCTGTTGGCGCTCAACGCCGCCGGCACCGCGAACGAGACGAAGCCGTTCACGCTGACCCACAGCTTCGGCCGCTCGACGCCGAGGATGATGGGGTGGAAGCCGTTGGGCGGAATCACCTCGGCCGAGCCGTTGGCGCGATCGGCGAAGAGCACCTCGATCGCGCCCGCCTGCTGGTTGAGATCGACGAAGGCCGCGCTGTTGGCGATCTTCGTGGGGCGCGGCGTACCGAGACCGACCACGTCGTTGACGCCTTCTCCAGTCAACGTCCAGCTCAGCGTGGCGAGACTTCCCGCGAGCGACGGAGTGGGCGTGACGCTCGCGATCGGCGCTCCGACCAGGCGCACCGTGGCGGTGGCCGTCACGAGATCGCCGGCCTCGTTGTACGCCTCGAGCACCAACGGCAACGTGCTGCCCGCGCGAATCGACGCCGAGCCCATCGAGGGCGTGGCGCTGTTGACGACCAGCGTCGGCCCGTTGGCGACGCGAATCTGCACGCGGCGCGCGTTCTGGGTGATCCACTGCGCGTTGGTGCTGTCTCCCGCGGCGTTGATGGCCGGAGGTGTCAGCGTGAACGAGGTGATGACCGGCAGCTGCACCGGCCGCACCGTCACCGTCGCGCGCGCCGTGACGCCGCGATCGTTGGTGGCGATCACCACGTAATCGGTCTGCGCACCGGGAGACGGGAGCGAGACGGAACCCGCCGCCGCGCGCGCGCGCTCACCGGGCAACGTCTCGAACACCAATTCGCCGCCGATGGCCACGCCGACCTTCGCCGCGCCGATGGTGTTCCACGAGAGCGTGAAGGGCTGACCGACGGTCGCCGCGGCCGGAGCCGTCACGCGCTCGATGAGCGGCGCATCACCGACCACGCCCGACACCGTGTTGATCGCCGTGCCTGCGTTCGACGACGCGGTGACTTCGAAGCGCAACGGCACGCCCGCCTGCAGCGGCAAGCCCGTGGGGAGCAGCGTGGGGATCGTCCACGTCAACATGCCGTCGTCGAGCCGCGCCGAATCGGTGGTGTCGAGCAGCTGACCGAACGAGAGCTCGCGCACCACCACGCGCTGCGCGCCGAGCGTCTGCCAGCGCAGCGTGACGTCTTCTCCTGCCTCCAGCCCGTTGGGCGCCTGGAGATCGACGCCGATCAACCGCGGGCGCACGCGCACTTCCGTCAACGCGCTGATGGTCGGCTGGTTGACGCCGTTGGTGGCCTGCAACACATACCGCTCCGACCGCGCGGGCGTGACGTTCACCGTGCCCGTGCCGCCGCTCAACATCGTCGGCATCGCCGCGCCCGTCTGCAGCGTGACCTGCGTCGCTCCGGCGGCACCCCACAGCAGCTGCGCGCTTTCGCCCGACTCGATCTCTTCGGGAACCGCGATGATGAAGACCTCGCGCAGCGGCTCGTCGACGGCGATCTGCACGAACGCCGAGTCGCGGCCGCCGACGCCGACCACGCGCAACACGTAGAACGTCGAGCGCGCCGGAGCGACCGTCGCCGTGCCGCTCGCTACTTCTCCGCCGAGCTCGATGAATTGTCCGCTGTCGTCGACCAGCTCGACCTGCGTCGCGTTCTCGGTGCGGAACGTCAGGGTGACGCTCTCACCGGCGGCGATCTGGGCCTTGCTGCTGGTGAAGGCCGTGACTCGCGCCGAGGGCGGAGGCGGCGGGGCCGTCACGTCCGTGCAGCCTGACAACGCTGAGAAAAGAACGACGACCGCGCCAAAGGCGGCATTGAACCGGGCGTTCATGAGTGAGACCTCGCGAAGCGTGGGGACAACTGCGGCGGCCGGCGATGCAACTGCCGGGCAAGGGGCGCGCGAACCAGGACCTGCGCGCCGAGTTCTCGTGCCCCAGTAATCCCAGCGATCTAGGCCGTCAATGTGCGTCCAGGTGGTGACGCCCGTGTGTGACATCTGTCGACCTTTTCACTTCTGAACGATTCATCTCGCAGACCTGAAAGATCCAACACGCACGCGCGCCGCAATTCGGGAGTGATGCGTTCACTGTTTCACTCTCGTTGGAGCGCGCCGTGACGGTCGAGGTGGATTCGCTCCTCGCGGCCGACGTGCTCGTGGGCACCGTCGTCGGCGGCTACCGGATCGAGCGCTTGCTCGGCGCGGGCGGCATGGGCCTCGTGTACCAGGCGCGTCACGAGTTCATCGATCGCCGCTTCGCGGTGAAGGCGTTGCGGCCCGAAGTGGCGAGCGACACGTCGATGGCCGCCAACTTCAAGCGTGAGGCGCAGACGCTCTCGGCGCTCAAGCACCCCAACATCGTCGACATCGTGGGCTTCGGCGCGCTGCCCGACGGCCGCCACTACATGATCATGGAGTACCTCGAGGGCTACACGCTCGAGGAAGAGCTGCTGCGCGGAAAGCCGTCGCTGCTGCGGGTTCTGCACGTGGCTGATCAAACGCTCGCCGCGCTCGAAGCAGCGCACGGGTGTGGCGTCATCCACCGCGATCTCAAGCCGTCGAACATCTTCATCGCGAAGGGAACCGGCAACGTCGAGGTGCCCAAGCTGCTCGACTTCGGGCTCGCCAAGCAGCAGCCGGTCGCGCTGGCCGATGTCGCGGGCAACGCGGCGCCGAGCTCGACCGTCGTGGCGGGAACGCCCGACTACATCGCGCCGGAGCAGGCGCTCGGAAAGCGCGCGGGGCCGGGCGCCGATCTCTATTCGTTCGGCGTCATCCTCTTCGAGATGCTCGCGGGCCGAAAACCGTTCGATCCCGAGGAGCCGGAGTCGGAAGCGCGGGTGCACGCGCTGATCAATGCGCACCTGCGCGCCACGCCGCCGACGCTGCGCGATCTCGGAGTGCCCGTTCCTCCCGAGCTCGCCGCGCTGGTGAACGAGCTGCTCGCCAAGCACCCCGAAGATCGTCCGCTCTCGGCGAACGCGGTGCGGCTGCGCCTCGACATGATCCGCGTGGCGCTGCAGCCGCCTCCGATGTCGACGCCGATTCCGCTCACCACGCTGCCGGGCGCTCCGCTGCTGCCTGCGGCTGGGCCCGGGCCTGCGACCATTGAGCTCGCCGAGCGCGCCGCGATTCAGCAGCGCAGCTGGAAGTTGCCCGCACTGATCGCCGCGGTCGTGCTCTTCGTGCTCGGAGCCGGTCTCGCGTTGCGCGAAGAAGATCCGAAGCCGGCTGAGCCGATCAAATCAGCCGACGGGTCGCCTGGGGCGATCGTTGCGACGCCGCCGGTTGCTCCCGCGCCGTTGGATGAGCTGGACGGACTTCCGAATCTGCCGAAACCGACGCCGACGCCGACCGCCGTGGCCGTCGCGCCCGTTCCTGTTCCTGTTGCCGCTCCGAAGGTCGAGGAGCCGAAGCCGGAGCCCGTGAAGCCGCCGGAGCCGGTGAAGCCGCCCGAGCCCGAGAAGAAGCTGACGCTCAAGAAGACCGCCATCGGCGTGTACCAGAGCGAGTGCGAGCCTGATGAGCGGTGGAAGGCGGCGACCCGCATTCACCTCCAGGAACTGCAGCAGCTCGCGGCCGACGGCGACTCGAAGCGGTGGGCCGAGTTCGAGCGCCTCGAGCCGAAATTGACGGCCGCGATCGCCAACGCGAACAGCGGTGAGCAGTGCGACGCGGTGGAGCAGCAGATTCGCCGCCTGGCGACCGCGTGGCGCAAGTGAGGATTCCCATGAAGAAACTCGTCTCGTTGTTCTGTGTGTTGTCGGCGGCTGCGTTCGCGCAGAGCAAGCCGACGTTGATCGACGCTCCGCTCGACGTGCGCGTGCCGATGAACGCCGCCGCGTCCGACAAGCTGCAGTCGGAATTCCGTCAGCTCCTCGCGCGCAAGAGCGGCGCGCTGGTGCCCACCACCAGTAACTGGAAGATCGCCGTCGCCGCGCTGAAGCGGCAGGACTGCGACGTGCGCGACGAGTGCCTGCGCCAGCTCGCGGTGAACGGCAGCTCGCTCTACGCCCTCTTCGCCTCGGTGGAACGCAACGCCGCCGGCACGGAGCTCACCGCGCTGGGCCGCGTCGTGAATCAAGATGGCTCGCTCGTTCGTGAGCCGATTCGCATCACCGTGTCTGCCGCGAGCAAGACCGCTTCACTCGACGCGCTCACGCAGTTGGTCGCCGCGCTCAAGCTCGACACCTTGCCACTGACGCTCACGCCGCCTCCTGCGCCGACGCCCGCGGTGGTCGTCGCGCAGCCGCCGCCGACGAACGTCGAGCCGATGCCGCTTCCTCCTCCTCCTCCTCCGGCTGAAGTGCGTCAGCCCGCTCCGAGCGGCGTCAGCGGAGCGCGCGTCGGCGCCTTCATCGCGCTCGGTCTCTCGATCGCCGCGGGTGGCACCAGCGCGGGCTTTGGAACCTCGGCGGCGTCGCTGCGCGGCTCGCTGCCCGTCGATGGGCGCTTCACGTCTCAAGCGCAGATCGACACGCAGAACACGCTCAACACCCACGCCACCATCGCGCTCGGCGCGGGCATCGGCAGCGGTGTGGCGCTGGTCGCCGCGTTGATCCTCTTCGCCATTCCCGAATCGCCGGTCGCCATCGCGCCCGGCATCACTCGTGACGGCGCGTTCGCGACCGTGACGTGGAGATTCCGATGAAGACCTCCGTGTGGTTGGTCGCAGTCGCGCTGCTGGTGTTGGGCGGCTGCCAGTGTGGCCCCGGCGTTTCGTGCAAGGACGACTCGGCGTGCGCGCCGTGGGGTACGTGTTCGGCGAGCGGCTACTGCATCGCGAAGCCCGGCACCGGCACCGACGGCGGTGAAGAGACCGACGGCGGCGGAATGATGATGGATGCCGGCGGCCCCGCACGCATCACGCTGATCGACGCCGCGCTCGAGCTGGGCGACGTCGGCTGTGGTGGCGAGCTCATCGGCACGCTCGGCATCCGCAACGAGGGCGGCACGGATCTCGTCATCATCTCCAGCAGCAGCAATTCCGCGTTCGCCGTGCCGGCGATGTTCACCGTGCCGCCGGCGACGACCTTCCAGCTCATGATCACCGGCCGTGTTCCGGCGAGCGCGTTCGCGGGTCAGCCGTTCGAAGGGCTGCTCACGCTCGACACCAACGATCCCACGCTGCGCCGCGTCTTCGCGCCGATGCGCATGAAGGCCACCGGCGTGACGCTGACCGCGACGCCGCCTTCGGTCTCGTTCGGAGTCGTGCCGCTCAACGCCCAGGCGCCCGACGTGCCGGTGCAGCTGCGCAACACGGGCACGCAGACCGCCACCGTCGCGCTCGGCATGAGCGACGACCTGCAGTTCGAGGTCACGCCGCGCATGGTGTCGATCGACGCGGGCACCACCGTCACCGTGAACGCGCGCTTCCTCCCCACCACCACGATGGTGTCGCGCGCCACCGTCGACGTCATGCCGACCGAGCCGGTGTGCGGCACTCCGCTCGAGGCCCTGGCGCTGAGCGGGCAGGGCACCACGGGCCTCGTGGGCCTCTCCACCACCGAGCTCTTCTTCGGAGACAACGGCCGCGTCGCGTGTGGCGCTCGCGCCGCGACGCAGATGCTGACCATCACCAACGCGGGCGGCGCGGCGTTCGCCTGGTCGAGCTCGCTCTCCCTCGGAGCCAGCTCTCCCTTCACCTTGATGCCCTCGAGCGGAACGGTGCCCGCGATGACGTCGGTCATGGTGCAGGTGAGCACCACGGCGATCCCCGCGACGGCGAACACGTCTCCTGACGCGTTCGGCGACACGCTCACGCTGACCACCGACGCGCCCAACGACATGCCGCATCAGATCGTGCTGCACCAGTCGGCGCACGGAGCGGTGCTCAAGCTGAACCCCGCGGCGGTGCAGTTCGGCGGAGTGCCCATCGGCACCAGCGCGACGGCTCCGGTCACGGTGGTGAACGAAGGCTCGGACAGCATCGGCGTGTCGTTCGCCGTCGGTCCCGCCGAGTTCACGCTCGAGTCGGGTGCACCGCTGAGCGCGGCGCCTGGAAATCAGACCGCCACCGTGCGCTTCACGCCGGGCATGGACGCGGGCCAGCAGACCGGCACGTTCACGCTCTCGCTGGTGCCGGACAGCGGTGTGTTGTGCGACGTGATCCCCGGCGCGGTGACGCTCAGCGGGCAGGGCACCACGGGCTCGGTCGGCTACTCGCCCGTCGCGCTCGACTTTGGTGACACCAACTGCGGAGCGACCGCCGCGCCGCAGGTCATCACCTTCACCAACGCGGGCACGCTCGCGTACCACGTGAACGCCACGCTCAGCGCGATGACGCCGAGGTACACCTTGAGCCTGAACCCCGCGAGCGGTGACGTCGCCGCCGACGGAGGCACGCTGCGCATCACCGTCACGCCGCTCGCCATTCCGCAGACGTCGGCGGTCGCCGCCAATCTCTACGGCGACACGCTGCACGTCACGACCGACGTGGTCGGTGACACGCCGCACGACATTCCGCTCACGCAGACCGCGCGCGGCTCGATCTTCACGATGTCCACGCCGCTGCTCAACTTCGGAGACATCGCGATCGGCACGGTGGCGAGCTCGCAGTTCACGCTGAGCAACACCGGCAACGCGCCGGGCACGCTGCAGTTCGCTCCGGCGGGCCAGCTCTTCTCGTTGCCGGCGTCGGTCTTCGTGGGAGCGAGCAGCAGCCTCCCGGTCTCCGGCACCTTCAGCCCGATGAACATGGGCATGGTGACCGACGACGCGTTCCTCACCGTGCCCAGTGGGACGGTGCTCTGTCAGCCGTTGCCTGCGCCTGCGATGCCGGCGGGTCCTCCGCGGTTGCCGCTCGCGGGTCGTGGCGTCGCGACGCCGGTGCTCGCGCAGTCGACCAACAACCTCACGTTCGGCAACGCGGGCCTCGTTCCGTGTGGCACGCAGGCGATGCCGAAGACCTTCACGCTGACCAACAACTCGGCGCAGAACCTCTCGCTGAGCTACTCGGTGATGGGCGCGACGACGACCTACGACGTCAGCGGCCCGATGAACGTCGCGGCGAATTCGCAGGTGACGGTGACGGTGACGCCGCAGCCGATTCCCACCACGTCGGAGACGACCAACGATCTCTACGCGGCGACGCTCACCATCACCGCGGCGGGTGGACCGGTGATGGAACAGAAGACCGTGGTGTTCCACATGACGGCCCAGGGCGCGCGGCTCTCGTTCAACCCGACGTCGCTGCGGAACTTCGACGGCCCGGGCATGAGCACGCAGAACTTCACGCTGGTGAACGACGGCAACGCGACGGCGTCGTTCTCGCTCTCGTTGTCGAACACCACCAACAACTACTCGTTCACGCCGGCGGGCACGTCGACCGTCGCCGGGAGCAGTGGGCGCGTCGGAACGGTGAGCTTCAACCGTGGCCTGCTGCAGTTGGGCACCGTGAACAACACGCTCTCGGTGGGCACGTCGTCGGTGCTCTGCGCGCCACTGCCTGCGCCGATGCAGCTGACCAGCGCGCAGTAATTGCCGCTTCAGCGCACCGGGTCGTAGCCAACGCGAGCGGCAGCACCGAAGCGCTTCCGCAATCGCTCCGCGGCCGAGCCCTTCTCGGGAATCGAGTTGTCGCGAAGGTCCAGCAGTTCCAATTCTTCGAAACCCTTCGCGCTGGCGAAGATCGACGCGCCGATGCGGTGATTCCCGCGCAGCGAGAACCGCCGAAGCGATTGCATGCGCGGGGCGTCGAGCAACGCTTTCGCCCCCGCGCTCGTCAGTTCGCTGTTCGAGATCTCGAGGTCGCGAAGCCGAGTGAGCTGACCAGACTGGGCAA
>JAEUJS010000163.1 GCA_016792935.1 Archangium sp. | reverse complement strand
CGTGGATGTGCAGAACGTGACCAACCAGCAGAACCCCGAAGGTCTCTTCTACAACTTCAACTACACGCAGAAGGCGTACGTGTACGGCATCCCGATTCTTCCTTCGATCGGACTGCGAGGTGAGCTGTGAAACGCGCGCTCGTGTCGTCGCTGGTGGTGTTCACGGGATGCAACGCGCAGTTCAAACCCGAGACGCTCGTCGACTCTCTGCGCGTGTTGGCCATCACCGCCGATCCACCCGAGGTCGCTCCGGGGCAGTCGGCGCAGCTCGACATTCTGCAGCTCGATCCGTCACGACCCGGCGGCAAGACGACGGTGGTGTGGGTGGGCTGCGAGCCCGACCCGATCGACTTCAACCGCAGCGCCTGCAACGACACGAGCGCACTGTTGCAGCCGACGTCGTTCGCGACGTTCCCTCCCGGTGTTCGCATTCTCGGCTTCGGGACGCGCGCCGGTTACGCGTCCGCTTCGACGCTCTTCGACGGAGTGCCCGCGGATGATCCCGTTCGCTCCAACGGCACCAGCGGTCCGGTGCTCGGGGTCGTCATCGGTGAAGAGGTGAATCCGACGTCGAATGACGACGAGCTGCGCGTGTTGTTCGGCCGCATCGAGCGTCAGGAAATTCAGACCGTGATGGCGCTCACCCGCGTCACCGTGACAGAGCGCTCGCAGAAAAATCAGAACCCGAAGCTCGGAGCGCTGGAGCTCGATGGTGTTGCCCAACCGCGTGGCGCGAAGTTGCAGCTGCGAGAGGGCGCGACCGTCACGCTGATTCCACGTGTGGCCGATGGTTCTCGCGAGACGTTCACCGTGCAGTTGCCGAGCGGGCCGAGCGAGCGCAGTGAGACGCTGGTGGCGAGCTGGTACTCGACGGCGGGCCGGTTCAATCAGCCGCGCGTCGACATCACTGATGGGGCGCTCACCACCTTCATCGTTCCCGGCTCGACGAGCGTCCCTGAAGACACCGTGCCCGAGAAGCGCACCGGCACCATCTGGACCGTGGTGCGTGATGGCCGCGGTGGCCAGTTCTTCGAGGTGCTGCCGTTCTTCATCTGCGACGACTCTCCGACGCCGGCGCTCTCCATGATCGAAGCGCCGACCACCATGGGAGATCCACTCATCGCCCGTGGCATGAACATGAGTGGCACGCTCGATCTGATCATCGGAGGCAGCGCGCTCAAGCGTGGCTCATATTCGCCCTCGCTCGACGCGTTCGTCGCTGACGTGCCAGTGCTCCCGAGCGGCTCGTACCCGGTCACGCTGCGCTCGAAGAACTGCGGCGAACTGGACACGGGTGTGACCTGGTCGGTCCCATGAGCGACGACGCGGCAGCCCTTCGCGCGGCGATCTTCTCGAACCCGGCCGACGATCGCCTGCGCTCGGTGTACGCCGACTTCCTGCAGGAACGCGGGGACCGCTACGGCCTCTTCATCGCGGCACAGCTTCGGCGTGACGCCAGGACAGCGCTCGCAGAGCTGGGCGCGGCGATCCACGCGACCACGCTCCCGCTCTTTCGGGACACCGATGCGCTCCCGAAGCACGCGGGCCTCGGCGCGATCGGCAAGCCTGCGCTGCGATGCTTCGACCGCGGCTTCCTGCGTGCGTGCGAGGTGAGCGCGAACGCGACGAGTCACCTCAGCGCCGATGCCTGGCCGCTCGTGGAGTGGCTCGCCGTCACTGCGCCCGACTCCGAGGCGCTCATCTCGGCGATCGCGCCACGCCTCACGTCGCTCCACTCGTTCTCGTGCGCGCAGGGCGCGACCGCCCGGGCGCTGGCGGCATTGCGCCCGCAGAGGCTGCGTCGACTGAAGGTCGCCGACCTGGGGCAGGGCTTCTCGCTCGACCCGCTCGTCGACGAACTCACCGCGCTCGACCTCACGTATTCCGCGCTGCGAATTCAGCGCACGCCGGGCCGGGTGCAGCTCGAGCTGCGAAGACCTCGCACCGCGCAAGAGCTCGAGCGTCTGGTTCGCGCGCTGGTGCCGACACGCGCGCCCGTCGAGCTCACGTGGACCACGAGGGGCGACCCCCACCCCCTGCTCGAGGTCTGCCGGCGCACACTCGACGAGTTGGAGTGCGAGGTCGAAGAGATGCCGATGTACGTCGTCGGCTGAACGTTTCACCGCCGGTATCTTCAGCGCGCGTTTCGCGACGCGTCCCGTGCGCCACGCCGTCATTCCGTGACGAACACGCTCACGAGCGCGAATCGCGCGAGCCGAACGCGCGCAGCTCGCGCACCAGCCACTCGCCGCCCTTGACGATGGCCATGTGCGAACAACCGGCCGCCGTGTTGCTCACCTGCGCGCGCGGAGCCGTCTTCATGAACTGGTCGGCCTGCGGCGCGGTGTGCTGGCTCACCAGGGCGAGCCGCGCGTCGCCGTTCTTGCCGAGCCACTCGGTCCATTCCTTCGTCGAGCCGTAGAGACCGTCGAGCAACACCACGTCGCGCGCGCGATCCGAGCGCAGCCACTGCTTGAGCGTGCGGTTGCCGCCGCTGTGCCCGATGAGCAACGTGCGCCTGGGCAAGTCGGAGATCTTCAGCTCGCTCAACATCGCGTCGAGGTCCGTCACCACCACGTTCTGCTTCGGGCCACTCGGCGCTTCGACGACGACGAACAGCGCGTCGAGCTGCGAGGCCGCGAACTGCTGCGCGAGCTGGTGACCATCGAACGCCGAGTCCGCGGTGTCCCAGTAGCCGTGCACGTAGACGACGACCGAGGTCAGCTCGCGATCGCCGCGGCACCACAGATGCACTGGGCCCTGCGTCGTGACGACCTTCGAGTGGTGGCCACCCGCGAGCGAAACGCCGGTCGGGCAAGACGTGGAAGAGAGGAGCGAAGCAGCGATGAGCGCGAGCATGGACGCTCGCTGTGCAGCCCTCGACCCCTCGCTCTCGACGGGGAAACCAGCCCAGATTCAGTGCAGTTGCGCGATCGGGAACAGGCATCCCACATCGGGCTGTCGTAACGTCGTGTTACCGACCGTAACGCCGCATGACGGTCGGCTCCGCTTTCCCGGGCTCCCGCCCCACGTCCATGAGCTCTCCGTGAGCGAGTCTCCTGCCCGCCTCGCCGTCTTGTTTGGACCTCGCCGCGGCACTGCGCGCGAGGTGCGCGAGCGGCTGTTGGTCGGTCGCGTTCCCGAAGCAGATCTCCAACTGCTCGACGAGAAGGTCTCGCGCGAGCACTGCGTGTTCGAGCGCAAGCCCAGTGGCTTCGAGCTGAGAGATCTCGGCTCGCGCAACGGCACGTGGGTGAACGGAGAGCGGCTCACCGCGCCGCGCGTGCTGCAGGTGAACGACTCGATCGGCGTCGGCGAGACGGTGCTGGTGTGGGAAGCCGACGTCGAAGCGCTGCTCGCGCGTGATGGCGACTCGACGCTCATCATGTCGAAGGGCCCGCTCGGGTTGACGACCGCGGCGGCCGCTCCGGGAGAAGACGCGTGGGCGCGCGCGGGGAAGTTGCTGCTCGAGTCGGCGATCGCGAGTTCTGGAGACGAGGCCGCGAAGAAGCTCGCGCTCGCGATGGCGGAAGGTCTCGGCGCAGAAGCAGTGCTCATCTGCCGGCGCAACGCGGAAGGTGAATGGCAGCCGTGGCTCGCGCAGCCACCTGGAGCGACGGTCACCGCGCACGCCACGCTCGCTGAGCTCGCCGTGCGGCAGCAACGCGCGGTGTCGGTCGAACACCATCAACGGCACGCGCTGCGAGATGAACAGACGACGTCGCTGACTTCGGCTCCCGCGTTCGTGATGTGTGCGCCGCTCGTCGGAGATGCACAGGGCGGCGCGGTGTTCGCCGTGCGTCGCTCGACGTTCGATTCGCGTGAGCTCGCGCTCGCGACGGCGTTGGCTCAGGCCGCGAGCCCGTCGTTGAAGGTGGAGCCCGCGGTCGCTGCTCCTCGCGCGTCCGAGCTCGCGCTCATCGCCGAGTCCGCGTCGATGAAGGCGCTCGTGGCCTCCGCGCAGCGCGTTGCTCCCGCAGGCAGCACGGTGCTGCTCACGGGCGAGAGCGGCAGCGGCAAGGAGATGCTCGCGCGCTTCATTCATCAACACAGCAAACGCGTGCGCGGTCCATTCATCGCGCTCAACTGCGGAGCGTTGCCGCGTGAGCTCGCCGAGTCCGAGCTCTTCGGTCACGAACGCGGCGCCTTCACCGGCGCGACGCAGACACACCCTGGCGTGTTCGAGCGTGCGCAGGGCGGCACGTTGTTCCTCGACGAGGTCGGTGAGCTGCTGCCCGAGCTGCAGGTGAAGCTGTTGCGCGTGCTCGAGGAACGGCTCGTGTGGCGGCTCGGCGCGCGGGTGCCGACCACCATCGACGTGCGGCTGGTCGCGGCGACCAATCGCGAGCTCGAGCTCGACGTGAAGGAGAAGAAGTTCCGCGCGGATCTCTTCTGGCGCTTGAACGTGGTGCGGCTGACGCTCGAGCCGCTGCGCTCTCGTCGTGACGATCTCGCTCCGCTCACCAGGTCGCTCATCGCGCGGCATGCGCGGTCGCTCGGTCGCGCGACGAGTGACATCTCCGCCGAGGCGATGAAGGCGCTCGAGCGGTGCGACTGGCCAGGCAACGTGCGGCAGCTGTCGAACGCGATCGAACGCGCGCTGGTGTTGAAGGCCGGCGATGGGCCGATCGACCTCAGCGACCTTCCTCCCGAGCTTCTCGGTGGACCGGCCGCCGCTGCCGAAGATCACGGTGCGCCGCGCACGCTCGCCGAACGCATCGCGCAGGTGGAACGTGAGCAGATCCTCCTCGCGATGCAGCGCGCTCGCGGAGTGAAGGCACAGGCTGCAACGGAGTTGGGGATTTCACGACCGACGCTCGATCGAAAGCTCGAGGAGTACGACATCGACTGGGTGGCCGACCGATGAGCAGCGGGCGACCTCCTCTCCCTCGGGGAGCGCGATGAACTTTCTGTGCCCCAGCTGCCGCACGCCGCTCCCGCGCGCGCCGATCGAGCAGGTCACCTGCAGTGGCTGCGGTGTTCAGGTCGATCTCACGCGCGCAGAAACGGCACCGGGACAAGCGCGCCTCTGGCCCGAGGTCGACCTCTCCGGCGAAACGCTCGGCGGCTTCGTGCTCGAGAGACTGCTGGGCAGCGGCGGCATGGGCACCGTCTACGAAGCGCGCGCACCCGACGGAGCGAAGGTCGCCCTCAAGGTCCTCGCACCGCTGCTCGCTGCCGAACCCGAACTCCGCGAGCGCTTCCGTCGAGAAGCACGCGCACTGACCGCCATCACGCATCCCGGCGTGGTGAAGATGCTCAGCGAAGGCGAGGAGCGCAGCTTCTGCTGGTACGCGATGGAGCTCGTCACCGGCCCCGATCTCAAGACGCGGCTCAAGTCGGGCCCGCTGAAGCCGGAAGAAGTGCGTTCGCTCGCGCGCTCGATGCTCCAGGCGTTGCAGGCCGTGCACGCCGCTGGCTTCGTGCACCGCGATCTCAAGCCCGCCAACGTGCTGCTCTCGGCGAACGGCCCGAAGCTCTGCGACTTCGGAATCGCGCGAGTCGATGACGCCCCGACGCTCACCGCGTCGGCCGCGGTGATGGGCTCGCTCCGGTACATGTCGCCCGAGCAGCGCTGGGGGCGGAGTGATCAGCGCTCCGATCTCTACGGCCTCGGCGTGGTGCTCCACGAAGCGCTCGCGCTCGGAGTCCCAGGAGAGAAGAGCCTCCCCGCTTCGACGCCGCGCTCGATCACCAGGTTGATCGACGTGCTCACCGCCAACGCGCCCGATCGCCGCCCGCAATCTGCGACCGAAGCGTTGAAGCTGCTCGACCGCGCACCCAGCCGCGCGTTGATCGCCGCTGCGATCGTCGCCTCCAGCGCCGCGCTCGCAATCGCCGCCTTCGTGCTCAACCCCGTCAGCGCGAACGCACTCCCAGAAGAGGTCGACGCCGGAGCGACGCTCGCCGCGACCACGATCATCGACGCGGGCGCGCGCCTGCCGATCGAGCTCGAGGCTGGCGCCGCAGACGCTGGCTTCGACGCAGGCACCGAGGACGCAGGAATCGACGCTGGCGTTGGCGAGCCCGACGTTCTCGTCGCCACCAAAGGCGACCCGCCTCCGCCCAAACCCAAGCCGTTTGGAAAGCCGGTCGGGAAGAAGAAGAAGGAGCCGGAACCCGAAGTGAAGAGCGCTGCCGTGCCCGAGGGCGAGCAACTCCCCGCGAAGGTCGGCGTCGAGGGCACTGGAACTGGTCGTGTGCTCGTGCGCGGCGTGGAGATCGGAAAAGCGCCGGGCACCTTCGAGGTCGAGCCCGGAGGCTTCCTGCTGCAGGTCGAGTGCGACGGCTACGTGTCTTCAGGCAAGACGATGAAGCACCCGGTGGTGAGCTTCAAAGCGTCGGCCAAGCGCGGGAAGACCAGCGTCTACCGATACACCTGCCCGACGAATCCGTTCGACGGCTGATCAGCGGCGCGCTTCGAGCTTCCGCTCTTCTTCGCGGGTCTGCGCGACGATGCCGTCGAAGAACGCGCCGAAGGCCTCGAACTCGTCCACCAGCTCGCCGCCGCCGAACCACTTCACGGCGCCGCGCGTTTCGCCGCTGGTGACGAGCACGAGCTGATCTCCCGCTTCCTTCGACGCGCCGATGAGCAACCCTGACTCGTGTTCGCGGAGCTGATCAGAGCCGAAGAGATCGATGCCTTTGTAGAAACCGACCCACCCGTTCGCGGCGCCCAGAAACGCGCGGTAGTCGTCGGGCAAGTCCGCGCGCACGTGCTGCGCGGGTGGAGCCGGCGGCGACGCCGACTGCACGACCTCGTCTTCGAGATCGCGCAGACGCTGATGCAGCTGCGTGAGCCGTCGAATGCGTTCGGGCCAGTCACTCACCGCGCGAACACTATCGGATGCCCGCGTCACCGCCCCCCCTCCGACCAGAAGTGACCGGACGGTTTGAACCGAGCCCCCGCATCCAGTAGGTCACCGCGAATGTTCCGATTCCTCTCGGTGGCGTCCCTCGCAGTAGTCCTCTGGGCGTGCGGGTGCGGAAAGCCGCCCGCGATGGGCGAAGACGCTGGCACTGGCGGTGGTGCGACGGGCGGCGGCGCGACGGGCGGCGGCACGACTGGCGGCGGCACGACGGGCGGCGGCGCGACTGGCGGCGGCACGACTGGCGGCGGCACGGCTGGCGGTGGAACGGCTGGCGGCGGCGCGACCGGCGGTGGAACTGGCGGCGGCGCGACCGGCGGAGGCACCGCTGGTGGCGGCGCTGCGACGGGTGGCGGAATGACCGGCGGCGGAATGACGGGTGGCGGAACCGCTGGCGGCGGCACCGCGACGGGCGGCGGAGGAGCAACCGGCGGCGGCGCAGGTCAGGTGGTGCGCTTCATCGCCATCGGAGATCAGGGCAAGGCGAACACCGGCCAGAACGCAGTCGGCGCGGCGATCGGCACCTTCTGCGGCGCGAACCCCTGCGACTTCGTGGTGCTGCTCGGCGACAACTTCTACCAATCGGGTGTCTCGGGCACGACCGACCCGCTCTGGCAGACGGCGTTCGTGCAGCCGTACGCAACGGTCAACGTGCCGTTCTACGCGGTGCTCGGAAATCACGACTACGGCGGCGAAGGCCTCGGCACCGACATTCCCAAGGGCACCAACCAGGTGAACTACTCGATGGTGAACCCCAAGTGGCGCATGCCCGCGACGCACTACCACTGGGTCTTGAACCACGTTGAGTTCTTCGGAGCCGACACCAACCGCTCGATGTTCTCGATCGATCAAGACGTGCGGGGTGACTTCGACGACTGGTTCGCTGCGTCGACCGCGACGTGGAAGATCGTCTTCGCGCACCACCCGTACAAATCGAACGGCGAGCACGGCAACGCGGGCAGCTACGACGGCCTGCCGTTCCTCCCCATCGTGAACGGCGGCGCAGTGAAGTCGTTCGTCGAGCAGGCGGTGTGCGGCAAGGCCGACTTCTACATCACCGGTCACGACCACCACCTCGAGTGGATCCAGGCGACGTGCACGCGACAGGGCGGAGTCACCACCAACCTCGTCGTCTCCGGCGGCGGCGCTTCGTCGACCAGCACGCCGGGCAATCAGCCCACGTACTTCAAGTCGGCGCAGATCGGCTTCGCGTACATCGTGATCCAGGACCGCACGTTCACGCTGAGCTTCTACGATGAGAACGGCGCGCAGCTCTTCACGCGCACCATCACCAAGTAAGCAGTGAGTACGCAGACCGCGGCGACGCGCTTTCTCACCGAGCATCAGGTCGCCTTCACGCTCACTCCGTACGAGTACGAAGAGCACGGCGGCACGCGCGTCAGCTCGCAGAAGCTCGGCGTGCCCGAACATCAGGTCATCAAGACGCTGGTGATGGAAGATGAGACCAGGACGCCGCTGATCATCCTCATGCACGGCGACAAACAGGTCTCGACCAGGCAGCTCGCGCGGCAGCTCGGCGTGAAGACGGTGCAGCCGTGCAAACCCGAGGTGGCGCAGCGCCACACCGGCTACCAGGTCGGAGGCACGTCGCCGTTCGGCACGAAGAAGACGATGCGCATCTGCTGCGAGCGCACCATCACCACGCTCGAGCGCATCTACATCAACGCCGGCGGGCGCGGTCTGTTGTGCACCATCGTTCCCAGTGAGCTGGTGCGCGTGCTGTCGCCGACGCTGGTCGACTGCGCCATCTCGTCCGACGCGTGAGCAAGAGAGACGCGAAGAAGTTGTTGGTGGTGCACCAGCAGCCGGAGCGGCTGTGGTGATCAGCTGATCACAGCCCGGCCTGCAGCATCTCCTGCACCACTCTCCTGATCAGCTCACGTCGCACTTCTTTTCGCGCTCGCTCGTACGCCGATTCGTGCACGCGACCGGTGTTCTGCTTTCTCGTCTTCGCGGCCGCGCGCACCACGAGGTCGACTCGTGACGGTTCGAGCGTGAAGGGTCGCCGCGCGTCCTTCTGCAGGAAGTAGTTGATGCCGCGCGCTTCGAGCAGCTTGGCGAGGTGCTTGCGGGATTCAGCGATGAGCGAAAGATCGATGATGTCGGCCATTCGTGGGGCGATCTTGTCGATCAGATCGAAACGCGCGTCCATTTTCCTTAAGTCACGCCGAGCGACGAAATCGCCCGCAGCACCGAGTCGAAAACGTGACAGCGCGCGATCGTCGCGATCACGACGATTCAGCAAAGATGCGATGCTCTGTAGCTCGATGGAGTGGCGTCAAGACATCCGCCCCGCGCGCAGTGGTGACGCCGACGCGCGCGATCGCCTCAAGGAATACCTCACGCCCTTCGTGCATGGCGTGTGTCTCGCGCACGCCCCGCATCACGTGACCAGCTCGCTCGTGCAGCGCGTGATCGACTTCGCCCTCGGCAATCTCAACGCCGTCGACGACGCCGACGTCGGCGCGCACGTGCTCAACGTCGCGCGGCGCATCGCTCGCGACAGCGCCGGTGGCCGCCTCGACGAGCTGCCTTCCTCCGACGTGGGCACTGCAGAGGCGCTGCGCGTCGTCTCGCGACTTCGTGAGCTGCCGGAACAACCGCGCGAGCGCTTCTTTCTCCGTATGCTCGAGGGCATTCCCGGGCCGGAGATCGCCGACGTGCTCCGCCTCACCGCGAGCGAGCTGCGCATCGAACTCGAGCGTGCCGCCAGCGAAAGCGCGCGGCTCCTCGGGCAGAGCCACAACTTCTCCGGCGACGACTACCTGTGGGAACTCAACGGCGCGCCGCAAGCGCTGCTCGCGCGGCTCGAGATGCAGCTGCCCGTGCTGCGCTTCGACCCCAGCGTCACCGCGCCCGGAGTCATTGGCGTCGCCATTCCCGACAGCGCGGGTACGCACGTGGAGCTCGCTCCGGTCGGCGCGTCGTCTCCTTCGTCGCGCGTCTCCACGCTTCTCTCCCCAACGCCGTCACCCCAGGGGGCTTCGGTCAAGAAGCTCGTCTTCGACGAGAAGGATCAGACCGCCGTCGGAGAAGTGAGCACCGAGCCGGGCGTCATCGCGGTCGCGCCGCCGAGGAACGCGCCGCAGCCACTCGCCACGTCGACCTCGCACGCGTCGTCGAATCTGCCGGCGGTGAATCCCTTCGAGCCGAACGTGCGCACCCTCGCGGCGACCGACTTGCCGGCCGAGGCGCGCGGCTCCATTCCCGCTCCGCAGGTTCCGTGGGACGACCCGGGCCCGAGCTCGAAGTCGGGGCGCATCCAGGGCGGCCTTCCTCCGCGTCCCGTGCCCGCGGTCGGAAACGGCAGCGAGTCGAGCGGCAAGAGCGCGAGTGGAAAATCGGGGCGGCGCGCAGCGGCCGATGCCGCAGCCCTCGCCACTCCTTCGGAGCAGAGCAGCAGCGGCAAGAAGGGCATGAGCTCGAGCGGCAAGTTCGGCATGCCGTCCACCGTCGAGGTGACGAAGGACGCTCCGAAGCTGACGACGCCCGAGATGCCGGAAGTGACGGACGCGAAGGTGCCCGCGGCCATCAGGTCAGCAGGCCAGCCTGCTGGGGCAGTCGCGCGCCAGCAACAGCCGCATCCCGGACAGCAGAGCGCGGGCTCGGGGCCGGAGAGCATTCTCGGCAAGCCGACGATGGAGATCTCGCTCGCGCAGGCGGTGCAAGGCGAGACGCGCGTGCTCCCGTTGCCGCTCGGCGCTTCGGTCACCGATCAAGAGACTCGAGTGCAGGCGGCCGTCACGGCTCCGACGGCGCCGCCGCCGACGTTCAGGGACGCGTCGTTGCTCGCGGGCAGCTCGCCGCTGTTCATCGCCGGCGTGCTCACCCTCGTCGGCGCGGCGCTGGTGTGGGCGATGTTGTTCGCCACCGAGAAGCAGACGCGCGCGTCGTGGCAGCTCACCGAGGTGGTGGTCGCCGCGGAAGATCTCAACATCGGCGACGTGGTGACGCTCGAGAACGTCGCGCTGCGTTCGGTGCCCGAGCCGTTCAAGGGCGCCAACGTCATCAAGGGCGACGCGATGGACTTCATCCTCGACCAGAAGTTGGCGGTCGCGGTGCAGACCGGTGACCCGCTCTTCTATTCGCAGTTCGTCTCGATGCGCGCCTCGCGAGGGCTCGCCACCCGCATCATGAAGCGTGGCCGCGGCTACACCATCGCCACCAGCGTCACGGGCTCGGTCGGTCAGTGGGTGAAGCCGGGAGACTCCGTCGATCTCATCGTCACGCTGGTCGGCGTCGACCCCTGGGCGCGCAAGCGCAACAAGGGCAACGCGCAGGCGCAGCCCATCGCGTTCACGGTGCTGCAGAACGTGCGCGTGCTGGCGACGGGAAAGTCAGACGACGACTTGAGCGAGGCCACGCTCGACGAACGCGACAAGGCGTACGGCGACGTGACGTTGCTGCTCACCGCGGCGGAAGCAGAGATCGTCGCGCTCTCGAGCAACCTGGGGAAGATCACGCTGACGCTGCGCGCGGAGCAGGACGATGACGTCGATCTCGAGCGCGACCGCGGCTACACCAACATCAACAGCTTGATCGAAGGCGACCGCGTGAAGCTGCTGCAGAAGAAGCGCTTCGCGATCATCAAGATGATCCGCAACGTCTCTCCGGAATCTGTGAAGAACAAGCCGTGAGTTACACAGGCGAGATGCGCTTGTAGCGAGCGAGCGTCTCGACCTCGCTGGTCGCGTGCGTGAAACCAGTCGCCGTCTTGAACGCGCTGGCATCGACCACGATGGGGAACTTGATGTGCTCCAGCGCGCCCTTCGGAAGGTTCGGAAACCCGAAGCGACCGAGCAGCTGCTGCAACACGGGCTCGGGCACGGGCACCACGGTGCGCCCCGTCACACGCGCGATGGTGCCCAGCGGCACGGGCGGAGGACCGGCGACGTTGAAGATGCCGCGCGGCCGCTTCTCCACCGCGGCCACGATGCTCGTCGCGGCGTCGTCTTCATCGAGGAACTGAAAGAGCGGGTCGAAGCCGAAGACCATCGGCACCACCTTGCCGCGCAAGAAGCTGGCGAGCGTGCCGGTGCGTGAAGGCCCGAGCGTGTACACGAGGCGCAACACGGTGGTGTTCAGCTTCTGTTCTCTCCACAACATGTTCGCGGCGTAGAGATCAGCAGCCACCAGGTCAGCGAGCTCGGGGAAGCTGCCGATGCCCTGCGGGGGCTCGTTTTCCGTGTGGTACAGCGGAGAGTCGGCCGACGCGCCGTAATAGGTATGGCGCCCCACGAAGACGACGTGCTTCACGCCGTACGCAACGGAGTGATCGAACACCGCGCGCGTGCCACCCATGTTGATGCGCGCGCGTTCTTCTCCCGCGGCCGAGAGCGCGTTCACCGTGGCCATGTGCACCACGCAATCGGGGCGCTCGCGGCGGAACACGTCTTCCGCGGCGCGCTTGCGGATGTCGACCTCGTGCACCTGCATGTCGCGCGGCGCGTCCCACCACGGGCGGCGATCGAGCCCGATGACCGAGTGACCTCCCTCGCGCAGACGGATGGCGACCTTGCGGGCGAGCGCTCCACCGACTCCGACGACGAGGACCTTCATGACTTCGCCTCGTTTCCGGAGCGATCGGCGGCGGCCGATTCGATCAACGCAGCGATCTGCGTCTTCACCTGATCGACGTAGCCCTTGATGACCGAGTCTTCTTCTCCACCCGTACCTTCGAAGACCATCGGCTTGCCGTAGTGCACCGCCATCTTCACCGGCAGCGGCGCGGCGACGCCGTACGGCGTGATGGGCACGTAGGGCACGCCGAGCAGTTTTCCGAGCGTGCGCGAGTTCATGACGGTAGGCACGGCCTCTCCACCGCCCGCGAAGCCGAAGGGCACGATGGGCGTCTTCGTCTTGAGCGCGAGGCGAACGAAGCCGGTGCCGAAGTCGACGAGCGAGTGGCGTTCCTTGAACAACTTCGCAGTGCCCTTCGCGCCTTCGGGGAACACCATGAGCAGGCGATCATCGAGCAGCAACCGCTCGGCGTGTTCGGGCAAACCGGTGAGCTGACCGGTGCGCGCCATCCAGATGCTGGAGACGGCGAGCTGGTTCATGAACTTCTCGACCATGCCCTGCGCGAGCCGCGGGGGGTTTTTCTCGAGCAACATCGAGGTCAGCACCATCGCGCCGTCGATCGCGTAGCCGCCGGAGTGGTTGCCCACCAACATCGCGCGCCCGCGGTTGGGCACGTTCTCGAGGCCCACCGCCTTCACGCGGAAGTAGCGGTTGTAGAGGAACCCCAACATCCGGAAGAAGATCGTCAGGTGCTTCTTCGAGACGCCGTAGGGGTCGACGCCGAGTGAGTTGAAGGGAAGTTCCAACTTGTCGACGAGATCGCGCACTGCTTCGTCACGAGCCACATTGCCTCCCGGCGGCGTCGCCCCCAGGGGCTTCGCTTGTGGCGCGCGACTGTACTCACTGCGTGCGAGGCGTCACGCGTGACGGTGTTGCTTGATGTTCGCGCGCTGCACGAACTCTTCGAGCTGACCCGACAACGTCGAGGCTTCGAGCAACGTGCGCGAGTGACCGATGGGCACGTCTTCAGGGCCACCCGCGGTCATCACCCACAGCGAGAGCGCGTAACCGGTCGGCACGCGCGTCACCGGCATCTTCAGCACGCGCAGCTCGACGCGCGCCATCTCGAGCGGCTCGCCATCGAGGAGCAGTCGTCCGTTGGCCCGCACCAGCGTGCGCTCACTCTTCTTGAACGCGCGGGAAAAGAAGACGCCGAAGACCGGCAGCAGCCCGAGGTCCAGCATGAAGACCACGAGGCCGAAGCCCGAGTCGCGATCGATGGCGAGCAACAGTCCGAGCGCGGCGAAGAAGCCCGCGGCGAAGAGCGCCATCGCGGCGTGATCACGGCCAACTCTCACGATGAGGGCGTCGTTGCGGTTGAGGACGGTGACGCGGCGCATGGTTCCCTGTGCCCGAAGAAGACGGCCCAGCTACAGAACACAGTCTAGCCATCCATGTTCCCAAGTGCTCGGCACTGGCAGAACAGGTCGGAAGATCGCCTACATGGCTCAGTTCACGGCGACGAGCACGCCGACCACGATGCCGACGAAGATGAAGATGAGCGCGGCGGCGACGATCAGCTGATTCATCGCGTCACGCTTCTGCACGTCGTTGAGCTCGCCATCGCCGCGCAGCAGGTGCATCACGTTCCACAGCTGATTTCCGCCGAGCACGCCCGAGCGGCTCTTCTTCTTCCGCGCTTCTTCTTCTTTCTTCTTCGCCTCTTCGGCCTGCTGCGCGGGCGTCAGCTTCTGGTTGAGCAGCACCAGCCGATCGGCCTGCAGCTCGACCCGCTTCTGCGCCTCGATGTGCTGCTGGTTCTTCTCGGCGACGGCATTTTCCTTCCACCCCGGAGCGTCGAGCGACTGCGGCTTCGCCTTCTTCAGGTCCTCGAGGTTCTTCGCCTTGAGCATGTCGCGCGCGGCGTCGGTGCCCGTGCGACCGTCTCCCGCGGCGAGGTGTTGGAAGCCCGCGCGATCGATCGCCTTCTCGAAGTTGGCCAGCGTCTTCTGCAGGTCACCTTCGCTCATCGGCGTCTCGGCGTTCAGCTCGACGAAGCGCCCCGCGTAGGCCTCGAAGAACTCGAAGAGCCGCTCGGCTTTCTCACTGCGTGACAGCGAGGGATCGAACAGCTGCGAGCGCACCAGCGTGAGGTCAGAGAGAAATCGTTCCGGCAGCGCGGCGGCGTTGGTGAGCCGCGAGGTGTCGGGCCGCAACGCCTTCACGTCGCGCAGGGGCTGGCCCTGCCCTCCGGTCAGCGCGGTGAATTCCTGCGCGACCTGGGCGAACGCGTCGCGCAGCTCCGGAGAGGAGATGACGCTCTGCGCTTCCTTCACCTCGGACGCGGTGACTTGCCCCGCTTGCGCCATGCGCAAGAACTCGCGCGCGGCGGCCATGGCGCTGCCGCCACCACTGCGCATCGAGCGAATGAGATCGCCAGCACCGGGCATCGGCAGACAGAATTAGCACCTCGGACGAGGCGAAGTATGGTGCTGACGCGATGAGCGACTCCGGGGCCGAAAAGCGCAAACACCCACGTGCACCACTCAACGTGCTCGTGCAGTTCCGCTTCGACACCTTCGACGAGTTCCTCGCGGAGTACTCGCTCAACATTTCTCCGGGCGGCATCTTCATCAAGACCGACTCGCCGCGGGAAGAAGGCTCCGTCATCTATCTGCAGTTCACGCTGCGCGACGGGAGCAAGCTGATCGAAGGCATGGGCAAGGTGGTGCGCGTCAATCCTCCGGGCGATCCCAAGCGGCCGGGTGGCATGGGCATCGAGTTCATGAACTTCGACGAAGAGTCGATGGCGCTCATCGCGGAGATCTGCGCGCAGCGCACTCCCAAGAACTGAATGGCGCTGCGCGGCCGGCTGCTGTTGGCGTTTCTGGTGCCGACCTTCATCGTGCTCGCGCTCGGCGGGTGGCTCTTCTTTCAGGCGAGCCGGAACACGCTCGAAGACGAGCTCGGCCGTTCACTCTCGGACATCGCGGCCGCCGTCAGCTCGCAGCTCAAGGGCGAGCGCGTCTTGGCGATGGAAGCGGCCGACGCGCAGGGCGACGGCAGCCGCACCTACAAGTCGCTCATCGGCCAGCTGCAAGAAGCGAAGACGCGCACCGGGGTGCGGAGAATCTTCGTGGTCGACGTCGAATCGCGCGCGCGGCTCGACGTCGGAGGACCGCTGACGCCGATGGTCGAGGCGACGGAACTGCTGCGCGACTCAGGTGAGTTGAAGCGCGTCTTCGCTGGAGAGAAGGCCGCCAGCCAGGTGCTCTTCGAGGGCAAAGACGGGCAGCTGTACAAGACGGGCTACGCGCCGCTGCTGCAGGAAGGCAAGGTCGTCGGAGCCGTCGCCGTCGAAGGGAGCGCGGCGTTCTTCGGTCCACTCGCGACCATCGGAAACACGTTCCTGGTGTTGTCCATCATCGGGCTGGGCGTGTTGGCGATCGTCGCGGTGGTGCTGGCGCGTGGCCTCGCGCAGCCGTTGGAGCGTCTCGTCGCGGCCGCGCTGCGAATCGGTGAAGGCGACCTCTCGACGTCAGTGCGTGCAGAGGCGTCGTTGGAGATCGGTCTGCTCGCGCGCGAGCTGGAATCGATGCGCGTGGCGCTCGAGAGCCGAGATCGACAGTTGAAGCTGATGCTCGGCGGCGTGGCGCACGAGGTGAAGAACCCGCTCGGTGGCATCGAGCTGTTCTCCGGTCTGCTCGACGAAGAGCTGGCCTCGAAGGAGCCCAACGTTCCCGACGCGCGCGAACACCTGACGAAGATTCGGCGCGAGCTGGAGTACTTGAAGCGCATCGTCGAGGACTTCCTGGCGTTCGCGAAGGAGCGGAAGCTGCAGACCGCTCCGTTCCCGGCGAAGTCGCTGTTGCAGAACGCGACCGAACACCTCGCCGGAGAAGCGACGGGCAAGAACGTGTCGTTGGTGGTCGAGAGTGAAGACGCGACGCTCGAGGGAGATCTCTCGTTGCTGACCAGCGCGCTCGTGAATCTGGTGAAGAACGCGGTGCAGATCTCGAACAGTGGCCAGCGCGTGTCGGTGAAGGGCGCGCGCCATGGCTCGCACTACGCGATCGAAGTGCGTGACGAAGGCCCGGGCATCGCGGCCGACAAACAGGCGCAGGTGTTCGAGCCGTTCTTCACGACGCGAGAAAAAGGAACCGGCCTCGGTCTCCCGCTCGCGAGAAAACTCGCCGAAGCGCACAAGGGAACGCTGACCCTTCGCTCGAAACCAGGAGAGACCGTGTTCACGCTCTCTCTCCCCTCTCCCTCGGGGAGAAGGCCAGGGTGAGAGCACATCCTCAGCCGCGGAACGTCCAGTGCCACGGCTCGCCACCGACGTCGTTCACGAAGCCGTAGCGACCCGCGTTCGCGCGCAGCCAGCGGTAGGTCGAGCCCGAGTAGCCGCCTGGCATGTTGATGTCCGCCGAGAGACCGCCCTGGTGGTTGCTGTAGCCGGGACGCGCCGCGAGGTTGCCGCGGCCCTGCAGGTACAAATTGTAGAGGTAGCGCTGCTGCTCCATCGTGCGGAAGCCGGAGTTGACGCTCAGTGAAATTCCCGCGCGCGCCGCTTCAGCCTTCATCGCGTTGAAGCGAGCCGCGGCGTCGGTGCGCAGGTACTTGCCGTTGCCGACGCTGGAGATCGAAATGGTCCGCGGCGATCCGTTCACGTAGCCGGTGACCTGCATGCCACCGCCGACGGGAGGCAGCACGCCGCCTGCTCCATTCAGCGCGGCCCACGTGCGCGGACCAACGACGCCATCAGCGCTGAGGCCGTGACGGCTCTGGAAGCTGCGCACCGCGTTCGCCGTGTTGGGACCGAACACGCCATCGACGCTCACGCCGTAGCCGTGCGCGCGCAGACGATTCTGAAGCGTGGTGACCGCTGCGCCGCGAGCGCCCTGACGCAGCGTCGGGTTTCCGCCACCACCCGGAGCAGGCGCCGGAGTCGCAGACGCGTTCAACGCCGCCCACGTGCGAGGACCGACGACGCCATCGACGCCGAGGCCTTTGCGCTGCTGAAGGGAACGAACGGCCGCGGCAGTATTGGGCCCGAAGACGCCGTCGACGCTGACGTTGAAGCCATGCGCGCGCAGCCGTTGCTGCAGCGTGCTGACGCTCGGACCGCGAGCGCCCTGGCGAAGGACGGGCTGTGACGTGAGGGAAAGTCGCTGCGTGGTACCGCTGCGAACTGCGGGCGCGATCGTCATGGTGTGCACTCCGAAGGAACTGCCCCTTTGTGCACACATTGTCGGAGCTGCACGCCGCTCGATTTTCGCGACCCCTCGTCAACGCACCTGACGTTTCGGCGGAATTTCTCCGCTCATTTTCTCCCTCTCCCCTGAGGGGGAGTGGGCCGGGGAGAGGGCATTCGATCGACAGCGCTCAGAGCTGAGTCGCGAGCCCAAACGCCGCAACGAGGAACACACACGCAGCAGCAGCCCACGCGTCGAACCGCAGCGGAGGCGGGAAGTCATCGTTCTGCTCTTCCTCGTCGTCTTCGTCGTACGCGACTTCAGCGAAGCGCGCCGGCCGCGAAGCGAGACCCATGCGAGGCGCAGGCGGCGTCGCAGCCGGAGCCGGAGCCACTTCGACAATGATGTCGTCCGCCGAAACGACGGCGCTCTCCCACCACGCGCGCACCACGTCGCGCGAGGGGACGAGATCGAGGAATTCGCAAACGTCTTCCAGCACCTGCTCCACCAGGCGCAGCGAGTGGGGACGTTGCGAAGGATCACGGTCGAGCATCTTGGCGAGCAGATCCGAGATCGACTCGTCGAGCGCCGGGTTCACGAGCGCCGCGGGCGGCACCGCGTGCTGCGGAGGCACGCTCAACTTCGCGCGCGCCTGATTCGGCGTGAGGCCCGTGAACACCTGGTACAGCACGGTGCCCGCAGAGAAGAGATCGAGCGAGAGATCTTCACCCGGCTTCGGAGACGCCCAGCTGTACACCTCGCCGGTCGGCAACACGGTGAGCTCGGCGGCGTTGAAGCCTCCGTAGATCATCTTGTCGGCGTGCACCGTGGCGATGGCGTCGACGATCTCGATGGCGACCGAGAGCGAGACATCGAGGGGAAGGCGGCCGCCGAGGGCGAGACGCTCCGAGAGCACCTCGGGAACGGGAGCGGCGGGTTCGACAGGCTTCGGCGTCTGGACAGGAGCTGCAAAGCGTCGTCGGTTCATGCCCTCCCCAGGAGCATTCTCGGGGCCAACTCCAAGTCGCTGATCTCGCGATGGATGTTCAGCGGCTTCCCCTGTTCACGCGAGTGCACACTGGTACGGTGCCGCTCCATGTCGTCGCTCTCGCAGTTGATCCCTGAGGCGTGGCGCGGTCCGTTGTCGAGCGCGGTTTCGGCTCCGACGTTCAAGTCGCTCGAGACGTTCGTCGATGGTGAGTACGGGAGCGCGACGGTCTTTCCGCCGAGAGACCAGATCTTCACTGCGCTTTCGCTGACTCCGCCCGAGCAGGTGAAGATCGTGCTGCTGGGGCAAGACCCCTACCCGACCGCGGGCAATGCGAACGGGCTCGCGTTCTCGGTGACGAAGCAGGTGAAGATCCCCGCGTCGCTGAAGAACGTGTTCCTTGGTCTGAAAGCGGACCTCGGTCTCGACGTGCCAGCGCACGGAGATCTCACCGCGTGGGCGCAGCGCGGAATGTTGCTCCTGAACACGGTGCTGACGGTGCGAGAGAAGGAAGCGAACTCGCATCAGAAGAAGGGCTGGGAACCGTTCACGCGCGCGATCCTCGAGCACGTCTCGAAGATGCCGCGCACGGTCGTCTTCCTCTGCTTCGGAAAGCCCGCGCAGAAGTTGGTCGAGTCGCTCGAGACGACGCAGCCCATCGTCGCGACGCCGCACCCGTCACCGCTCAACAAGTCGGCGTTCGTCGACCACGCGAAGGCCGAGAAGTGCTTCACGCTGGTGAACAAGAAGCTCGGCGAGACCTTCGACTGGTCGCTCCCGAGCTGAAGCACCAAGGCCCTCGAGGAGAGCGTCAGGGTGAGGGAGCGATCACTTCGCGCCAGCCCGCCGTGCCTTCTCGAGCAGTCTTTTGAGCGGAGCCTCGTCAGCACGAGCAAGCGCCTCGTCCCACGTCAGCCACTGCGCGCCGTGCGACTCGTTGGGGTCGTGCTTCAGCGCATCGGGGTTGTTCGCGACGACGAGGTAGCGCACGTCGAGGTGCTCGTGCTCGGGGTCGGTCTTGCGCGCCGGAATCGTGTGTACGTCGACGTCGATCGGCTTCGGTGAGAGCAGCTCGACGTCGCAGCCCGTCTCTTCTCGCGCCTCACGCAATGCCGTCGCGGCCATCGAGCCGCCGTCAGCAGGATCGGCGTGACCGCCGGGCTGCAGCCAGCGATGCAACTTCGCGTGGAGTACGAGACAGACACGCGTTCGGTCGGCAGTGACCACCACTGCGCTGCCCGTGAAATGCGCCGGCCATTGTCCTCGTGAGAACGGCTCCGCGAGCGACTTCGCGAACTCCTGCATGCGCTCCAGATCGCGTCGTTCCTTCTCATCGACAGGCAAATGCACCGCGAGCAACTCGCTGAGTCTCATCCGGCGCCCATAACACTGACTTCCCCTCACCCCGACCCTCTCCCGCAGGGGCGGGAGAGGGAGACAGGGCGCTCAAATCGCTCGACTCACTTCTGGATGAGCTCGATCTCGAGCGTGATCTCGACTTCTTCACCGACCAGCACGCCGCCGAGCTCGAGCGCGGAGTTCCAATTCAGCCCGAAGTCCTTGCGGTTGATCTTCGTGGTCGCGCGCGTGCCACGACGCGTGCCGCCCCACGGGTCCTTCGCCGCCGGAGCGAGCGCATCGACGTGCAGCGTCACCGGCTTCGTCACGCCACGAATCTCGAGCGCGCCCTGAACGACCAGGGCACCGCCGGCACCCGACTCGACCTTCGACGACTCGAACTTCAGCGCCGGGAAATTCGCCGCGTCGAAGAAGTCCGCGCTGCGCAGGTGCGCATCACGATCCGCGGTGTTCGTGTTGATGGAGTTGGCGTCGATGCTGACCGAGACCTTCGACGCACCCAGGTTCTTCTCGTCGAGCATCACCGTGCCCGAGAAGCGGTCGAACTTGCCGCGCGTCCACGACACCATCATGTGGCGCACGCGAAACCCGACCTCGGAATGTGCGGCGTCGATCTCCCAGCGAACGGCCGACATCGGCATCGGAGCGGCAACGGCAGCAGGCGAAACGGAAGAAGTGGCGGTATTCATGAACAATCTCCTTGAACGACAGGGCCGGTTGATTCCGGACACCCCTGGAAATAGCCCTGCCACCCGATTCCGGTAGGCACTCCGGGCTGGTCAGACTGTTCACGTTTCTGGACAATCAGATCCATGCCCTCCAGGCCGCCAGAACTCGATCTCGAGCTGCTCCCGTCGTGGGGACTCTTCGCGCTCGCCGTCCGCCACCAGTCGTTCTCCGAAGCCGCGCGCCGCGCCGGAATCACCCGGTCCGCCGTCAGCCAACGCATCGCCCGTCTCGAAGCGCGCGTCGGCGGAGAATTGCTCAGACGCACCACGCGGAAGGTCGCTCCCACCGCGCGTGGGCTGCAGCTCTTCGACGCCGCCAGCCGTCTGCTCGACGACGCCAACGCGCTCGACACCGTCGGCCGTTCCGCGCCGGAATGCGTCTTGCGCATCAACGCTCCCGGCTCACTGCTCGGCGCTGGCCTCACCAACGTCCTGAGCGCCTTTCGCGCGCAGTCGCCCGGCCCGCTCGAGCTCAGCGTCGAGAACCGGCCGATCGATCTCTTCGAGACGCGCGATGACGTGGTGATCCGCGTCGCCCGCCAACTTCCGCCCGGAGTCATCGGCCGCAAGCTCGGGAGCGACGAAGTGATCTGCGTCGCCGCGCCGAGCTACGTCGAGAAGCACGGCGCACCCGAGTCACCGCACTCGCTCGTGCAGCATCGGTGTCTGCGCTACCGACCGACTCCGCTCGACGTCGAGTGGCGCTTCACTCCGCCGAAATCTGGAGACGCGTTCAGCGTTCCCATCACACCGCTGTGGACCGTCGACGATGGAGCGACGCTCCTCGCGCTGACGCGCAGCGGAGAAGGCATCGCGGTGATGCCCGGCTTCATGGTGCGCAGTGAGCTCGCGAGCGGTGGCCTCACGCGTCTGCTCGCCCCGTGGAAATTGTCGACGCTCGAGCTGTGGGCGCTGCTCCCCGCGGGCCGCAAGGCGCCGCCGCGCGCGCGGGCCTTCGTCGATTTCCTTGCGCGACGGTTCAAGTGGTAAGGCGCGCGCCATGACCAGCCTCGCCCTCCTGACCCTGGTGTTGGCGCAGCAACCGGAAGTGCAGATCGACTGCCCCGGCGGCACGCACTTCGTGAAGGACAAGGGCTGCGTGGCGAACGTCGCGCCGAAGGTCGAGTGTCCGGGCGGCACGCGCTTCGATGGAAAGAAGTGCGTGGCGATCGTCGATACGTCATGCCCTGCCGGCATGCACTTCGTCGCGGGGACGGGTTGCGTGCAGGGCAGCCCGGCCGTGCAGGCGAAGGCTGATCCGAACACGCCGCCTCCGCCTCCTGCTCCGCCTGCTCCGGCGAAGAAGGTCGCCGCGAATCCCGATGCGCCTCCGCCGCCGCCTTCGCGTCCGTCTGCGCCTGCGCCTGAACCAGAGAACACCAAGAAGGGTGGAACGTTCTCGAGCGGCCTCGGGAGCGATCGTCTGCACGCCTCCTGCTCCGGAGCGACGTTCGATGTGTATGGCGGCGCGCGGCTCACCGGTGTTCGCGCGACGCTGATGGCGAACGGCACGCGCATCGGGAACGAGGAAGTCGTCGACCTCGGCCAGACCAAACACATCACCGGGAAGGTCGGCTCGAAGAGCGTCGATCTCCGCATCACGCAGGCGATGTTCGGCACTCGCTACGTGCTCAAGGTCGATGGCACCGAGTGCAAGCTGAGCAAGTGAGTTGAGGATCCGCTCCCTCACCCCTGCCCCCCCCCGAGGGAGAGGGAATTCACCGTCAAATTCAGCGTGAAATTCGCCGCCAATCGTCAGGTGCTTTGACAAGGCATCGCTGACTCCGGCTGTGCGTGTCTGCCGACACTTCTGCATCTGGCAGCACTTCTCGGAGGCACACCATGTCGACCTACACGATCAAGCGCGGTGACACCCTGTCGGCTCTCGCGGCTCGCTTCCACACGACGGTCGGCGCGCTCGCCTCGGCGAACGGCATCAAGAACGTCAACCTGATCTACGCGGGCGCCTCGCTCCGCATCCCCGGTCACTCTGGCCAGAGCACGTTCACCCCGGCCAAGCCGAAGGGCAACGGCGGCGTCTCGGCGCCTTCGGTCGGCGGTCGTCCCGGCGGCAGCCGCGCGCTCGCTGAAGCGGCTCGTCGCGCGGCGATGGGCATGGGCGGCTACAGCTCGCAGGGGCTGTGCGCGACCGGCGTCTCTCGCGCGATTCTGGCGACGTACGGCATCAAGGTGTGGGGCAACGGAAACCAGATCGACAACAACCTGCCCCGCAACAAGTTCCGCGAGATCCACATCCCGCTGTCGGAGGCACTGAAGATTCCGGGCCTCGTGCTGACCTGGGAAAAGACCTCGACCCGCCTCGGCAGCATCTACGGCCACACGGCCATCACGTTGGGCGATGGCAGCAGCAGCGCGTCGGACTTCATCGAGCGCAACACGCTCGCCGGAAACGCGTCGCGCACGGGCCTGAAGATCTTCGCGCCTATCTGAAGCACCGCAGTCAGGTAGAACGCGCGCATGGCGCGAATCCTCGTCATCGATGACAACGACACCATGCGTGAAGGCATGGCGGTCACGCTGAAGAAGGCCGGGCACGAGGTGCTCGCCTTCCGCTCGGGCACCGAAGGCGTCGCGGCGTTCACCAGCAAAGGCGCTGATCTCGTCGTCACCGACTTGAAGATGGACGGGGTCACCGGTCACGACGTCGTGAAGCAAGTGAAGGCCCACGACGCCCAGGCCGTCATCTTGATGGTCTCCGGTCACGGCACGATCTCCGAAGCCGTGCAGGCGATGCAGCTCGGCGCGTGCGACTTCATCGAGAAGCCGTTCCCGCCCGACGTGCTGCGCGCCAAGGTCGACGCCGCGCTCGAGCTCTCGCGCACCCGCGCGCGCATCACCAAGCTCGAAGCGACGACCGAAGTGCTGCACAAAGAGCTCAACTCGCGCACCGGCGTCTCCATCGTCGGAGACAGCGCGCCAGTGCAGAAGCTCCTCGCGCAGGTGAAGCGCGCCGCCGCCACCGACGCCACCGTCCTCGTGCACGGAGAGTCCGGCACCGGCAAAGAGCTCGTCGCGCGCATGCTCCACGACGCGTCACCACGCGCGAATGGTCCGTTCATCGTCACGCACTGCGCCGCGCTCGCGGAGACGTTGCTCGAGTCCGAGCTCTTCGGTCATGAGCGAGGCGCCTTCACCGGCGCGGTGAAGAAGAAGCTCGGCCGCTTCGAGCTCGCCGACGGCGGCACGCTTTTCCTCGACGAGTTGGGAGAGATCTCCGCCGCGGTGCAGACCAAGTTGCTGCGCGTGCTGCAGGAACGCGAGATCCAGCGCGTCGGCGGCGAAGAGACGATCAAGGTCGACGTGCGTGTCATCTGCGCCACGCACCGCGATCTCAAAGCCGAAGTCGCAGCCGGTCGTTTCCGCGAAGACCTCTTCTACCGACTCCACGTCGTGCCGCTCGAGATCCCCGCGCTGCGCGAACGCCCCGAAGACATCGGCATCCTCGCGCGCCACTTCGTCGCCAAACACGCCCCGCGCATCAACCCGCAGGTGAAGTCACTCTCGCCCGGAGCCGTGTCCGCGCTCTGCCGCTACGCCTGGCCGGGCAACGTGCGCGAGCTCGAGAACGCCATCGAGCAATCGCTTGTCTTCGCCGAGACCGCGCAGCTCGAAGAGAAAGATCTCCCCGCGTTCCTGCAATCGGCCGAAGCGCGCGCGTCGCAAACGCAAGGCGCGTTGCCGGTGCCGCATGGAGATCGCCCGCTCCCCGACATCCTCGAAGATCTCGAGCGACAGCTGATCGAACGCGCCTACGAGAAGGCGAAGAAAGTGAAGACCGAGACCGCGCGCCTGCTCGGCATCAAGACCAGCGCGCTCTATTACAAGCTCGAGAAATACGGCTTCATCCAGAAGGGCGAAGGCGAAGACGCGCCTCCAGTTTGACCACACGGCGTGACTCGCCGAGTCTCGATCGACCCCTCGCGACTCGACTGATTCCAGCCTGATCCACTCGGCATCGACGTTGCTCTTCGCCCCGGCGAGGACTTCCCCATGCCTGCGACTCTTCCGCCTCCCGATCCGCAAAAAGCGACCGTGCTCGTGGTGGACGACGACGATCTCTTCCTCCGCGTGTGCAGCGGCGTGCTTCGTCGCGCCGGCCTCACCGTCGAGACCGTGAACGACCCCACACGCGCGCTCGAGCGCATCGAGGAGCGCCACTACGACGCCATCGTCAGCGACGTCTGCATGCCGAGCATCAACGGCATCTCGCTGCTGCGCGCGGTGCGGGAGGTCGATCACTCGGTGCCGGTGGTGTTGATGACGGGCGCTCCGACGCTGGAGACCGCCATCAGCGCGATCGATCTCGGCGTGCACAAGTTCATGCCCAAGCCGTTCGACGTCGATGCCTTCGTCTCGGCCGTGAAAGACGCCGTCACCCGCCGCGCGTCCACCGATGATCTCGGGGCAGCCCATTGCCGTCTCAACCGCGCGCTCGACGGCTTGTGGATGGCGTACCAGCCCATCGCGCAGCTCTCGACCGGCAAGCCGCTCTCGTACGAAGCGTTGCTCCGCACCACCGCGACCGAAGTGAAGGGTCCCACCGAAGTGCTGGAGCTCGCTGAGAAGACCAAGCGCCTGTTCGAGCTCGGTCGTCGCATTCGCAACATCGCCGCCGCGGATTTCGAGCAGCTGCCGCAGGGCGTCGATCTCTTCGTCAACCTGCACCCCGAAGATCTCGATGATCCGGATCTCTACGATCCGACGGCTCCGCTCTCGCTGCGCGCTTCCCGCGTGGTGCTCGAGATCACCGAGCGCGCCTCGCTCTCGCACCACCACGCGCTGGTCGAACACATCCGCGCGTTGCGTGAGCTCGGCTTCCGCGTCGCCATCGATGATCTCGGAGCGGGCTACGCCGGTCTCACCTCACTCTCCCAGGTGCAGCCGGAGTTCGTGAAGCTCGACGCCTCACTGGTGCGCGGCATCGAGGCCTCGGGCGTCAATCAGTTGATCGTCACCGCGGTCCTCGACCTCTGCAGAGAACTCGGAGCGCGCGTCGTCGCCGAAGCCATCGAGACCCCCGCGGAGCTGCGCACGCTGCAGCGGCTCGGCGTCGATCTCATGCAGGGCTACCTGTTCGCTAAACCCGCCAGGCCGTTCGTCGAACTCGATCCGAAGGCGCTGGTTATCAAGGCGCACGCTGCCTGAAGGGTGCGCTGTCTCGGTCGTTTGTGCGCCGCCGCCTCGGCTTCTTCGTCACGTCTGCCATGAAGTAGCAGCAACCAGGATCGTCACACCGGAATCGGTGATCGGCATGGCCCGGAATGACCGGTCGGCTTCAGCCGGAACAGGTGTTCGGCATCGCCGGAATACGCACCGGAATACGCAGGAAACAGAAGAGACATGTCTTGGATTACCTCACCGCAGCGATTCAGGCCGCATTCAGCGACCGATCAGCTCCGTCGCTGCTCCCCACCCCGTGAACGCGTACGTCGGCGCGAACGCAGCCGACACGCGACTTCGAGATCACTCTGAGCACTACACGCAGGAAACTTCACACCCAACGTCATGTGGTCCGGAGTTCATTGAACGACGTC
>JAEUJS010000142.1 GCA_016792935.1 Archangium sp. | reverse complement strand
CAGGCTTGCCGTTGTCGAGGAGCGGGTGGCGATCGATGCGATAGCTCGCGGTGACGGTGAGCGGCTTGATGATGCGCCACTCGTCCTGCACGAAGGCCGCGGCGTGGAATTCCTCGCGCAGTCTGCCGATGTAGCCCCAGCCGACGCGCTTCAAGCGACCCGAGAGACCGATGGCGAGGACGTGCGTGCCTCCGAGCTGGAACTCCTTCTGGAAGAGCGCTTCACCGTCGAAGACGTTGGTCTCGAGCTTGGTCGCCAGTGAACGTTGACCAACCGGCTCGTACTGCGGCCCCGCGTTGAACTCCGAGTGGTTCCAGAAGAAGCGCACCTTCACGGGACCCGCGGTGAAGTCGGCCTTCGCGTAGCCACCGAGTCCGTCGAGGAAGAAGTTGCGCAACAGACCGAGCGCGTACAGCTCGGTGAAGAGGCGATTCACGCCGCCGGACAGCGCGATCGAGAAGTCCTTGTTGATGGCGTAGAAGGCCGTGACGTTCGCGCGAGCAGAGCGAAGCCCGAGGTTGGGATCATCGACGCGCGAGACGACGTCAGCGCGCCCGTTCTCGTAGTCGCGGCTGTACTTGTTGGCCTGCTGATAGCCGACCGACGCGCGGAAACGCACCTTGTCTCCGCCGCTGGCGACGAAGCTCGCTCCGGCCATGTTGCTGTTGCCGGCGAAGCCCGTCGCTTCAGCACGCGGACCAGTTCCCGGAGCGCGGGTGATGATGTTCACCACGCCCAACATCGCGTTCGCGCCGTAGAGCGCTGAACCGGGGCCGCGGATGACTTCGACGCGTTCGATCTCCTCCAGCCCGACCGGCAGCACCGGCCACAGCGTGACGCCGAGGAAGTCCTGGTACTCCGGCCGGCCGTCGACGAGCACCAGCACCTTGTTGGCGATGCGCTGATTGAAGCCACGGAACGAGACGTTGGCCGAGGTGACGCCCATCACCATGACTTCGGCTCCGGGCACGCGGCGCAGAATTTCCGGCAGCGTCAGCAGGCCCGAGGCGCGAATTTCGTCGCCGCTGATGATGGTGATGGCGTTGGGCGCTTCGATGGTGGCCTGCGCGCGACGTGACGCGGCGACGACGGTCTCTTCGTAGGGAACGCCGAAGTCTTCTTCGACGGCGGCGGCTCCAGCACCGGGCTTGCCGTCGGGGAGCGCGTCTTTTGGCTCGGGCGCCGCTTCGGCTTTCGCGACCGCGCGCTCGAGGCGATCCGCGAGCTCGTTCAAGCGCTGCACCGTCTTGTCGTCGACCTGCGGCTGGACGACGGTGGGCCGTTTGGGATCGACGAGGGGCTCGACGACGGGATCAGGCTTCTTCGGAATCGTGCTCTCGAGCTTCGTCACCACCGCGCGCACCTTGTCGGCGTCGGGCGGGTTCGTCTCGAGGTAGCGGTTGTAATAGCCGAGCGCGTCGGTGGTACGGCCCGCGCTCTCGTACGCCTTGGCGATGTTGAAGAGCACGTTGGGGTGCGGGCGAATGCTGTACGCCTCGAGCAATTCGCCGATGCCGTCGTCGACCTTGCCGTCGGCGATCAACGCCATGCCGGTCTTGAAGTGGCGACGCGCCTCGGTGCGCGCGTCAGCGAGTGCGACTGCCGGACTCAGGAGGGCGGCGATCAGCAACGCCGCGCGGAGAAAGGGAGCACGACACGGCATGAAGTGAGATTATCACTCGCTGCGAAAACGCCAGCGAAAGGCCGAGGGGACATGACTCCGCAACCGCCGCCGATTTCACCCCAGCCGAATCCGAATCAGACCAATCAAGCGAAGCCCAGTGGCTGTTCGCGCGGCTGTCTCGTCGCGCTCGCCGTCGCCGGCGGCCTGATGATCATCGTGCTGGTGATCAGCGGCATCGTGATCTGGCAGGCCGCGCAGAGTGAGAACGGTCAGAAGGTCTTGAAGGCGATCGGCAAGGGCGCGTCATTGGCGACCAAGGGCTTGAACGCTCCCGGCGCGGAAGAAGCGCGTCAGCTCGGGTGCCCCGAAGCCTTCGTGCTCGACATGAACGACATGTTCGAGCTGATCGAGATCTTCGACACCGACGGCGGCATGGAGAAGGCGAAGGACGAGCTGGGGCCCAAGGTGATGTTGATGTGCCAGGGCTACGGAACGTTGCCGACGTGCGACGAGCTCGCCGCGGCCTACGTGAAGGTGCCCGATCGCACACGCGGGGAGTTCGCGGTGCTGGTGCAGGCCAAGAACGGCCGCAAGGAGTGCTCGAACAAGTACTCCGACGACGGCACGTATCTGGGTGAGTTCGCAGACGGGAAGAAGAAGAAGAAGGCGCACAAGCCCGCGCCCGACGCGATCGAGTGATCACGCAGCGAGGTCGGCGCGGCGTCGTCCCGGAATGTTCGCGCGGTAGGCTCCACGCACCCATGGAGAGACCCCGCGCCAGACCTCGCTTCACGTTGGAGCTCGCTCAGTCGCCGGAGACCATCACCGAGAAGGTGCGCCACCACCTCGCGTTGGACGGCAGCAACGTGACCGGTTCGGTCTTCCGCCGCACCGTGCTGCTCACCATCGTCGACGCCAGGCGCCACTTCTGGACACCGCACCTCGACGTGCAACTCGACGAGCGAGCCGGTGGCGGCACGCGGCTGTCAGCCACCTTCTCGCCGCACCCGCAGCTGTGGACGCTCTTCGTCGGCATCCAGCTCCTGTTCGGCTTGTTGTCGGTCGGCGCGGCGGTGTGGCTGACCAGCCAATGGATGTTGGGCGGCGCGCTCCTGACACCCACGCTCATTCTCGCAGCGATGCTCTTCGGCGGCGGCTTCAGCTACGGCGCGGCCTACGTGGGCCAGGGGTTCGGCTCGGAGCAGATGTACGAACTGCGCAGCTTCCTCGACGGCGCGCTCCGCGAAGCCGAGCAGTAGACGACCTCACCTGCGGTGATGGTGCGCTCAGTACGGGTCGTCTTTGTAGCCCTCGGGGTTGTCCTTCGGATCTTTCGGGTCCTTCGGATTCTTCGGATTCTTGGGGTTCTTGGGATTCTTCGGAGGCCGGTTGTTGGTGTTCACGACCGGCTCTGGCTTCTTCACGAGCGCGCGGCTGACGCTGACGATGCCTTCGCTCCCCTGCGCGACGACGTTCGCGGGCTCGTAGCCTTCGAGCACGTACGAGAGCTCGAGCTGCAGCGCCGCTGAGTCCTTGCGTTGCAGGGTGAGTGAGAAGGGCGTCACGCCGATCTTGAGTCCATTGCGCAGCACGGTCGCGCCCTTCGGCTCGCTGTCGATGTCGAACTTCACGTCGACGATCGAAGGTGGATCGATCTTGGGAACGATGACGACCGGATCTTTCGGAGGCGTCACCTTCGGCTCGCTCTTCATCGCCTTCCACGCGGCGAAGCCACCGACGATCGCTCCGAGCGCGATCACGCCGCTGACGCCGAGGATCATCGGCATGCGGCTTCGGCGGCGCGCTCCGCTCTCGGCGATGTCCACCTCGAGGCTCTTGATGTCTTCGGCGCTGACGGAGTTCGGCGTCGCGCTCCCCGGCAGATTGACGACCGGGTGGTGCGGCGTGCTGGTGCGCGGGTAGAGGCCCGACTGCGTGCGCGGATCAGCGAAGGCGCCCGAGAGTCCCTGGCCCGCGGTCGCCATGCGCATCGCGTCGAGCAATTCGTCCATCGTCTGGAAGCGCGCGGGCGGCTCTTTCTCCAGACACTTCATGACCAGCGAGTTCACCTCGATCGGCACTTCGGGAACGAGCGAGCGCAGCTCAGGCGGCTTCTCGCGGATGTGTTTGACGATGACGTCGATCGACTCCTTGCTCACGAACGGAGGACGACCGGCGATGGTCTGGAACATCAGAACGCCGAGCGCGTAGATGTCGGTGCGCGGGTCGGCTTCACCACGCGCCTGCTCGGGCGCCATGTAGAGCGGAGAGCCGAGCAGGACGCCCGCTTGCGTGAGGCCGGTGCGATCGACCTCGTCTTCTTTGGGCTTCTCGGGCGTGAACGACTTCACGAGGCCGAAGTCGAGGACCTTCACGGTGTCTCCACCGGTGCCCTCGGTCATCAACATCACGTTCGCGGGTTTGAGATCGCGGTGAACGAGTCCCAGCTTGTGCGCTTCACGCAGCGAGCGCGCGACCTGACCGGCGATGAACAGCGCGCGCGGCCACGGCAGGCGGCCGTTCTCTGAGAGGACTTTCTGGAGCGTGTCGCCTTCCAGAAACTCCATCGCGATGAAGTAGATGCCGTCGTCGGTGCGGCCGTAGTCGTGCACCGTGATGGTGTTGGGGTGCTTCAACTTCGCGGTCATCGACGCTTCGAGGAAGAAGCGGCGTTCGAAGCCGGGATCTTTCGTGCCGTCGTAGCGGGGGTTCAAGACCTTGAGCGCGACCTCGCGGCCGAGCGGCTGTTGCACGGCTTTGTAGACGCGGCCCATTCCGCCGATGCCGATCGGCGCCACGATCTCGAAGCGGCCGCTCAAGACCTGACCTACGAGCGGATCGACTTCAGCCTCAGCCATCTTGCGTTGCCCCCAAGCGGGAACGTCAACGTCAGTGTGGCCAGATCTACCACGTCCCGACACCAACGCCCCTTTCACGGACCTCATCGATGGCGCGGTAACCGGCCGTCACTGCCGAGGTTTCGCGAATGGGCTGGGCGAAGGGAGTCTTTGCGCTATGAGCCCGCGAATGAGTGCCTCTCCTGAGCCGGCTGCGGCCACGCCGCCGAGCGCCGAATCGAAGGGCGAACCCAGCAGTAGCGGCCACGGTCACGGTCACGAGAAGAAGCTGCTCCCGCTCGCGCTCGGAGCGTTGGGGATCGTCTTCGGCGACATCGGCACCAGCCCGCTCTACGCCGTCGCGGAATGTTTCTCGAAGGACGCGCAGGGCGTGACCAAGCCGCACTCGCTGGTCGTCGGCCACGAGAGCGTGATGGGGCTGCTCTCGCTCTTCTTCTGGTCACTCACCATGGTGGTGACCGTGAAGTACCTGTCGTTCATCATGCGGGCGCACAACAAGGGCGAGGGCGGCATCTTCGCGTTGTTGGCGCTGATCCCCCACAAGGCTGAGAGCCGCGTGCGCGGGGCGGTGGTGCTGGCGGCGTTGTTCGGCGCGGCGCTGCTCTACGGCGACGGCATCATCACGCCAGCCATCTCGGTGCTCTCGGCGGTCGAAGGCCTGAGCGTGGCGACCCACACCTTCGATCGCTGGGTCGTCCCGCTGACGCTGCTCATCCTCCTGGCGCTCTTCCTCGTGCAGAAGCGCGGCACGGACAAGATCGGCAAGGCCTTCGGGCCCATCATGCTGGTGTGGTTCTGCGTGATCGGCGGGCTGGGGTTGAAGGGCATCATCAACAACCCGGAGATCTTGAAGGCCATCTGGCCCGGCTACGCGGTCGAGGTCTTCAAGACCGACCCGGGGCGCGCGTTCAAGGTGCTCGGCTCGGTCGTGTTGTGCATCACCGGTGGTGAAGCGCTCTACGCCGACATGGGCCACTTCGGAGCGAAGCCCATTCGCGCCGGCTGGTTCGCGATCGTGCTCCCGGCCTTGATGCTGAACTACTTCGGTCAAGGTGCGTTTCTGCTCGAGCACGGCTGGGTCGAGAAGCCGTTCTGGGCCATCGTGCCCGAGTTCGCGCTCTACCCGATGGTCGGTCTGGCCACGGCGGCCACGGTCATCGCCTCGCAGGCGCTGATCAGCGGGGCCTTCTCGCTCACCCGTCAGGCCGTCGCGCTCGGGTACATGCCGCGCGTCACCATCGTGCACACCTCGGCGGTGAATGAAGGGCAGATCTTCATCCCCGAAGTGAACGTCGCGCTGATGGTGAGCTGTCTTGGCCTGGTGTTGGTGTTCCGCGAATCGACCGCGCTTGCCGCCGCCTACGGCATCGCGGTCACGGGCACGATGGGCATCACCTCGCTCGTCTACTTCGTGGTGACGCTCAAGAACTGGAAGTGGGCGATGTGGAAGGCGCTGCCGCTGCTGGTGCTCTTCCTCGCGTTCGACATTCCGTTCTTCGCCGCCAACGCGCTCAAGTTCTTCGAGGGTGGCTGGTTCCCCATCGCGGTCGGCGTGGGCATGTTCGCGCTGATGACGACGTGGAAGCGGGGCCGCAAGGAACTGGCCGTGCGCTTCACGCAGTCGGTCATGCCGCTGTCGGCGCTGCTCGAAGATCTCGAGGCCACCAAGCCGCATCGCGTGCGTGGCACCGCGGTGTTCATGGCTGGCAACCCCGACGGCACGCCACCGGTGTTGCTGCACCACTTGAAGCACAACCAGGTGCTGCACCGGCAGGTGGTGTTGTTGTCGATCATCCCCGAAGACGTGCCGACCGTCGCAAAAGAGGAACAGATCAGCGTCGAGGATCTGGGCAACGGCTTCTTCCGCGTGCTCTGGCACACCGGCTTCATGGAAACGCCGAACGTGCCGAAGATCCTCATTCGTGCGCGCGAGAGCAACCTGGTGTGTGAGCCGTCGACCACCTCGTATTTCCTCGGGCGCGAGACGCTCCTCACCAACGGCAAGTCGCCGATGATGGTGTGGCGCAAGCTGCTGTTCGCCTTCGTGTCGCGCAACGCGCTGCCGGCGACGAGCTACTTCGGCATTCCGCCCGGCCGCGTGGTCGAGCTGGGCATGCAGGTCGACCTGTGAGGCTCAGGCGACCGGCAGGCTCACCGTGAAGCACGCACCGCCGAGCGGCGAGGTCACGTAGTTGACCGCGCCGCCGTGGCGGGTCGCGCATTCCCGCACCGAGAGCAGGCCCAGGCCCGTGCCGTGGGCCTTGGTGGTCTTGAAGGCATGGAAGAGCTGCGCTTGCGCCTCTGCCGGCACGCCCGGGCCGTCGTCGTGCACCTCGAGCCGCGCGCTGTCGCCTTCCTTGAACATGCGTACCTCGACGCGTCCGCGCCCCTGCGTCGCGTCGGCGGCGTTGAGCACGAGGTTGATCAACATCTGATCGACGAGGCCGGAATCGAGCGGCATCGTGATGGGCTCGGGCGCGACGACGACGATTCGACAGTGTTTGACGAGGGAGTGACCGCGGAGCAGCCGCACCGTCTTCTCGACCAGCCCGACGAGCTCGCGCGGCTGGACGCACGCGCGCTCGAACCGGCCCATGGTCTTGAGATCGCGAAACAGGCTCTGCAACTTGTCGAGCGAGGTCTGGGCGTCGCTCACCGCTTCGCGCGCCTGCTGATCGCGTGCGCCGCGCGCGAGCTCGTGAAGGGCGGCCGACACCACGGTCGCCACGTTGTTCGCGTCGTGCACGATGGAGCTGACGAAGAGACCAGACTGCGAGTGTCGCTCGAGCTCCAACATGGTCTCGCGCGCCTCGGCGTCGCGCACGAGATCGGCCTGCAGCCGTCGCAGCACGAACCACGACGCGAGCAGCAGCAGCAGCCCCGTGCCGCCGACGAAGATGAGGCCTTTGTACCGCTCGAAGCGCTCCAGCTCATCGGCCGAGTTCGTCAGCGAGCGCGCGAGGGCGCCGGTGCCGAGGATCCAGAGCGTCGCCAGCGCGATGTAGCTCCCTGCGATGAGCGCTGCGCGACGCACCAAGCTCATGTCTGGATAGGTAACGCTCGAAGTTCGACGGTCCAGCGCGGGACCGGCGAAACGTTTGCGCGTGGTGAACTTCGACCCGGTCATTCGTGCCGTGCCGCGCCGAAGACGATGACGGCCATGCCGCAGAGCGCGATGAGCGCGCCTACCACGTCGAAGGCGGTCGGGCGCTGACCGTCGACGGCCCACAGCCAGACAATGGCGACGCTGACGTAGACGCCTCCGTACGCCGCGTAGGTGCGCCCCGCCGCGGAAGGGTGCAACGTCAGCAGCCACGCGAAGGCGCCCAGGCTCGCGGCGGCCGGAACGAGGAGCCACGCCGAGGCGCCCTTGCGCAGGACGAGCCAGGGCAGGTAGCAGCCGACGATCTCCGCGAGCGCGGTGATGACGAACAACCCGCCGATGCACAGCCAGTTCATCGCGAGCCTTCAGTCCTTCAGGCGGTAGCCGACGCCCGCCTCGGTGAGGAGGTACTTCGGCGCCGAAGGATCGGGCTCGAGCTTCTTGCGCAGGTTCGCCATGTACACGCGCACGTAGTGCGTCTGCTCGCCATGCGTCGGTCCCCACACTTCTTTGAGCAGCTGGCGATGCGTGAGCACCTTGCCGGCGTGCCGCGCGAGACAGGCGAGCAACTTGAATTCCAGCGGAGTGAGCTTGATCAACTCACCGTCACGCTTCACCTCGTGGCGCGCGAAGTCGATCGACAGCCCGCGCAGCTCGATGTTGGCGGGCTCTGCTTCTCCCGTCTGGCGATCTCTCAACGCCACGCGCAGCCGCGCGAGGAGCTCGTTGATGCCGAACGGCTTGGTGACGTAGTCGTTGGCGCCCGCGTCGAGCGCGATGACCTTGTCATCTTCGCGACCGCGCGCCGAGATGACGATGATGGGCACGCGGCTGAACTCACGCACCTTGCGCGTCACCTCGAGGCCGTCGAGATCGGGCAGGCCGAGATCGAGCAGGACGAGATCGGGGTTGTGCGACGCGACGAGGCCGACCACCTCGGCGCCCTTCTCGGCTTCGAGCAGCTGGTAGCCCTGGCTGGTGAGCGCCGCGCGCAAGAAGCGCCGCATCTGCACCTCGTCGTCGACGAGGAGAATCAACGGGCCAGTGCCAGTCATGTCGCCTCCTCGGTCGGAATCTGCGGCGGCTCACCGTCGCGCGGCACGGTGATCACGAACGTCGCGCCGCCGCCCTCGCGCCCCTCGACGTGCAGGGTGCCGCCGTGCGCTTCGATGATGCCGCGGCAGATGGCCAGCCCCAGCCCCGCGCCCGGAGCCGCCTGCGCCGAAGGCCCCCGGTAGAACTTGTCGAACAGGCGCTCGCGCTCTTCTTCGGGCACACCGGGGCCGCGATCGCTCACCGCGAGCCGCGTGGTCTCGTCACGTCGAGTCACCTCGAGCTCGAGCGGAGAGCCGGCCGGCGTGTACTTCGCCGCGTTGTCGAGGAGGTTGAAGAGCACCTGTTCGAAGAGCGCGGGGTCGGCGTGCACGAAGGGCGCGTCGGGTGACACGCGCGTGGTGATGTCGCGCCCGGCGAGCACCTTGCTCAAGCGCGTGCGCGCCGAGCCGATGAGCTCGTCCACCGGCACCCATTCCTTCTTCACCTTGAGCGCGCCCGCCTGCACCCGGGTCATGTCGAGCAGGTTGCGCACCACGCGTTCGAGGCGCTCGGCTTCGTCGACGATGGTCTCCACCAGCTGCTGCCGGTTGTCGTCGGACAGCTCGCGGTCATCGCGCAGCGTGCTCGCGGCGCCGGTCACGACCGCGAGCGGCGTGCGGAGGTCGTGCGACACCGTGGACAAGAGCGAGCTGCGCAGCTCTTCGGTGCGGGCCTTGAGCGCGGCGGTGCGCGCGGCCTCTCCGAACTGCAGGCGATCGAGCGCGAGCCCCGCCTGGCGGTTGAAGGCGTCGAGGAGCGCGCGGCGCTGTGGGTCGAGGTCTTCTCTGCCCGGCCTCCAGGCGAGCACGCCCGAGGCGCGGCCGATGGGCAACGCCAGCACGCGCGCCCCCGAGAGCGTGGGCGTCGAGAGCCCGGCTTCGCGTTGGTGCTCGTGTGTCCACTGCGCGACGCCGAGGTCGGTCTTCTCGAGCGTGGTGCCTTCCGGAGAGCTGCCGATGACGCTCAGGCCGCCGGCGCCGGGCATCAGCACCACCACGCTCCCGCCCACGGCCTCGACGACGTGTGACGACAGCGCGCGCGCCAGTTCGGCGACGGTCGAGGCGTGCCCCACGTCGCGCGTGAGCGAGAGCAACGCCCGCGTGTCGGTCTCTCGCGACCGCGCCTCGCGTTCCTGCCCACGCATGCGGCTCACGAGGGTCGAGGTCACCACGCCCACCACGAACATCATCGTGAAGGTGAGCACGTACCGTGAGTCGGTGACGGTGAAGGTGAAGTAGGGCGGCACGAAGAAGAAGTCGTACGCCGCCACCGAGAGCGCCGACGCGAGGAGCGACGGCCCCCGACCGAACGCCGCCGCCACCAACATGATGGTCGCGAGGAAGAGCACCTCAGGGTCGGGCACCTTGAACTCGTGGTGCATCAGGAAGTTCACGCCGGTGGTGACGGCGATCGCCGCGACGCTGGTGACCCACGCCCACCACGGCGCGCGTTCTGTCGGAGCGCTCGCCTCACGCGGCCGTGGATCTTCGGCGTCGCCGGAGATGACGAGCACGTCGATGTCTCCGCTCCCTCGCACGATGGCGTCGAGCAGTGAGCCGCGCAGTCGATCGCGCCACCACGTGTGGGTGGGTTTTCCGAGCAGGATGCGGGTGACGTTGTGCGCGCGCGCCCACGACAACAGCTCCTCGGCGATGGCGGTGCCCGAGGGGCGCACGACCTCGCCACCGAGTGACTGCGCGAGCTCGAGGTGCGCTTCGAGGCGAGCCTGATCTTCCTTCGCCAGCGGCGCGACGGGGTTGGCGACGCAGGCCGCGTACCAGGGCGCGCGCAGACCAGCGGCGATGCGACGCGTCGCTCGCACGAGCCGTGCTGACGCCGGAGCGGGTCCGACGCACACCAGCAACCGCTCGCCCGCGGGCCACGTGGTCTGGATCTCGTGGAGCTTGCGGTAGTCCTGCACGGCGCGGTCGACGCGCTCGGCGGTGCGACGCAGCGCCAGCTCACGCAGCGCGAGGAGATTGCCTTCGCGGAAGAAGTGCTCGCCCGCGCGCCGCGCCTGCTCGGGCAGGTACACCTTTCCGTCGCGCAGCCGCTTGAGGAGCTCTTCAGGCGGCAGGTCGACCAGCTCGATGCCGTCGGCGCGCTCGAGCAGCGCGTCAGGCACGGTCTCGCGCACCTGCACGCGGGTGATCTGTTCCACCACGTCGTTGAGGCTCTCGACGTGCTGCACGTTGAGCGTGGTGTGCACCTCGATGCCCGCGTCGAGCAGCTCGAGCACGTCTTGCCAGCGGCGCTCGTGGCGGCTGCCCTGCACGTTGGTGTGCGCCAGCTCGTCGAGGAGCAGGACCTGCGGCTTGCGGGCGAGCGCGCGCTCGAGATCGAATTCCTCGAGCGTGGTGCCGCGGTACTCGAGCTTCTTGCGCGGCAGAACCTCGAGGCCTTCGAGCAGCGCCGCGGTCTCCGATCTGCCGTGCGTCTCGACGATGCCCACCACCACCGAGACACCCTGGGCGATGAGCCGGTGTGCCGATTCGAGCATCGCGAACGTCTTGCCGACGCCCGGAGCGAAGCCGAAGAAGATCTTCAACCGCGCGCGCGTGCTCGCCTCGGCCGTGACGCGCTTGAGCAGCGCGTCGGGATCAGGGCGGCGGTCGGCGGCGTCAGACGTCACGCCGGTCTCTCTACCTGAGTGAAGCGCCGGGGTGAGGGGCCGAGTCGAGCTGCGAGCTCGCCACACGAGCGCCGAGGGAGGCGCGTCGCGTGACGCCAATCACGGTTGGCTGACGGCTCGCTCGGCCCCTCACCACGACCGTCTTCCTCAGTTGGGAAGACGGACTCGAGGCGCCCGCTCACGGTGGGGGCGCTCCGGCATCGAGCGTGGCGTCGGGCGTGGGTGGCGGTGGCGTCGCGGCGAGCGGGGCGAGGGCCGCGAGCGCGAGGTTCAGTCGCGTCACGTTGACGCGCGGCTCTCCGAAGATGCCGATGAAGCGCGGCTGGGTGTGCGCGTCGACGAGCTCTTCCAATTTCGCGCGCGTCACACCGCGAGCGAGCGCGACGCGATCGAGCTGGTACTTCGCGCCAGCGACGCTGAGGTCGGGATCCAATCCACTCCCGCTCGCGGTGATGAGCTCGGCTGGCACCGGCCCGCTCTGCGTGGGGTGCGCTGCGCGCATCGCTTCCACGCGCTTCTTCACCGCCTCGAGGAACGCGGGGTTCGTCGGCCCGAGGTTGCTGCCGCTGCTCGCCGTCGGCGTGCCGGCGCTCGGCCGGCTCCAGAAATCGCCCGGGCCATCGAAGACCTTCATCGTCACCGCGCCGGGCGCGAGCTTGCCGTCGTCGAACACCGTGAGCGCGAGTGGCCACGCCACGCCGGTGACCAGCGTGAAGAACGTCAACAACACGAGTGCAGGGCGAATCATGCGACCCCCAGAGCGCCGAGCGTCAGATCGATGATCTTGATGCACGGGAATGGCAACACGACGCCGCCCAGGCCGTAGATGAGCACGTTGCGCGTGAGCACCTGGGCCGCGGGCGCCGGCTTCGCGCTGATGCCGCGCAGCGCGAGTGGAATGAGCGCCACGATGATGAGCGCGTTGAAGATGACGGCCGACATCACCGCGCTGGTGGGCGAGTGCAGGCGCATGATGTCGAGCACCTTGAGGGCCGGGTAGGTGGTGGCGAACGCCGCGGGGATGATCGCGAAGTACTTCGCGATGTCGTTGGCGATGCTGAAGGTGGTGAGCGAGCCGCGCGTCATCAACATCTGCTTGCCGATCTCGACGATGCGAATGAGCTTGGTCGGGTTGGAATCGAGGTCGACCATGTTCCCGGCTTCCTTCGCCGCCTGCGTGCCGGTGTTCATCGCCACTGCGACGTCGGCCTGCGCGAGCGCGGGAGCGTCGTTGGTGCCATCTCCGGTCATGGCCACGAGGTGTCCGCGCGTCTGGTAGTCGCGGATCTTGGTGAGTTTCTGCTCGGGCGTGGCTTCGGCGAGGAAGTCGTCGACGCCGGCCTCGGCAGCGATGGCCGCGGCGGTGAGCGGGTTGTCACCGGTGATCATCACGGTGCGAATGCCCATGCGGCGCAGCTCGGCGAACTTTTCCTTGATGCCGCCCTTCACGACGTCTTTGAGCTTCACCACGCCGAGCGCCTTCGCGCCGTCGGCGACGACGAGCGGAGTCGCGCCCTGCTTCGCCGTCTCGACGACCACGTCACGCACCGCGGCCGGCAGCGATTGCCCCTTTTCCTCGAGGAACTTCGCGATCGCGTCGGCCGCTCCCTTGCGCACCTGACGGCCCTGGAGATCGACGCCGCTCATGCGCGTCTGCGCGGTGAACGGCACGAAGGTCGCCTGCAGCTCAGCGAGCTCGCGTCCACGCAGGCCGTGTTGCTTGGCGAGCACCACGATGCTGCGCCCTTCCGGCGTCTCGTCGGCCAGCGACGCCAGCTGGGCGGCGTCGGCGAGGTCCTTCACCGTCACACCCGGAGCCGGAATGAAGTCCGACGCCTGCCGATTGCCGAGCGTGATGGTGCCGGTCTTGTCGAGCAACAACACGTCGACGTCGCCCGCGGCCTCCACGGCACGTCCACTCGTGGCGATGACGTTGGCCTGAACGAGGCGATCCATGCCCGCGATGCCGATGGCCGAGAGCAGCCCGCCGATGGTGGTCGGAATCAGACACACCAGCAGCGCGACGAGCACCGTGAGGCTCACCACCGTTCCGCTGCCGGCTTGATTCACTGCGAACGCCGAGAACGGGCGCAGCGTCACCGTCGCGAGCAGGAACACGATGGTCAGCGCGGCGAGGAGAATGTCGAGGGCGAGCTCGTTGGGTGTCTTGCTGCGCTTCGCTCCTTCGACCATCGAGATCATGCGATCGAGGAAGGTCTGACCCGGCTCGGCGCTGATGCGCACGACCAGAAAATCCGACAGCACGCGAGTGCCACCGGTGACGGCCGAGCGATCTCCACCGCTCTCGCGAATCACCGGAGCGGACTCACCCGTGATGGCGCTCTCATCCACCGACGCCATGCCTTCGACGACTTCACCGTCGGCAGGAATCAGCTCGCCGGGCTCGACGAGCACGTGGTCGCCCTTCTTGAGAATCGCCGACGAGACCTTCTCGAACGTCGCTCCGCGTGTCGCAGAAGCGAGGCGGCGCGTCTGCACGTCTTGCCGTGCCTTGCGCAAGGCATCAGCCTGCGCCTTGCCGCGCCCTTCCGCCATCGCTTCGGCGAAGTTGGCGAACAACACCGTGAACCACAGCCACGCGGACACGGCGAGCACGAAGGCGGCGCTGGTGTCTCCGTGGTGCGTGATGAGCGCGTGGAGCCCGAGAATGGTGGTGAAGAGGCTGCCGACCTCGACCACGAACATCACCGGGTTCTTCACCATGCGGCGCGGGTCGAGCTTCTTGAACGAGTCGACGACGGCGCGTTTGACCAGGGCGCTCTCGAACAGCGGGCGGGCGGTGGTGGCGCTCATGACGAGGCTCCAATCATCTGCAGGTGCTCGACGATGGGACCCAGCGCGAGCGAGGGAATGAAGGTGAGCGCGCCGACCAGCACGATGGTGGCGACCACCAGCGCGACGAAGAGCGGCGTGTGCGTGGGCAGGGTGCCCGCCGAGATGGCGACCTTCTTGCGCGAGGCGAGCGAGCCCGCGATGGCGAGCACGGGGATGATGACGAAGAAGCGGCCCACCCACATGCAGAGGCCGATGGCCACCGCGTAGAACGTGCCGTTCACCGTCAGGCCGCCGAACGCCGAGCCGTTGTTGTTCGAGCCCGAGCTGAACGCGTAGAGGATTTCCGAGAAGCCGTGCGCGCCCGGGTTGGCGATGGCCCCGGCGCCGACGACGGTGGCCACGGCCGCGCCGACGAGCACCGCCGCCGAGGGAAGCAGGATGCCCAGCGCCGCCATCTTGATCTCCCGGCCTTCGATCTTCTTGCCGAGGTACTCGGGCGTGCGCCCCACCATCAGCCCGGAGATGAAGACCGCCACCAACACGTAGAGCAGCATTCCGTAGAGCCCGGAGCCGACGCCGCCGAAGACGATCTCTCCCAACTGCATGAGCACCATCGGCCCCAGGCCGGCGAGCGGCGTGAAGCTGTCGTGCATCGCGTTGACCGAGCCGTTCGACGCGGCCGTGGTCGCGGTCGACCAGATGACCGACGAGACCGTGCCGAAGCGCACTTCTTTGCCTTCGAGGTGACCGGCGCTCGCGTCGACACCGAGCGCGCTCAGCTGCGGCACGCCCGCTTGTTCCGACCACAGCCCGACGAGCGTGAAGGGAATGAAGATGACGAGCATCGCCGCGATGAGCGCGAGGCCCTGGCGGCGATCTTTCACCAGCCGGCCGAACGTGAAGCACAGCGCCGCGGGGATGATCAGAATCGACAGAGACTCGAGCAGGTTCGACGCAGGCGACGGATTCTCGAGCGGGTGCGCGGAGTTCACGTTGAAGAAGCCGCCGCCGTTGGTGCCGAGCTGTTTGATCGCGACCTGCGACGCGACGGGGCCAGTCGACGCACCATCACTCACCCCGAGCAGGGTCTGCGGAACACCCGTCGCCATCAGGAGCAGCGTCACCGGCACCGCGATGGCGAAGAGCACCAGCGTGGAACGGGTGAGATCGAACCAGAAATTTCCGAGTGAGTCGGTCTGCGCTCGCGTCAGTCCACGCACCAGCGCGAGGAACACCGCGATGCCCGTCGCCGCCGACACGAAGTTCTGCGTCGTCAGCGCGGCCATCTGCACGAGGTGGCTCATGGTCGACTCGCCGCCGTAGGCCTGCCAGTTGGTGTTGGTGGCGAAGCTGACCGCGGTGTTGAACGCCACATCGGTGGGCACGGCGGGGAGCCCCGCGGGGTTGAGCCACAGCGACGCCTGCAGCCGCTGCAGCGCGAAGACGACGAGCGCGCCGAGCACGTTGAAGACGAGCACGGCCTTCGCGTAGGTCGCCCAGTCCATCGGCGCGTTGGCGTCGACGCCGGCGACGCGGAGCAGCCCGCGTTCGAAGCGCGTCGGCGCGGACTCGCCGAGCACACGCGCCAACAATTCTCCCAGCGGCCAGGCGACCGCGAGGAGCAGCGCCAACCACGCGCCGAACTCCAACCACGCATGCGCAGTCATGACAGCTTCTCCGGGAACAACAGGGCGAAGAACAGGTAACCGAGGAGCGCCAGGGCGAGCGCTCCTCCCATCCACACGAGAATCGACATCGAAGACCCCTTTGGAGTCAGACGCGCTTGCAGAGCGCGACGAAGAGCCGGCTCAACAGAAAGAGACCGGCGAAGGTGAGCAGGGCGACCGCGTCATTCATCGCTTTCACCGTCCTTTCCTGGTTTGCCGCTGCTGCCTGGAATCGACAGCACCAGCACCAACAACGAGATGGAACCGAAGCCACAGGCGAGGCCGAACTCGAGCGACGAGATCGGCACTCCCGTGTTGCGCGCGATGACCACCGACAGCGAGATGATCAGCACCACCAACGGCAGCAGAAAGCCGGCGATGTCGCGTGGCGTGCGCATGGCATGACTCAAATCTTCACCGACAGCGACACGGTGAGCCGGTCTTCGGTGGGCACGAGATCGGGCGTCCAGCCATCGACGAGCGAGCCGGGCGCGCCCTGATTTCCACCCGGCGGCGTGACGCCTCCGCGACCGCTGAAGTACGGCACGCTCGCCGCGCGGTGGTTGAACTCGGCGCGCACGTTCACGTACGGCACGGGGAAGATGTCGGTGGTGATCTGGAAGTCCCACGCCATGTACGGATCGCCCGGGTTCGCCGTGAAGTACGGAGTGCCCGACGCCGCCGTCGTTCCGTTGATGGGCGGCAGCAACACCAGGTAGCGGCCCGGGTTGTTGATCGCTCCGCCGCCCACGGTGAGCGCGGCCTTGTCGTTGAAGAACCACGCGCGGTGGTACGCCATGAAGCCGTAGAAGAACTGCGTGTCGCAGGTGACGCCGCCGCCGAACTCACAGCCTGCGTCGAGGGTGAGCGAGACGGCGCCCTTGCTGAAGATGCCGCCCTTGTTCTCGTAGTACTTCGCCATCGCCGAGTCGTCGGTGTGAATGCGGTAGCGCATCGCGTTTCCGAGCGTGTCGGTGCCGAAGTAGTTGTTGCTGACGAAGCTCAAGTTGCCGTTCGGGCGCCAGACGATTTGCCCGCCGCCGCCGATGCCGTTGTTGAAGCGGCCGTACGACTGCCAGCCGTTCACCAGCCACGGTTCGATCTTCAGCTTGTCGTTGACGTAGATCTGCGCGCGAACACCGTTGAAGAACCACGGCGTGTTCGAGCTGACGTACGAGGGCTGATACGTCCAGTTGTCGAAGTTGTAATAACTCCAGAGCCCGATGTAGCTCATGAAGATGCCCGCCTGGACGTTGATGCCCGCGAGCACGTCGAAGTGGTACCCGGCGTACGCCTCGGAGATGTAGCGGTACGCGTCGGCGAGGTTCCACTGACCACGCGCGGGGCTCGCGTCGTTGCGCGGCGTGGTCTGCGAGTACATGCCGAACTGGGTCATCAGCCGGCCGTGCGCGCCCTTGTAATAAAAGTCGCCGCCGATCCCGAGCTGGGTGACCTGCACTTCGCCGTGGCGGAAGACTTCGCTCGAGCCCGAGATGGTGTTGTCCGACGGGTTGGCGAAGCTGTGGTGGTAGACGACGTCAGCGCGGAACTCGCCCGAGAACGGGCCCCACGTCATCGGGCGCACCGGCCCGCCGTAGTTGCCCGGCACCCACGAGAAATCGGCGAAGCCAAACGGCGTCACCGCCGGCGCAAAGTCAGACGCGTTGTTCTCGGCAACGACGGGCGCGATGCCCGCATCGACGGCGACGGCTTCGGCTGGAGCTGCGGGACCTGCATCTTCCTGGGCCCACGCGGCGGTGCCGAGCGCGAGAAAGAGGATGGCGTGACGGAGCGTTTTCATGGCTCCGATGTAGCCATTGCGAGATCAGGCCCGCGTCAAAGCGGGGCTCGCGCGTATCAAGACGGCATCAAGACGCCTGCTACATGCGGAGCGTGACGTTCGCGACGACGCGGTCATCGGTCGTTCTCAGGTCCGGCGAAAAGGCTGCGCGCGCGGCGTCGTCGACGGGAGGCAGGCCGTTGGGGCCGGTGATTCCTGCGGGTCCGGAGAAATACGGCTGATTCGCGGCGCGGTGCGCGTATTCGACGCGCAACACGAGCCACGGGCTGGGGCGCAGGTCGATGGTCGCGGTGAAGCCGCCTCCGAGGAACTCGAAGGGATTCACGGTGCTGCCGTTGCCGGGGAGCGTGTACAGATTTCCGAGCGGCAGCGGGTACACCACGGCGGAGCTGCGGTCGTAGAAGACGTCTCCGCGCAGCGTGGTCATCAACCAGCGCGTCCATTCCGCGCGCAGCGTGAGCGAGCCACCGACCATCGGTCCGTTGGGCGGCGTGCGGCGGCCATCGACGATCTCACCCGCGGTCGGCCCGCGAAATTCGTAGCCGGCGTCGGCGACCAGACAGAGCGCCAGGCGTTGGAAGAAGCCACGGTCGAGCTGATTGAGCAGCAACACCTGCGCGTAGTTGTCGGTGTACACGCGGAAGCTCTGGCTGTTCGGATCAGAAGCGCGCGTCTGTTCCTGGCCTGCGTAGAGCGTGTGCGTGAACGAAAACCAGTTCGAGTGACGCACGTTGTAGAGGTAACCGCCGGTGAGCGCGTCGTGCCAGCGCCCGAAGCTCTGCCAGCCGTTCACCAACCACAGCTCGAGCTTCTGGTTCTCGAGGAGGAACAGCTGCGTGCGCAGCCCCGAGAAGTAATACGGCGTGAAGTCAGAGACGAACGGGTGCGTGTAGTTCCAGTTCTCTTGCGGCGTGAAGCTCTCGAGCGCGATGTACGAGGGGAAGATGCCCAGCTCGATGTTGACGCCGTGCAGCCAGTGAAAGTGCCAGCCCGCGCCAGCCTGCTTCACGTAGCTCAGCGTCGGGTTCGAGAGGAACGAGCCGCGCTGCAGCGTCGCGTCTTGCCCGTGAATGGTCGCGATGTAGCTGCCCATCTGAACCTCGAAGCGTCCGATCGGGCCACCGAAGGGCGTGTCGATGCCGTTCGCGAGCAGCTCGAAGCCGAGGTACGCGAGGTTCAAACTGAACTCGGAGTGACGCGCGGCGGTCGTCGTCGGGAAGATGGTGTGGTCAGCCGGGTTGCTGAACTGCCACGCGTAGTCAGCGTCGACGAAGAACGTGGGAACCACCGGGCCGATCTTCAGGAGCGACGCGGGCTGGTAGTTCGAGCCGTTGAGCCACGACCAGTCGAACTTCGAGAACGGAGGCTCGGTCACATCGAGCGGCTGCGCGTCGGGAACGGTCTGTGTCGGCGGAGGTGGCGGCGGAGGATTCGTTGGGCGCTTCGCGAGCTCCGCTTCGAGGGCTTCGATGCGACGGAGCAGGTCGGCGGGGTCGATGCCGGCGTCTTCGCCTGCGAGCGCGGGCGTCGAGATGATCACGACGAATGCGAGGTGGCGCAGCGACATGGCGCGCGACTCTATGCGTTCTGACCGAGCTTCCAGCCGCGAATGAGGGTGGTCAGATCGTGCTGCGTCCACGGCTTGCTGATCAGCACGCACGGCCCGAGACGCTCGACTTCGTCCTGGGTGAGCTCGCTGAGCGAGCCGGTGAGGAGGCAGCGGGCGATCTCTGGAAACCGCTGCTTGATCGCCAGCAGCACGTCGACGCCGGAGCGAATCGGCATGCGCTTGTCACAGATGATCGCGCTGACTTCATTGGCGGCGACCGTCGCCTCGACCTCGGTGGGGTCGTCGAGCACCATGACGTTCGCCCCAGGGCGCGCAGCTGACGGGACAGCGCGAGAGCGACCGCGCGTTCATCGTCGACGATCAATACGACGGAACTCATGCGCGCACGCGACCTGCCCCGCGCGTCATTCGGGTTGCCCGCAAAGTTTGCGGTGCGGGCTGACACGCACCTCGAAGTCTGAGAGGGAAGAGGTCGTGAAGTACTTCATCGTGTTGTGCGCATCGTTCGCGGTCGGCTGCGTCCAGGCGGCGCCTTCCCTCGAGCACGGCGCGACGAGCGTGTTTGTCGCCGACGCCGGCTTTTCGTGTGGCGATCGCTGCGCCACCGCGGCGCTGCTGTGCCCGGGAATGATCGATCAAGTCGTGTGTGAGACCGGCTGCGCCGAGCCGCGCGCGACGTGTCTCGATGCCGCGGCCTTCGACTGCTTCGCGATTCGCAAGTGCGCGCGCGCGGCTCCGACGCGCCCGTTCGACACGTCGGCGGGCGGCACCGCGGTGCGCGATCTCGCTGCCGATTTCACGCTGCCGACCACGCACGGGCCGTGGGTGTTCTCCGAGGAATGGACTGGAGACGACTCAGTCGTCGTGTTGCTGCGAGCGAATTCCACGCGCGCGCTGTTCGACCAGCCGATCACGTCGTTGATCGCCGCGTCGCCGCGCCACGTGCACTACGTGTTCGGCTTCTTGTCGGATCCGACTGGCTTCGACGCTGCGCGCGCGGTGTGGGAACAGCAGTTGTCGACGGTCGCTCCGGCGGACCGCGCGTACTGGCTCACGCACGTGCACTTCGTCACCACGCGCTTCGATCTCGTGACGGATTGGGCCGGGCGGATGATCGCCGCGCGCATCGCCAATCAGCCGATGTACCTCGGCAATGGGCTCACCGCGTTCGCCATCGATCGCGCGCAGCGCATTCGTGAAGTCGGAATGCTCGGCCGGCTCGGTCAGGGTGGAGTGATTCCTGAGCTTCCGTTGCTCGCGAACGAGGTGAAGTTCTTCGAGTTCGAGTTCGCGCGCGCGCAACGGCTCACGACGCAGAGCGCGACGGTGGTGACCATCGCGAGCAAGCAGATCGTGCACGACACCCTCGAGACGGACGTGATGCTTCCGGATCCGACGGGCTTCGACACGCTGGAGGTGGATCTCTCGATCGAATGTCCTCAGCACATGAACGCGCTGTGCGGCGCGTGGGATTACCTCTCGCATCTGCGGGTGTGCACCGCTCCCGGCATGTGCACGCAGGAAGTCGCGCGGTGGATCACTCCGTATTGGCGTGAAGGGCGTTGGGTGACCGACATCTCGCAGCAGCTCGCCGCGCTTCCCACCGGGCCCGCGCGATTGCAGTGGTGGGCGTCAGGCCAGTTCGATCCGCGCTCGACCGACTACACGGTCACGCTCTCGCTGCGGTACTCGAACGCGGGGCGCGGCATGCGACCGGTGAGCGCGACTCCGCTGTGGAGCGGCGGTGATTGGAACGCGATGTACGACTCCGCGAAGGCGCCGATGAACGTGCTGATTCCTGCCGACGCGCGGAAGGTCGAGTTGGTGACTCTGGTGACCGGTCACGGCGGAGTGCAGCCGACCAACTGCGCGGAGTTCTGCAACCACGCCCATCACTTCGTGGTGAACGGCGTCGAACACGTGCAGTCGTTCCCCGGAGCGCAGACCGAGAGTGGTTGCCTCGAGCGTGTCGACCGCGGCGTCGTGCCGAACCAACACGGCACCTGGTACTACGGTCGTGGCGGGTGGTGTCCCGGTGAAGACGTCGCGCCGTACGTGGTCGACGTGACGTCCGACGTGACGAAGGGCGCGATGAACACGCTGACGTACACCACGCGCTTCAACGGAGCGCCCGTCAACGCCTCGCTCGGCAACATCGTCCTCAGCTCGTGGCTGGTGGTCTGGAAGTGACGCTCGCGCTCGCGCTGGTGAAGTAGCGCCACAGCGCGAAGGACGCGCAGGCTCCGAGCGTGTGCCACACCGCGTGACCCTGAATCGGGAACGTCGGGTCGCAGACGATGTGCGCTCGATCGAGATTCCAGATGACGAACGCGATGCCTTGCAGCACGGCAGCGGCGATGAGCGGCTTGGCGTTCCAGTCGCGGAGCTTTCTCTGACGCAGAATCACCTCGGTCGCGATGACCGAGAGAATGACGCCAGCGAACGCGAACCGGCGGAAGGCGGGCACGAAGACCAGCAAGACGCCGAAGATGACGTTGATCGACACGTACGTGAGCAGGAACTGCTTCGGCTTTCCCGGTCGCAGCGCATCGAGATTCACAGAGAACGCGAGCACCACGAGCAGGTACATCGACTGCACGTCGAGGTACTGGCCGAAGAAGCTCAGGCTCGCGTGGTAGAACGCGCTCGTCACGCCGACGAGAAACACGGCGATCGCGAAGAGCCACGCTTCGAGCTTCGTGAGTCGTCCCACTTCTCCGCGCAGCAACGCCGGCATCATCACGAACGTCGCGACGCAGAACGTCAGGCTCGACCACGTGTTCGACGGTTGACGAATCGCGCCGTCACGCACCGCTTCGCAGAAGCAGTCGTTGGGCATGCACGTCGCGAGCTCCCAGCCTTCCCACATGTCAGCGCCCGTCCCGGTGGCGCAGCCACTGCTGCCGCGCGTTGATGAGATCTCCAGAGAGCAGCGAGACGGCGGCGTCTCCGAGCTCGAGCGCCATGAGCGCCTTGTCAGCTCCGAGCGCGAGGAGCGCCTGGATTTCCGTCACGTCTCTCTGCGTTCCGTCAGCATCGATGATCAACCACGTGCGCGCGTGGAAGCTGCCGATCTCGAAGACGCCGGGCTCGACGGACTTCTTCGACTTCAGATCGAGCGTCTCGCACGAGAACGGATACAGCGGATTCGCGGGCTCGATGCGCAGGCGATGAATCGACCTGCGTGGCCACGTCGAAGGCACGTACTTCTGGAGATCCTGGTGCGTGGGCAGCGGCATGTGAATGTCGGGCACACATCGGGTCACGAATGCAGCGGGAAGTGAAGTCGAGGTCGAAGTGTCTTCACAGTTCGTGGTGTTGCTGGTGGCCGTCTCGCTGACCGCCTGCGACCGAACCCGTCTGGTCCCGGCCTACTCACTCGCCGAGCAGGTGGAATGCATCGCCGGCGACTTCACGCTCACCTCGTCGGTGCCCGAAGTGATGTTGGTGCTCGATCGCTCGGGCTCGATGTCGTCGGCGTTTGGAAACGGCACGCGCTGGTCCACGCTGGTCTCCGCGCTCGAGAGCACCTTGCCGACGACGAGCGAGACGATGGCGCTCGGCATGACCCTGTTTCCCGCAGCGGGCTCGGCGGCCGAGTGTCGCGTGCCGGTCGCTCCGGAGTTCGTGCCGGCGACAGGGCAGGTGAGCGCGCTGCTCTCGACCGTTCGCACCTCGACGTTGGTGGGTGGAACGCCGACGGCCGAAGCGCTCGACGTCGCAGCCGCTGGTTTCACTTCGACGAAGCCACGCGCGATGGTGCTCGCGACCGACGGCTTGCCGAACTGCAACGCGTCGCTCAATCCCTCGTCGTGCGCGTGCCCGAGTGGAACATCGTGCACGACCGCGCAGCGCTGCATCGACGACGCGCGCACGCTCGAGCGGCTCTCTGCACACGCGAGCGACGGAATCCCCACGTGGATCATCGGCATCGGAGGCGACGTCACCGCAACCACGCTGCTCGACGCGATGGCGCTCGCCGGTGGAGGCGCGCCTCACTCCGTCTCCGCGCTCGACGCCGCGCAGCTGCAGAGCGCGTTCGCCTCGATTCGCGACGAGCTGAGCTCGTGCGTCTTCACCTCTCCGAGCGCGCCCGACGCGAACGGCACCATCACCGTGATGCTCGACGGCGTCTTCGTGCCACAAGACGCGAGCGGAACGAACGGGTGGACGTGGACGAGTCAGCAGCGCGGAGAGCTGGTGTTGCGCGGAGACTGGTGCGCCAAAGCGATTCGCCACCCAACGTCGTCGCCCCAGGGGGCTTTGACCGCGATGAATCCCATCGTGCGCGTGAGCGTGACGTGCGAACCCGTCGAAGAAGCGGTCACAACCGTTTCGCCAGAATGATCAGGTCTTCGCCGGGCTTGTAGAAGTCACGAAAGCGCGACTCCTCTTTGTATTGCATCGCCGCGTAGAAGCCGCGCGTCGGGCCGTACGCTTCCATCGCGGACGTCTCGACGCGAATCAGGCGGCCCTTGCGACGGCGAATGTCGCCTTCCATCGCAGAGACGAGCGCCGCTCCGACGCCTTGTCCGCGCACCAGAGGGTCCGACGCGATCCAATACAAATCGAACGTGCCGTCGGTCATCGGCGTGGGGCCGTAGCAGACGTAGCCGACGACCCGCGTGTCGCGGATCGCGCAGCGCACCTGATAGTCACGGTTGTTGGGCGTGAGCGCGGCGTCGATGACTTCGAGCGCGCACGACACCTCGTCCGGCGTGAAGGTCTCGATGCGGCTCAGCAGCTCGGCGAGCGGCTGGCGGTCGCCCGAGGCGAGGGGCCTGATTTCCATGACGACGTTCCCACGCGAGATCCACCAGGTGCAGTGCCAGATCGGCGTACGAGAGGCCGGCGGCCTCCGCGGCTCTGGCGAACCCAGCCTGCGGGTGGAGATCGCAGTTGGGGTTGATGTCGATGACCCACGGTTGACCGCTGGAATCGACGCGAAGATCGACGCGACCATAGTCGCGGCACTCGAGCGCTTCGAACGCCGCCTCAGCGACGGCCATGCAGCGCGCGGTCAGTTCTTTTCCGAGCGACGCGGTCTCGGACGGACTCTCGATGCACTCGGCAGAGAGCGTGTCCCACTTCGCGCGATAGCTGACGACGTTCGGCTTGCCGTTGAACGCGGCGCCGAACCGAATCTCTGAGAGCGGGAGCGGACGGCGCGGCGCGTTGCCGAGAATCGGCACGTAGATCTCGCGGCCCTCGATGAAGCGCTCGACGAGCGCGGGCTGACGGAAGGTGCGCAGCGTGCGCGCGACGGCTCTTCCCAGACCCTGACGGCTGGATACGACCGAGTCGAAGTCGATGCCCACCGACGCGTCTTCGCGTGACGGCTTCACGATGAGCGGGAACGGGAGATCGATCGAGGCGAGCTCTTCGACGTGCTGAATGACGCAGAACTCCGGCGTGGGCACGCCGCGCGCCTTGAGGATCTCTTTCGCCTTGTTCTTGTGGAGAGCGAGCGCGAGCGAGAGCGCGGAGCTGCCGGTGTACGGGACCTGGAGCAGTTCCAACATCGCGGGCACCAACATCTCGCCGCGCGAATCGGCCGCGAGTGACTCGCAGAGGTTCACGACGACGTCGGGCTTGTCGCTCGAGATCGCTTCGTGGAGACCGAGGAGGTCACCTTCGACGCCGTAGAGCGAGACGGTGTGCCTGGGGTGCTTGCCGAGCGCGGTCTGCATGGCGCTCGCGACGCGGAGCACGTCTTCTCTGGCTTCGCGCCCGGGATCCTCTTCGAGGAGCGCATGGTCGTGGTTGTGAAGGATCGCGATGCGCATGCGAAGAAGTGACGACTCGTGTACCACGCGGCTCAGCGATGCGCATTCGAGATCCCATTCACGGAAGCATCACGGTCAGCGACGAAGAGGCGCGGGTGATCGACAGCCGCACGTTTCAACGACTGCGTCACGTACGTCAGCTCGGCTTCGGCGATCTCGCGTTCCCTGGCGCGACCCACACCCGCCACGCGCACTCGCTCGGAGCGATGCACGTCGCGTCACGCTTGTTCGATGCCATCACGTCGCGCGCGTCACTGAGCCCTCGTGAGCGAGATCGTCTGCGCGCAGCCGTGCGGCTCGCGGTGCTCTGCCACGACATCGGTCACATGCCGCTCTCGCATTCTTCGGAGTCGATCGCTCCTGCCCGCGCGACGCTCTCGCTGCCGGCGTGGGTTGGATCGCCCGACGGTCAGGCGACGCACGAAGACTTCACCGCGATGCTGCTGGTGCGTTCCGAGCTGACTCGCATCATCGACGAGGCGTATGCGCCGCTCGGCATCGACTCCGCGCTCGTCGCCTCGTTGGTGATGGGCGTGAAGCCGCCCGGCGCGGTGAACTTCGCGATCGCCGGAGTGGATTGGACTCCCGTGTTGCGCGCGATCGTGAGCGGAGAGCTCGACGCCGATCGCATGGATTACCTGCTCCGCGACTCGTTCTACACGGGCGTGAACTACGGCCGGTACGACCTCGATTGGATCCTGCAGAACCTGAGCGCGGTGGAACGCGACGGACGAATGGTGCTCGCGTTGTCGAAGGCGGCCGTCTTCGCGTTCGAAGACTTTCTGTTGAGCCGCTACCACATGTTCCTGTCGGTCTATTTCCACCACACCTCGGTCAGCTTCGACTGGATGTTGAAGCGCTACTACGAGGAAGCGCCTGGCGAGTTCGAGGTGCCTTCCGACCCCGAGGCGTTTCTCGAGTGCGACGACATGGCGCTGCACGTGCGACTGCGGAAGTCGAAGAACGAGTGGGCACAGCGCATCGCGCATCGGCGCGGCTTCAAGCGCGTGGCGCAGTTCACCGAGCGTGACGAGGCGTACGATCTGAGCGAGTTGTCGAAGGCGCTCGATGCGGGAGGTGTGCAGCACTTCACCGTCGAGTCGCGCGGCATCTTGAGCAAGTACTTCGATGAGGGCGAGACGACGTCGCTCTTCGTGCTCGACCGCCAGACGAACAAGCTGACCGACGTGCAGAAGTACACGCCGCTGTTCGAGCGCTTCGCTGGCGGCGTGCATCTCTCTCGCGTGTACGTGCGACCTGATCAGTTCAAGGCGGGGAGCGCGGTCGTCGAGAGACTCCTCGGGAACGCGAAGCTCGATGAGTGAAGCGCTGCCCGGAGTCCCCTCGGTTCCACCGAGTGGTCCGCCGCGTGATGCGTCGGCGGTGATCCTCTTCAGGCGCGTGGTGGGAGGCGTCGAGGTCTTCTGGCTCGAGCGTGAAGCGAAGCTCGCGTTCGCCGGCGGGTTCTTCGCGTTCCCCGGTGGCAAGGTCGACAAGACCGATGGCTCCTTCATCGTCGCGGCGGCGCGCGAGGTCTTCGAAGAGACGGGCGTGTTGTTCGTTCGCGAGACGGTCGCGCAGTCGCGACTCGATGCGCTGCGCCGAGAAGTGCTCGACGAGAAGATCGAGTTCAACGCGATGTTGAAGCGCGAGTCTCTGACGCTGCGTGCCGAGGCGTTTCACGAAGCCGGGCGGTGGATCACGCCGCCGTACTTGCCGCGTGGGTTCGATGCGCGCTTCTTCCTCGCTGAGGCGCCGAGCGATCAACACGCGTCGGTTTGGAAGGGCGAGCTCGCGGATGGTGCGTGGATCACGCCAGCCGACGCGCTGAAGCGGTGGGAAGCGGGGACGGCGCTGCTGCATCCTCCGAACCTGCACGCGATTCGGTGCATGAACGCGTTCGTCGATGTCCCTTCAGCGGCGCGCGCTCTTTCGAACGCGCCCTTTCTCACCAGCGGCTTCATCGCCGAGCGCATCGAGTTCCAGCGCGGCGTGATGTTGTTCCCGCTGCAGACTCCGACGTTGCCGCCCGCGACGCACACCAGTTGTTACGTGCTGGGGACCGGTGAGTGCATCGTGATCGATCCCGGCTCTCCGGATGATGCGGAGGTCGATCGTCTCGTGGCGTTCCTCGAGCAGCTGAAGCCGGAAGGGCTGAAGCCGATCGCGATCGTGCTGACGCACCACCACGGAGATCACCTCGGTGGCGTGGAACGACTCGTGAAACGCACGGGCCTGCCGGTGTGGGCGCACGCGCGCACTGCCGATCGCTGTCCTGTTCCGGTCGCGCGCTTGCTGAGCGACGGCGAGGTGATCGAGCTCAACGGTCCGCTGAAGATGAAGTGGGACGTGTTGCACACGCCGGGTCACGCGCGCGGGCATCTCACGTTCGTCGATCAAGCGACGCGCGCGGCGATCGTCGGAGACATGGTCGCGGGCATCGGCACCATCGTGATCGATCCGCCCGAGGGCGAGATGGCGGAGTACTTGAAGCAGCTGGCTCGGCTCAACGACTTGCCCGTGCGCACCATCTATCCCGCGCATGGCCCGGTGCTGCCTGACGGCCCCGCGAAGCTGCACGAATACGCGATGCACCGCGCGTGGCGTGAAGCGAAGGTGCTGGAAGCGATCGAATCGTTCGGCGCAGCGGGCGCGGAGCTCAGCGACGTAGTGCCGAAGGCCTACGACGATGTCGCGTCGTTCATCTGGCCGATCGCCGAGCGCAACACCGTGGCGATCGTCGAGAAGCTCGCGAACGAGAAGAAGATCGTGCTCAGCGGCACGCGCGTCACCAAACGCTGATCACTGCACGGGCAGATCGAGCAACTCGCGTACGCGCCGCAGCAACGCCGCCGGCTTGAACGGCTTCTGCAGCAGCGCCACGCCCGGCGAAACGAGCCGCTGATGCAGCGCCGCGTCTTCCGTGAAGCCGGTCATGAACAACGTCTTCAGCTTCGGCAGCTTCTCGTGCAGCACGTCCGCCAGCTCGCGTCCGTTCATCTTCGGCATCACCACATCGCTGACGAGCAGATGAATCGGGCCATCGTGACCGGCGACCGCTGAGATCGCCGCGGCGCCATCGGTCGCTTCGACCACCGTGTACCCCGCGCGCTTCAAGATGCCGCACACCACCGCTCGGAGCGGACCTTCGTCTTCCACGACCAACACCGTCTCGGTCCCCGTGAGTCGCGTCGCCGGCGGCAACGGCACGAGCGGAATGGCCGTCTCGCTGGTGCGCGGGAAGTAGAGCTTGAACGTCGTGCCCTTCCCGGGCTCGCTGTACACCCAGATGCTCCCGGCGAGGTTTTGCACGATGCCGAACACCGTCGCGAGGCCGAGCCCGGTCCCCTTGCCGACTGCTTTGGTCGTGAAGAACGGCTCGAAGATCCGCTCCTGCGTCGCCTTGTCCATGCCCGCGCCGGTGTCGACGACCTCGAGCATCACGTGCGCTCCGGGCGTCATGCCGAAGTGCAGCTCAGCGTGGAGATCGTCGAGCTCGATGTTGCGCACGTGCACGGCGAGCTTGCCGCCCGAACCCATCGCGTCGCGCGCGTTCACCACCAGGTTCATCAACACCTGCTCGAGTTGCCCGGGGTCGGCCTTGATGGGCCACAGGTTCGAGTCGATGTGCGCCGAGAACTCGATGCTCTCGCGCAGCAGTCGCCGCAACATCGGCTCGAGCCCGGCGACGACTTCGCCGAGATCCAGCACCCGCAACGCAATCGGCTTCACGCGCGCGAAGGCCAGCAGCTGGTGCGTCAGCGCAGCCCCGCGCTCGCTGGCCATGACGATCTCATCGAGATCCGCGCGGAACTCCGACGGCACCGCGTCACGCAAGAGCGCCGAGTAGTTGAGGACGACGGACAGCAGGTTGTTGAAGTCGTGCGCGATGCCGCTCGCGAGCCGGCCGATCGCTTCCATCTTCTGTGCCTGCCGCAGTTGATCACGCGCGCGCTCGAGGTTGATGGCCTGCTTGCGCATCTCCGAGATGTCGAGCGAGAGCACGCACACGCCCTCGGGCACCGGCACGATGCGCAGCTCGAACCACGCCTGCGAGCCATCGGGGTACGTGAACTCGTTCGTCATGCGCTGCGGCGTGCGCTCGCTCATGCACTTCTTGATGAGCCCGTACATCTCAGTGTGCTCGATGCCGGGGTAGCACTCCGACATCGTCTTGCCGATCAGCTGCTCACGCGTGCGCTTCGCCATCGTGAGCAGCGCATCGTTCACATACACGTATCGAAACTCGGGGCTGATCACCTGACAGCCCTCGAGCGCGCTGTCGACGACGCTCAGAGCGATTTGATCAGACTTCTGCTTTTTCTTCCCCCCGCTCATCGAGGGAAGAAGTTAGCCCGCCGGAGGCACGTTGGGAGCCAGGACACACTGACCAGTGTTGGTGCAGCGCGCTCGCATTCCTGCGGGCTGGGGACAAGGGCCACACTGCGCTGAGCCAGTTCCGGAGCTGTTGCCCGGCGTCAAGCCGAACACCGGTTTGTCTCCGTCCTGCTTCGGCTGCGTGGGACCGGGGCGTCGTTGCAGGGGAATTGGTGCGTCGATCGATTGCGCCATCGGCGTTCCACAGCACTGACCTGGTGCAGGCGTGCTCAACACCACGCGACACTCGTTGTCGGCGCGGCACACCGGACCGGGCGGTGGAGCGGTCGGGATCTCCGACTTCGACACCGCCACGCATTGGCCGACGCGGCACACCGCGACGTACGCGCTCTTGTCGGGAGCGCGCATGCACCGCACGGCCGCGCAGTCAGGCATCGCGCAATCCACCGCCGCGCAGCGACGCGCTTCATCGAGCCCCTTGCGTTTGGCGTGCGGTGGACCCGGGCAGCACGTGCCGCAACACCCCTCGAAGGTGCTCAGCTCGCAGTCGGTGTCGCGGCTGCACTCATCGGGTGGTCGCACCTTGATCTTCGCGGGACCAATCGGAGCGATGTCAGCGAGGACCAACAGCGTGAGCGTGGTGACGAGCATGGGATCAACTTAGCGCTGCTGAAGCTTCGAACCGAACGTGCACTCAAGCCCTGCGGCGGTCGCCTTCGAGTCCACGCCAGGGTGGAGAACCGACATCCAGGAGCCGCTCGAAGTTCCACATCACCACACCCGCCGCGAGCGAGAACACGGTGGCGATGACGGTCGTCGCGGTGGCCGCCGCGTAGATCGCGCCGAGCATGATCGTCCACGGTCGCAACAGAGTGAACGGCCCCAGCACCAGCACCGAGGCGAGCACGCCGAAGTCGAAGCTGCCGATGAGATACAGGCCGAGCGCGATGAGCGTCAGCGTGGCGAACGCTCCGTAGATGTGAACGAGCACGGTGGCGCTCTCGAGCAGTGAGGCCCACGTTCCTTCGGGGCCGAGCAACACGAGCCCCACCGCGACGACCGAGAACGCGAGCACGGTCACCGCCGCGAACGCCGCTCCTCGCCCGAACGCGGCCCGGTAGTAGTGCCACATGAAGATGCGCGGATTCCGCCCGGCAGCTGATCGAAAGCCGCACAACGTCCCATCGATGAACGCGAGCACGCCGAGACAGAGCGGAATGATCAGGTTCATTCGAACGCCTCGAGTCGCGGCGCGAGTGGGCCGATCGCGTTGACGAATTCCGAGCGGATCTCCTCGCGAATGCCGACCAGCGTGTTGAGCGAACGAAGAATCGGCAACAGCGAAGGCCGCCCGTCGAAGAACGCGTACTTCAGCGGGCGACCTCCGGTGCGCGCCGCGTTCAACAACACGTCTCGGGGATGCGCGCGAACGGCAGACAACACGCCGTCATGTCGTGCGAGCGGTTCTCGCATGCGCGCCTGATGAAACAGCCACGAGCCGATCGGCGCGGCCCACGACGCCTTGATGTCGCAGTGGAGCAGCGCGTACGGCTCCACCGACGCCTGGCTCTTGAAGAACTCGGTGAGCGAGTCGCCGCGGAAGTGGTGAATCACGCCGGTCGAGAGAAAGACGTGCACCTTGCGGTCGAGGGTGAAGGCGTTCGCGACGCGGAACTCGCACGCCAACATCTCTTCCTTCGCGAGCGACTGCGCGTGGCCAATCAACGTCGGGTTGAAGTCGCAGCCGAGCAGCTCGATGTCGCTCCCCAGTCGCGCGTGCGCGGCGAGCCAACGCAGCACGAAGCCCATGCCGCAGCCGATGTCGACGATGCGAATGGGCCGCTCCGTGGTGCGTTCGCGCAGCACGTTGATCAGAGGACGAAGCAGCTGGAGCAGTCGCTCGCCGTTGCGGAACTCGAACGAGAGCCGCTGCAGCTCGCAGTGTGAGCGCACCAGGATTCCGTCGACGAACGCGGGGTCGAGCACGTCGCCGCCGGGAATGCCGCGCACGATGCGAGCGGCGGCGCGCATGCCATGTTTCTTCAGCGTGGCTTCGACTTCGCGACGCAGCACGGGCTTGCGCGCGAGCGTCAGCGGATCCGTGTCGAGCAACAGGTCACTCAACTCCGGCCAGTCGGCGCGCACGCGGCGCTTGTATCACTTCGTCTTGAACTGACCTGCGAGTGTCTCGAGCACGCGCTGCGTGTCCTTCTGCACGAGCTCGTAGTGGCGCTGCGTGAGGTCGAGCACCTTCAGCGCGCGCTCGGTCTCGTCGCGAGAGCTGCTCTCGGCGCCTGGTGAGAACGCGATGCCATCGTCACCTTGCTCGACGACGGGCCGCACGTTCCACTTCGCGTCGGCGGCGAGCTGCTCGGCGACGATCAGCACCGCGACCTGTGGATGCGGACGGCCGCCCATCATCAGAGTGTGGTGGTGCCCGGGCACGATGCTGACCGACGGAGGCAGCCCCCAGCTCGACAACACGTGTTCACTGAAGCGCTCGTGCACCGATTCCACCGCGAGCCAGCTGGCTGCGTCGAGCCGCGCAGGCTTGCGGTGAATGCGCGCGAACTCAGCGAGCGCGATGAGCGCGTACGACATGCCGACGTCGTGGAGCAGCCCGACGAGGAACGCGTTCTCGGCGTCGATGCTGGTGTTGCGCGCGACGAAGCGGCTGATCCACGCCACGGCGCTGGAGTGCCGGCGAATCGACTCGAGCGTCGCGTTCAAGCCTTCGGCGTGAATCACCGTCATCTGCATCGCGGCTTCCATCACCACGTCGCGCACGATGGCGAGGCCCATGCGCACGAGCGCCTGCTTCAACGTCACGCACGCCACACCACCGCCGTAGAGCGCGGAGTTGGCGAGCTTGAGCACGCGCCCGGCAAGGAGCGGCTCGCGTTCGAGCACCGACGCGATGTCTTCGATGCGCGCGTTGGGCTTCTTCGACAGCGCCAGCACTTCCAACGCGACCTGCGGAGGACGTGGCAGCTCGCACGTCGGCCTGGCGAGGAAGCCGTCGAGCCACTGCGTCAGCTCGATTCGCGTCGCCTCGACGTCGACCGTGTCGGACGGCAGCTCATATTCGCCGCGGCCGTAGTTGAGGGCCTTGTTCTGCATTTCACCCTGCGGGTGCAACTCGCATGCACCGCAGGGTTTGCGCGTTGTGTGCGCTTCCGAGCGCGGGCCCTGGGTCATTTGCCGCGCGTGGGTCGCGAAAAACTGACACGGTTCAGCAGATCGATGGGTCGCATCTCAGTCACCGTGGTGTTGAGCGCCTTCCTGCTGTTTCTGGTGCAGCCGCTCATCGGGAAGGTCGTGCTCCCGTGGTTCGGCGGCGCGCCCGCGGTGTGGACGACCTGCTTGCTCTTCTTTCAGGTCGTCCTGCTCGCGGGCTACGCGTGGTCGCACTTCATCAAGCGGCTCGGTCACGCTGGAGAAAAGCGCGCGCACCTCACGATGCTCACGTGCGCAGGCGTGAGCGTCATCGTGATGGTGATGGAGTGGGGGACACCGCTGATTCCCTCCGCGTCGTGGCGTCCCGTCGGCAGTGAAGCGCCCACGCGCGAGTTGCTGGTGTTGCTCGCCTCGACCGTCGGGCTTCCGTACTTCGCGCTCTCGTCGACGGGCCCGTTGCTGCAGCAGTGGGTCGCGCAGAAGGTGCCTGCGGCGCGCGCGATGCGGCTCTATGCGGTGTCGAACATCGGCTCGCTCATCGGGTTGCTCGCGTTTCCGGTGTTGCTCGAGCCGTTCTGGCCGTTGAAGACGCTCGCGTGGGCGTGGAGCGGAGCGTTTCTGATCTTCGTCGTGTTGTGTGGGTCGGTGGCGTTCGCAGCTCCGGCTCGCGAAGAAGCGGAGACTGCGACTCCTCAATCACCAACACCCTCGACCGTCGCGCGGTGGATCGTGCTCGCGGCGCTGCCGAGCGCGCTCTTGCTCGCGATGACCAATCACCTCACGCAAGACGTCGCGCCGGTTCCGTTTCTGTGGGTCGCTCCGCTGGTCATCTACCTGGCGAGCTTCGTGGTCACCTTCGACAGCGAGCGTTGGTACCGCCGCACGTGGGCGCTGCCTGCGCTCGGCGTGTTCGGGTTCTTCGTCGCGGTCTTGCTCTTCTTCCCCACGGAGCCGAGCGCGCTCTTCGCGTTGAGCGGCTACCTCGGCTTCCTCGCCGTCGCCTGCGTCACCGCGCACGGAGAACTGGTCGGCTTGCGGCCCGAGAAGCACCAGCTGACGGCATTCTATTTATCTGTGTCCGTGGGCGGCGCCGTCGGAGGCGTCTCCATCGCGCTCATCGCTCCGCGCGTGCTCAGTGACTTCTACGAGCTGCAGCTGTGCGCCGCGGCGCTGCCGGTGTGGGTGGCGATCGAGGTCGCGCGGCGTGAGCCCAACGCGCGTTTGCCGAAAGTGTTCCTCGCCATCGCCACGCTGCTCGCGATCCTCTTCGGTTGGAGCATCGCCACGCGCGGCACGGGCGTCATCGAGCGGCGTCGCGACTTCTTCGGCGTGCTCCGCGTGGAGCAGGACCCGCGCGGCAAGTTGTTGATGCATGGTCGCGTGTTGCACGGGTCTCAATTGAATGACCCTGGTTCTGCCGCGGGCGCCGCAGGGCTGAAGCCCTCGAAGCACCGGCTGCCCACCGCGTACTACGCGCCGGGAAGTGGAGTGGGGCGGCTCCTCGCGTCGCTGCCGCCACCGCGCAGAGTCGGCCTCATCGGGCTCGGCGTCGGCACCATCGCCGGCTACGCGCGTGAAGGAGACACCTTCCGCTTCTACGAAATCAGCCCCACGGTGGTGGCGCTCGCGGAAGGCGCTGGTGGTCACTTCACGTTCCTCTCCGGCGCGCCCGGCGGAAAACCGGAAGTCGTGACTGGAGACGCGCGCACGTCGCTCGAGCGTGAGCAGCCCAACGCGTACGACGTGCTGGTGGTCGATGCGTTCAGCGGCGACTCGGTGCCCACGCACCTGCTGACGAAGGAAGCGTTCGCGCTCTACCTCTCGCACTTGAAGAACGAGCGGTCGGTGCTCGCGCTGCACGTCAGCAATCGCTACCTCGACTTGATGCCCGTCGTCGCGCGCGAGGCGAAGGAGTTCTCGCTGCACTCGCTGGTGGTGGATACCGAGAACGACGAAGACTGGGCCATCGCATCGCTGTGGGTGTTGCTGTCGAAAGATGCGAACGCGTTGAAGCTCGACGTCGCTCCGGCGAAGTCATCCACGCTCGAGGAATTGAACACGCACGGCCCGCTGTGGACCGACGAGTTCACGTCGCTGTGGGGCCTGGTGCAGTGGTGACGCGTCGCTTCTCCCACCACTTGAAGACGAGTGGAGAGAGCGCCAACGCGAGCTGAGGCAGCAGACTGAACAGGTCGGGGAAGATTCCGAGCGTGTCGATCTGCACGAACGGCACCGGCTGCAACGGAACCACCGCGAGCTCCTGCAGCCCGTGAATTCCCTTCCCGAGCAGCACCACCGCGGTGACGACCAGCAGCACGGTGCTCGCGCTGAAGAGCGTCTTCATCGGCAGCTTGAAGCCGACGGTGCGCACCATGGCGACGAGGCCGAGCAGCGCGATGACGCCGGCGCCCGCTCCCCACATCACGCCGTCGGGAGAATCGATGGCGAGGCCCTGCAAGAAGAGCGCGGTCTCGAGGCTCTCGCGCCCGACGGATGAGAACGCGATGAAGAAGAGCCCTGCTGTGCTGCCGGCGGAGATGGCTTTGGTCATCTCTCCACGCAGCTCGCCCATGAACTTGCTCATGTTGGCGCGCGCGTTGAGCCACATCGCCGCGTAGAGCAGGAAGCCGACGGCGACGAGCGAGACGACGCTCTCCATCCACTCGCGATTCGCACCTGCGAAGAACTTGTGCGCGAAGAGGAAGGCGAGCGCTCCGACGACGAGCGAGCTGGCCCAGCCGGCGTGGACGACGTTGGCCTGCTGCGTCGCACCCATCTTCTTGAGCACGGCGAGGAGCGCTCCGACCACGACGACGGCTTCGAAGCCTTCACGCAGGAGAATCAGCAACGCGGTGATGAACACCGACCAGAAGCTCGAGCTGCTCTGACTCTGTTCGGCCTTCTGCAACAGCACGCGCGTAGCGAGCACTTCGCTCTCGAAGAACTGATTGCGCTGTGCGGCGACGCGCGTGCGGGTGAAGGCGGCCTCGAGCTGCGCCACCAACTCTGGATCTCGTGAGCGGAGCAACGGCTCGACCGGCTCGAGACCCTGCAGGTACGCATCGACGACGGCCTGGCGTGCTCCGTCGAGATCTCCCTTCGCGTGCAGCTCGAGCGCGCGATCGAGTCCCGCTTGCGCGACCTGGAGCGGCTCTTTCTCGGGCCTGGGCAAGACGCGGCGCAGACAGGCGATTTCGTTCTCTCCGTATTTCGCGGCGAGCTCGACGTCGGTGCTCGTCGCGAGCTCGGCGATGTTCACCTGCGGAGGCACGTGGTCACACGCGCTCTGGCGCAACGTGAAGACGTAGAACGCCTGCGCCCAGCGCGTGTCTTCCGGGAGCGCTTGGAAGCCCACCATCGCGGTGCCCGGAATTCCGAACGAGGTGGTGTTGAAGACCTTGTAGGGCGTCAACGTGCGCATGCGCTCCGCGTCGTGGAAGTTGGCGGGAGGCGGCTCGAGCGTCTTCGCGAGCTCGGTGTCCGCTTTTCCCGTCGCGCCGTGACACGACGCGCACGCGGCGGCGAAGTTCTTCTGGCCTTCGTCGAGCGAGGGAATGCGCCTGGGTGAACGCTCGAGCGCCTGGTCGAGGACGATGGCGCGCGCCAATGCTCCGCACAAAGGCGTCACCTCGGGAGGCTGCTTCCCTGCGACGATGGCCGCTTGAATCGCCTTGGCGCGCTCGAGGTACGCGGCGCCATCGGCTCCCGAGTTCTGGAGCTGCGAGACGATCTCATCCGCGAAGCCGCCTTGTTCTTCGAGCTCGGCGCGATCTCCGGTGGCGATGGCGTTGGCGTAGTCGCCTTCGAGGTACTCGAGCAGCCCGACCACGCGGTGCCAGCGCTCGGTCGTCTCGGGCGTGGCGCTCAACAGGAGGAGGAGGGCGGCGAGCTGCATTTTGAGAATGAATGTCAAAATGACGGGGCCCGGTCAACCGGCAGCGAGTAGCCAGGCGAATGGCTGTGGTACTTCTCGCGCATGTCCGAAGCCGCGTACCTGCAGTTGATGAAGGAAGTGCTCGAGAAGGGACGCGAGCGAAAGGACCGCACCGGCGTCGGCACGCGCGGCCTCTTCGGCGGGCAGCTGCGCTTCGATCTGCGCGAGTCGTTTCCGCTCCTCACGACGAAAAAAGTGCACCTCAAGTCGATCATCCACGAGCTGTTGTGGTTCGTGCGCGGCGAGACGCACGTACAGCCGCTCAAAGACGTGGGCGTCAGCATCTGGGACGAGTGGGCCACCGCGGAGCAGACGGCGAAGTTCGGCCGCAAAGAAGGCGAGCTGGGGCCCGTGTACGGCCACCAGTGGCGCAACTTCGGAGCGACCCTCAACGCCGACGGCACGTACGCGAAAGACGGCGTCGATCAGCTCGCGCGCCTGATGCACGACTTGAAAGAGAAGCCGGCGTCACGTCGCCTGCTCGTGACCGGCTGGAATCCGAAGGAGGCCGATCAGGTCGCGCTGCCTCCCTGTCACACGCTCTTTCAGTTCCACGTGCAGGACGGTGAGCTGAGCTGCCATCTGTATCAACGCAGCGCGGACCTCTTCCTCGGCGTGCCGTTCAACATCGCGAGCTACTCGCTCTTCACGTTGATGATCGCGCAGGCCGCGGGGCTGAAGGGCGGCGACTTCGTGCACAGCTTTGGCGACGTGCACCTGTATTCGAATCATCTGGAGCAGGCGCAGCTGCAGCTCTCGCGCACGCCGAAGACCTTCCCGCAGATGAAGCTCAACCCCGCGCGGAAGAACTTGTTCGAGTTCGTCTTCGAGGATTTCACGCTCGAGAACTACGACCCGCACCCGGCGATCAAGGCGCCCGTCGCGGTGTGACTCCCATGAAGTCGCTCGCGCTCATCGTGGGCATCGCGAAGCCCAACCGCGGCATCGGGTTCAAGGGGGCGCTCCCGTGGCACGTGCCGGAAGATCTGAAGCGCTTCAAGGCGCTCACCACCGGCCACGCGATCATCATGGGTCGCAAGACGCACGAGTCGATCGGCAAGGCTTTGCCCAATCGGCGCAACATCGTCATCTCGAGCAGGCGCACCGAGTACCTCGGCTGTGAGTCCGTTGGCTCGCTCGATGAAGCGTTGAAGCTGGTCGTCGACGACACGCTCCCGTTCATCATTGGAGGAGCTCAGGTCTACGCCGACGCGCTGCCGAGGGTGACGCACGTGTTCCTCACCGAGATCGACAAGCAGGTCGAGGCCGACACATTTTTTCCGGCGCTGGATCCTCTCCAGTGGCGCGAAGTGAAGCGCACGGCGGCGGAGACTCCGGGCGTCACCTTCATCGATCTGGAACGGAAGCCATGAAGATCTACACGAAGACCGGAGACGGCGGAGACACGGGACTCTTCGGCGGCGGCCGCGTCGGCAAAGACGATCCGCGCGTCGATGCGTACGGCCAGGTCGATGAGCTCAACGCGGTGCTCGGCGTCGCGCGCGCAGAAGGCCTCGGCAAGCTGGACCCCCTCGCGCAGTCGCTGCAGGACCAGTTGTTCACCGTCGGCTCGATCCTCGCGACGCCGAAAGACAGCAAGGCCGCGTCGCACATTCCCCAGGTGAAGGACGCGTGGGTGAAGGCGATGGAAGACGCGATCGACTCGTACGATCTCGAGCTCCCTCCGCTCACCGCGTTCATTCTGCCCGGTGGCTCGAAGGCCGCGTCGGCGTTGCACCACGCGCGCACCGTGTGTCGGAGAGCCGAGCGCTGCGTCGTTCCGCTGCACCGTGAAGGCCTCATCGGCGCAGAGGTCGTCGTGTACCTGAACCGGTTGTCCGATCTCCTCTTCGCGATGGCGCGCTACGCGAACCTGTCGGCGGGAGTGAAGGACGTGCCGTGGGTCGCTCCGAAATGATCTCTTCGGCGCGGCTGCTGCAGCTGGCGCACGATGCAGGTTTCGATCGTGCCGGGCTGTCGCGGGCTGAGCCGATTCCGCGGGAGACGTTGCTCGATTGGCTCGCGGCCGGTCATCACGCCGACCTCGATTGGATGAACGAGCGTGTCGAGGAGCGACTCGACGTCACGCGGCTGCTGCCGAACGCGAAGACCGTCGTCTCGCTGGTCTGCAACTACTGGCACACTGACGATGCGTCTCCGATCGCTCGCTATGCGCGCGGGCGCGACTACCACGCGACGATGCGCGACCGACTCCGCACGCTGCGACGCTCGGTGCGCACGGCGTTCGCGGGCGTCAGCGACTACGGCGCGGTCGACGCGAATCCGGTGATGGAAAAGGTGTGGGCCGTGCGCGCGGGCCTCGGCACCGTCACCAAGAATGGCTGCTTCACCACGCACGACTTCGGCTCGTGGGTGGTGCTGGCGACGATGATTCTCGACGTCGAATGCGACGCGTACGCCAGTCCGCTCGATGAAGATCCGTGCGGTCGGTGCCGCATCTGCATCGACGCGTGCCCGACCTCGGCCATCGTGAAGGATCGCGTGGTCGATGCGGGCGCGTGTCTCTCGTACCAGACGATCGAGAACGCGGAAGACAGCGTGCCCGAGTCGCTGCGACCTGCGCTGAACGGCTTCATCTTCGGCTGCGACATCTGCCAGGACGTGTGTCCGCTCAACGTGACTCCGATCAAGGGCGGGTCGCGCTTCGAGCCGCGCTCGGTTTCGCGTGAGTCGATTCGTGCGCTCGCGGCGATGAGCAAGGCCGAGTTCGACGCGTGGATTCCGGGAACGGCGCTCGCACGCGCAGGCTTCGATGGCTTGCGAAGAAACGCGGCCTACGCGCTCGGTGCTGTGAAGGACACGGGCGCGCGCGGCGTGCTCGAGAAGCTGCGCAGCGATGCGAATCCTCACGTGGTCGAAGCAGCGACGTGGGCGCTCGGGAAGCTGGGCGCTTCCTGATTATTCGACGCGGAGCTCGATGTGCGGGAACTGCTGGTGCAGACCGGCCGCCCATTCCTGCGCGGGCACCTTGAGGCAGTCGCGCGGCACCGACATCGGTCCGCTCAACGACTCGAGCTCGGCGAAGTCGGCGTCGTGAATCACTCGCACCGCGCGCAGGTCGTCGACTGAGACGGTGCGCTGCATGCGCTTGCCTTCGTGCCACCAACGCAGCGTGCGGCCCTCGAGCTCGATGCCCCAGGACGGGTTGAGCATCAGGGCGGAGAAGGCTCCGAGGGCGAAGAAGCCGCCGGTGACGATGCAGGTCCACGCCTGCAGGCCGGGGCGGTCATCGATGAAGGGGAAGGCGACGAGTCCGAGCCCGGCGATGAGCACGGCCCAGGTGACCCAGTGACTGCGAGCTGTCGTGCGGTGCTTGAACATGCGTGGAGCATGCGCGGCGCTCGTGAACTCGCGATGCAGGGTGCGTGACAACTTCGCGTCACGGAGGCTGCAACCGTGTCGCAGCAAACGCGCGACTGTCCCTCACCCCAACCTCTCCCGCGGGGGCGGGAGAGGGAGTCCGTCGTCACGGCGGTTGGAGGAGCGTTTCGACCACGTGCGAGCCATGAACGGGCAGGGCGGCGAAGCGCACCGCCGTCTCCTTCGCCTCCGAGCGCGCAGGAATCTCCGCGGGCCGCGCACTCCACGCAGCGTCGAGCTCGACGTCGAGCAGGTGCGTCGCGCGCACGTTCGACAACGCGCCCAGCATCGACTGCCGCACGTGTGGATTCATCTTCTCCAGCTGCGCCAGCAGCGCGCCCATCTGGTCCCGCTTCAGATCCTTCTGCGACCCGCACAGGTTGCACGGGAGGATCGGAAACGCGTTCGCGCGCGCGAGCTCGGCGATGTCCTTCTCCGCGCACTCGATGAGCGGACGGATGACCTCGAAGCGCCCGTCGTCGGTTCGGTACCTCGCCGGCATCGCCTGCATGCGCCCCGAGTAGACGAGGTTGAGCAAGAACGTCTCGAGCGTGTCTTCGCGGTGGTGGCCGAGCGCGATCTTGTTCGCTCCGAGGCGCGCGGCGGCCGTGTACAGAATTCCGCGCCGCAGCCGCGAACAGGCGGCACAGAACGTCGCTCCTTCCGGAGTGCGCGCCACCACTTCGCTGTACGTGTCTTCGCTGAGGATCTCGAACGGCGTCTTCCGCGCGCCGAGCCAGGAACGCAACGCGCTCCCGTCGTAGCCGGGCTGGCGTTGATCGAGATGCACCGCGATGAGCTCGAACGAGAAGGGCAGCTCGCGCTGCGCTCGCTCCAGCAGATGCAACATCGTCAGCGAGTCCTTTCCGCCGGAAATGCAGACCATCACGCGATCGCCCTCGCGCAGCAGCGAGTGGTCGTAGACAGTGCGCATCAGGCGGGAGCGCAGTCGGAATTCGGTAGCGGTTTCGGTCATGGAGAGTGCTATGGGGCAAACCGCCCCGCTGAAGAGGACGAGATGAGCGAACTCAAACGACTGCTGGAAAACAACAGGGCCTGGGCTGCGGAACGGGTGAAGGCTGATCCGCAGTACTTCTCTCGCCTCGCCAAGCTGCAGGCGCCCGAGTTCCTGTGGATCGGCTGCAGCGATTCACGCGTCGCGGCCAACGTGATCACCGGCACGGAGCCAGGCGAGGTCTTCGTCCACCGCAACATCGCCAACATGGTGGTGCACACCGATCTCAACCTGCTCTCGGTGCTCGAGTTCGCGGTGAACTATTTGAAGGTGAAGCACGTGATCGTCTGCGGACACTACGGGTGCGGCGGAGTGATCGCGGCTGAGGGTCACACCAACCTCGGCATCATCAACAACTGGCTGCGCAACATCGAAGATGTGTACCGCATTCACCGCGAAGAGCTCGACGCGATCAAAGATCACGAGAAGCGCGTCAACCGCCTCGTCGAGCTCAACGTCGCGGAGCAGGTGCTCAACCTCGCCAAGACCTCGATCATCCAGAAGGCGTGGAAAGACGAGCAGCGGCCGGTGCTCCACGGTTGGGTCTACGGCCTCGAGACCGGTCACTTGAAGTCGCTCGTTGAAGTGAAAGACGCGAGCGTGCTCGACCCGGTGTACCGCTACGACAACCTCTGACGCTCCGAGCTTGCCGGCGAACGTAGCCGCAGGCGGAGACTCGCCGTGTCAGTAGAAGCGCAGGTCGTCGTGATCCTCTTCCTTCTTCTTGGGAGGAGGCTCTTCCTTCTTCTTCTTCGGCGGAGGCGGCGGCTCTTCCTCTTCGCGCGGCGGAGGTGAAGACGCGCGCTTGTCGTCGCGCAGATCGTCTCCGGGGTCCTTCTTGCTCGAGCTGCTCGAGCGCGACTCTTCCCTGGGAGTCATCTTCATCTCGATGACTTCCTTCTTCGGAGGGTCATCCTTCTTCGCGACGCTCTCGCTCTCGCTCTTGCTTGGCTTGGGCTCGTCGCTCTTGAGCGTGGTGCGGCTCGACTTCGGCACGTCGCTCTCGAGGAGCGGATCCTTCTTCTTCACCGGCTCGTCGTCTTCGCGCTCGTCGTCGAGCGGATCGGCGCTCTTCTTTTTCTTCTTCTTCTTCGATTCCGGGAGGCCGTCTTTGTCGACCGCGTCGCTGGTGGGCGTGCCGTCGAGCGCGCCTTCGTCGAGGTTGCCGGCCTTCGCTTCGAGAATGCGCTCGGTGCAGCGGTTGGCCGTCTTGGAGCACTTCTTCGAGCACTTCTCGAACTTCTTCTTCGCCGCGACCTGAATCGAGCCGCCGAATTCCAGCGTGCAGTCGTCCTGACACTCGAGGAAAGCGTCCTTGCACTCCTCGGTCTGAGCGAGCGCCGTGAGCGGGAGGAGGGTGACGACCAGAAGCCAACGCATGGACATGACTGTACCTCGGGCAAAGCCCCTGGGGGCGACGCCGGATGGGAGCGAACCAGAGGCACGCACGTTGCTCTGGACGCAGGGCATGGGGATCTTGTTCCGATTGGCGTGTCTGGGCGTCCTCGTCGGCGTGTCCGCGGTGCCGCAGGAAGCCGTCGAATTGCGCAGCGGTGACGTGGTGTTGCAGGCGTCGAGGTCGTCGCGCTCGGCGCTGATCCGCAAGGCCAGCAACTCGAAGTTCTCGCACGTCGGCGTGGTCGAAGTGGCGAGCGATGGAGTGTTCGTCATCGAGGCGATCGCTCCGGTCTCGCGCACGCCGATCGAGACCTGGCGGCAGCGCGGAGAGGGGCAGTGGGTGACGGTGTTGCGCGCCAAGAATCTCGACGACGCGGAAGCGCGACGCGTGGTGGCTGAAGCGAAGAAGCAGCTCGGCAAGCCCTACGACGCGAAGTACCGGTGGGACGACGAGCGCATCTACTGCAGCGAGTTGGTGGTGAAGGCCTTCGCGCGGGGAGCCGATCGCACCGTCGGTCAGCAACAGCAGGTGAAGTCGCTGGCCTTGGGGAAGCTCGAGCTGGCGTTGGCGAAGAAGCTCGGCATCTCGCCGGACCAGTCGCTGGTCACTCCGGGTTCGCTCGCGGAAGACGAGTCGTTCGAGGTGGTTGCGGACGAGGCGCGCGCGTTTGCACCTGCCTCGGGAGTCGGGCGTTAGAGCAGGCATGAACACGCTGGCCCTGCTGGTTGCGATTGCCTCGGTGCCGTCTCAGAGCGCGCTGCAGAACAAGGCGCTGACCGATGCGGTGCTGGCGTGTGGCCTCGAAGCCGGCGGCAAAGTGACGATGGGCATCGCGATCGAGCACGGCAAGGTGAAGAGCGTGCGGCCGGTGTTCAAGAACGTGCGTGAGGCGTCGGTGCGCGAGTGCGTGATGGAAGTCACGCGTGGGTACCAGTTCGATCTCACCGGGCCTGAGCGCTTCACGATCGTCGTCGCGCGTTGATCACTGAAGCGGAAGTGTGAGCGACGACCCATCGAGCACGACCGTCTGCTCAGCCTTGTCCGCGCCGGTCTCGGTCTGCCACGGCGTCGCACGATTCGAGTGCGTGTTCAGCGCGGGGAAGCTCGATGACGTGACGTCGATCCTCCAGCGGCCGCCAGCCGGCAGCACCCATTCGATCGGCCAGAAATCGATCTCGACGGTCTGCACAGTTCCAGGCTCAGGGAGCGCAGTCGGCTCCGTCATTCCTGCGCGCGGCCAACGAAGCGTCGCGGCGTTCTCACGCACGAGGACCGATTTTCCGTTCTGCTCGGCGATCAGTCGCGCGACGAACGCCGTGTCGGGCGCACTCGAGCGGACGTTCAGCACGAGCTTGCCCGCTCCGCTCAGCCGCGAGCCGTTCGGGAATTCTTCGGAGCGGAAGGTGATGACGTCATCGCGCTCACACGTCTTTCCCTGCTCGACGGGGCCGGGCGTGATGCCGAGGTTGCGGAAGAAGGCGAAGGAGAGAAGCGAGGCTCCGCCCTGCGTCGGCACCGGGTTCGCGGGATCGAACGTGTAGGTCACGCCCTGATCAGTGGTGTCCATGCTCGGCGCTCCGAGAACGCCGCCGCTGCACGACTGCGCTTTGGTCGCGCCTCCGAGCTTGAAGAGCTGCACGGGGATCTGCGGCTCGGGCCACGCGCGATGGTTGACCCACTTGTCGTCTCCGATGGCCCAGGTGCGCACGGTGCCTTTGGTGAGCGTGATGAGCGGCTTGCCTTTGAGCGTGTGATCGAACCACTCGAGCATGATGGGCCACTGATCGAGTCGGCCGGGCGCGAGCGAGAGATCGACGTCGCCTGACGTCAGGCCGAGGTGATTCCACGGGCCGATGACGAACACGCTCTCTTGTTTCGTCGCGAGGCGATCCCACGTGTCGTGCTGCGCCATGAAGAACGGTTCGAAGAACGCCCCGACGAAGAGGAGCGGGATCTTCGTGTTCTCCGGCATCGCGCGGAACTGCAGCTGCTGCTCCGTATTCCAGTACGGATTTCCCGGTGACTCGGCGGCAATCGCGTCGCGGTACCAGCCGACCTTCATGGTCATGTACTTCTCGTCGTTCTCGGTTGCGGGGCGGTGCTTCGCAGCTTCGAGGTAGTCGTTGCCGGCGAGCTGTC
>JAEUJS010000100.1 GCA_016792935.1 Archangium sp. | reverse complement strand
GCTTGCGCGCTTCTTCCCAGGCCTCGGTGGCCTGGTTGAGGCGCTCTCCCACCGCGTGAAACGACTCGAGCGAGAGCGCGAGCTTCTCGATCATCTTCCCCGCGTCTTGCGCGATGCGCCGCGCGTTCTGCGTCTGCCGCTCGGTTCTCCACACGTGGCTGACGACCTGCAGCGTGGCGAGCAGCGTGGTCGGGCTGGTCAACACCACGCGCTGACGAAACGCGTCTTCGTACAGCCGCCCATCGCGCGTGACGGCGGCATGAAACGCGGCCTCGCTGGGGATGAAGAGCATCACGAGATCGAGGCTCCGCGTGCCGAGGAGGTGCTGGTAGCTCTTGGCGGCGAGGTTCTTCACGTGGAGCCTGACCGACTGCACGTGGCGCTCGAGCGCGGCTTCCCGTTCCTCATCGTGGGGCGTGCGGGTGGACTCGACGAACGCGGTGAGCGAACACTTGGAGTCGATCACCAGCGCGCGATCGTTGGGCAGATAGATGAGCGCGTCGGGCCGGCGATGACCGCCCGTCTCGCGATCGAATTGATCGACCTGCAGCGCGTATTCGCGGCCCTCACTCAGGCCCGCGGTCTCGAGGAGGCTTTCCAGCACCAGCTCTCCCCAGTCGCCCTGCGCGCGGGAATCGACGGTCAGCGCGCGCGTGAGCGCCTGCGCGTCGGCGTGGAGCCGGTTCTGTGCTTCCTGCAGCCCGCGGAGCTTCTCGAGCAGCGCGCCGCGATCGCGGTTCTCGAGATCGTACGAGCGCTGCACCTTCTCTTCGAAGTCGCGCAGCCGATCGCGCATCGGAGCGAGCACCGCCTCGACGTTCTTCTGATTGGCCTCGAGCAGCGCGCGCCCGACGCCCTCGAGCTCGTGCTTCACCGAGCCGCGCGATTGTTCCGCCAGCGCTTCGGCGCGGGCGAGGGCCTGCGCGAGGTGCGCGGCCTTCTCTTCGGCGCCCTTGAGCTGCCCGAGGCGCTCATCACGCGCGAGGACCTGCGCTCGCAGCGAGGCGACCTCGATCTCCCAGCGCCGCAGCGTGATCTCGGCGAGTCGGCGCGCGAAGAGGTAGCCGATGACTCCGCTGGCAGCGATGGCGACGACGACCAGGAATGGGCCCATGTTGAACCCATACCAAATGGGTCCGACAGTCCCTCTAGATGCCCGGAATCACGGGCCCAAAGCCCCGACGACACAGCAGACTCGGTCTCGCGCGCGATGTGCTTATGCTCCCTGGCGCATGGGGGAGGCGCTCGTCTGGCGGCACACGATCGAAGGGCTGATTCGCGTGGGAGTCGCGCGCGGTGACGGCACTCCGTGGAAGTCGCGCATGAAGGAGGTCGGCCTCAACGTCGACGCGCCGCTCGCCACCGCGTACCCGCGCGATCAATGGAAGCAGTTCATCGCCACCTCGGCTGAGGTGTTGTTCCAGGGCACGGAAGAAGAACGGCTCGAGCAGGTCGGCAAGGCGTTCATCGAGGAATACGCCGAGACCTTCCTCGGGCGAGCAGTGGCGTCGGTGCTCAAGTTGATCGGCCCCCGACGCGCGCTGGAGCGGATGACGAAGAGCCTGCGCTCGGGCAACAGCTACAGCGACACGCGCGCCACGTTCACCGGGGCGACGAGCGCCGAGTTCTGGCTCAACGACACGCTCGGTTTTCCGACCTACATCGTAGGCGCGCTCGGAGCCGTGATGCGCATCACCTCGGCGAAGAACGTGGTGGTCAAGCCGATCAAGATCGAGGGCGTCGCCTGCACTTTCATCGTCACCTGGGACCCCTGACGTTGAGTCGATCGGCGGCAACGCGCGAATTTGCGCGACGGGAGCACTGGGCGACCGGGCTAGTCTTTGGTGCTCGATGCGATGGGTGTTGCTGTTGTTGCTCTTCAGTTTCCCGGCGCTGGCCCAGCGGCCAAAGTTGGTGGTGCTGCACTTCACGGGACCTGGCTTCGAACCCGCTGAGCTCGCGTCGGCCACCGATCGCGTCGCCGCCGTGCTCGCCCGCCGTGACGTCTACGAGCTGATCAGCGCTCGTGAGATCGACACGCTCCTGGGCGTCGAACGCCAGAAGCAGCTCATGGGCTGCTCGGAGTCGGCGTGCATGGCCGAGCTGTCCGGCGCGATCGGCGCGCGCTTCGTGATGAGCGGCGCGCTGGCGAAACTGGGAGACAGCTTCCAGCTCACCCTGACCGTCCTCGACACGCAGCGTTCGCAACCGGTCGGCCGTGCGGTGCGGCTCGCTTCCGGGCTCGGTGGGGTGTTCGACGATCTCGCCGTCACCGTGGCGCAGGCCGCCGGGCTTCCTCCGCCACCCGAGCCGTCGCGCGCGCTGCCCCTGGTGCTGCTGGGATCCGGCTCGGCGGCGCTGGTGACGGGCGGTGTTCTCGGGCTGGTGGCGTTGACGCAAGAAGCGTCGCTGCAGGGCGAGCTCAGCGGTTCGGCGTTGGGACCGATGGACAGCTATTGGCAGCGCTCGCAGCAACCGGCGCTCCTCAAGTCGATCGCGCTCGGCACGTTGATCGGCGGGGGCGCGCTCGTCGCGCTGAGCATCATCCTCTGGCCGCGCGGAATCGGCGGCTCCGGCGTCGCGCTCGTGCCGCAACCCAACGGCCTGGTGGTGGTGGGAGGCTGGCCGTGAGGGCGCTCTCGTGTCTGGTCTGCTGCTTCCTCGTCACCGCGTGCACCACGTCGATCGACTTCGATGCCGGGCGCCCCTACGCGTGTGAGCCCGATTCGGGCGCGACGCAGTGCGCACCCGGGTGGCGCTGTGGTCTCGAAGCGCGCTGTCACCCCATCGGCACGCCTGGCCCGTGGCGCTGCCGCGGCGCGAGTGACTGTGAAGGCGACTGGACGTGCGGCCTCGAAGGCGTGTGCCACGATCCCACGGTGACGAGCGACTACCTGTGCGCCACCGATGCCGGGCTCGACGACGTGTGGTGCACCGCGCCCTGGCGCTGCGGCTTCGCGGGGCGTTGCCTCGACGTCTCGACGCAGCCGATCGACGTCGAGGTGGGATCGGCGTCGTCGATTCGCCTCGTCTCACCGCGCCTGGGCCTCAACGCGCCCGACGTGCGGGTGGGCGCGCAGGCCAGCCTCGTGGCCTTCGCGCGTGGCGATCGCGCCACGCTGATCTCGAACGGCGCGCTCTTCGACATGGGCGCGTTCGATGCGGGCGGCGAGGTCAACGCCGTCCTCCCCGAGGCCGATGAGACCGGAGTCGTGGTGTACGCGAAGAGCGCGGCGATCGTGCAGAGCCAGCCGCCGTACATGCCGCTCTCGTTCGACCTCACTGAGCCCTATACCCCCATGCTCCTCGACGGGGCGAAGGCCCTCGAGCGGCGCGGCTTGATCTCGGTCAGCCGCATCAACGGGCCGCTGGTGACGGTGCTCCCCGAAGCGACCGCGGTCACGCGCGTGGGTGAGTGCGTATTCCTGCTGTCGGAATTCGGCCTCTGGGTGCAGGGCCAGTTCGGAACACCGGCCGCCGCTCCGGTCGCGTTCAATGGTCTGTCGCACGCG
>JAEUJS010000086.1 GCA_016792935.1 Archangium sp. | reverse complement strand
GGCGTCGCTCACCGCGGGCGGTGGCGGTGAGGTGTATGTGTCTGACGGGCTGCAGATGGTGCAGTCGTACAACGACGGGACGGGCGGCGCGCTGGGCTGGAATGCGACGTGGGGCGTGGGCCTGGACGCGCTCATCTCGGTGGAGAAGTCGGGCACGGAGTATTTCGCGCTCGACGACGGCAAGGGCAGCGTCGTCGGCTGGGTGCAGGGCGCCGACGTCGTCGCGCGCGCCGAGTACACGCCTGAGGGCCGCGGCACGTACACGAAGGCCACCACGGGCGCGGTCTGCGCCGAGACTGGTGGCACTCGCTGCGGTGGCAACCATCTCGACTTGCCGTTCGGCTTCCACTCCGCGCTGCAGTCACGCGTGTCCGGGCTGCTGTACTTCCGCAACCGCTGGTACTCGAGCGAGACGCAGCAATGGCTGAGCCAGGACCCGCTCGATGCCGTCGACTCGTTCGACTTGTATGCCTTTAACGCCTTCGACTCCGTCAACAACATCGACCCCCTCGGCCTGGATGCCAGCCAGACCTCAGGTGGTGACAAGCGCGAGACCGTAATTCATTGCGTTGCGGATGACGGCGGTCCATGCAGAGGCGCCCGAGCGCGCGAGGAGAAGCGCATCCTTGACGCCGACGCTCGCGAAGCCAGACTCGGGCGCAAGCCGCCGACCGAGCTGATTCTTGGGCAAGTTCCTTCGAGAGTAGAGCCAAACACCGTTCGTCAACGCCCGACGCGCCGCCCCCAACCAGTTCGGATCATTCGCTGGGGCCCAAAGCCCAAGCCGAAGCCTGGAGACCCCGAAATTCAGGAAATCCCAGATCCGGAACCACGCGAACGAATTCCAGCTTGGTCACCCGAACCAGAGCCCGAAATCAACGACCCTCGCACCAATCCGCCATGGTTCCCGCCAGAGGGCATTCTCACTTCGGACCGAGACCTGACCATTGGTCAAGTCGAAGCACTGAAAGCGGAGTCATTCTCTCGTCGACAATCGAAGAAGCCTCTTCGTATCGCCCTGGGCCTGTCCGGACCCCGCCTAAATCGGTTCACACGTGCGATGGGAGCGATCACGTGGTTTGAGATGTCCAACAGTTTCAGCGGGTCTCAGGACGCTACGATCGAGAACATTAGATTCACTTTGTATGCGGTCGTTGGACTCGGAGGCCAGATCGTCTTTAATCTTGAGCAAGTCGAGTTTGCCGACCGACCATCACTCGCACAAGTCGATCGCGCGACGGAACGAGGAACAACACCCCTAGGCGGCTACACAGAACAGGAACTCGCTCTGGTCAGATCGGACCCCGTATTGTACTCTGCGACAGTTTTCTACGTCCCGACACCAGCAGCCGACATCGGTCCCGGGACAGCCACAACTGCGGCCGACTACCAACCAATGGCAGTTCCGCCATTCATTGCACCGCCATTCATTGCACCACTCAGACGATAGGCTATTGATGACCCTCTATCCTATTTCAGTACAGGGCCTCCCGACAACCCTGAAGACGCTGGGGGACCGGTATCGGGCGATGATTCATCGATACGAGTCCGGCCACTCAGTTGCAACCATCGTTGTCCAAGACTTCTCCGGAACTCGAACGACAATTGTATGCCGACAGGTCTCGTCGTTATCATTCTTGGTTCCAGGATTTTCTGACGGTCCTCTCGAAATCTCGCGATCGGCAGAATGGAAAGTTCGATGCGCCGGGTTTCAACTGGCCGCCGAAGAGATATTCGTGGAATCGACGAACGCGCCACAGTAGGTGGCAGTTCGCGAACGCCCTTGGCGTCCTGGACGTGACGACTCCGTAGTGCTCTTTGTCAAATGAATAGCCGACACGGAACGCCAGGGAGACGTGTTCCGCGGCAGCCTCACCGGGCGTTTCCTGACGCCTGATGGCGGCAGGGAATCAATGCGTCAGCACAAGAGTCTGGCCTCGTTCGTGACGGGCATCGGCGCCGGCTTCATGTGCGCTGCCTCTCCCGTGTGCAGCGGCCCGCCCGACCCACTCCTCCCCGAATTCGCACGCGAGCACCACGGCGGCGTCTTCATCGGTGGCCTCCTTGCGGCGGGGTTCGGCTCCTTCGAGATGATTCTCGGCCTGCGCGGCTTGATGAACTCGGGCGCAGCCGCACGCACTGGCGTCGGAATTCCGCTCGCCGCCATCGGGAGCGTGGCGTCGGGGGCAATGGTCGTTCATGGAGCCCTCACCGCCATCAAGGGCGGCGCCATCGCCGCAGCCGGTCTCAATGCCGCCATGGCTGGGAAGGGTTCCGGCGGGTCAAAGCCGCAAAAGGCGACCCCACAGCAGTCGAATCCGTCAAAGCCGTCACCCGCTGCCAAGGCCAAGCAACAGGCAAGTGTTCCCAAGAGCGATCAGCCGATACGAAACGCGCATCTTGCAGGGAAGAAGCACCCTGTTACTGGTGTCCCCTTTGACAAGAAAGGGTATCCAGATTTTTCGAAATACAAGCATCCGAAAGTGAAAGACGTTCGGATCGAACTTTCCGGAAGTCGCTCAACGGACTTCGCACGCGCGAATGCGGAGGCCGGTCTCAAAGAGACCCCCGCAGGGTACACTTGGCATCACCATCAGGATCCTGGACGAATGCAGTTGGTTGAGACGGGTCCTCACAAGTACACCGGTCACACTGGAGGCTTCACGGCTACGCCATGACCAGAAAGAACACCCGGTCCCTCACGCCCCCAACAGGCCGAGCACCGGCAACCAAGGCCAGCATCGAGCGAGCCGAAGCCACGCTCGGGGTCAGGCTCCCGAAGGCGTTGCATGATCTGCTCCTTGCTTCGAACGGAGGAATTCCGAGTCATGCCTGCCTTCCAAGCGAGCCGAATTCTTGGGCGACAGATCACGTACGCGTCAGCTCATTCCTCGGGATTGGCCATCGCGAGGGCATGGACGGCGAACTCGGAAGTGCGTACCTCATTCGCGAATGGGGCTACCCAAAGATTGGCGTCGTGTTAGCCGATACTCCATCTGCTGGAGAAGACGTGATCATGCTCGACTATCGGCTTTGTGGCACCAGCGGAGAACCATCGGTGGTCTTCGTCGAGCATGATCGTCGCATCATTCAGCTGGCTTCTTCGTTTGCGAAGTTCTGGGAGCAATTGCGACACTGCTGACAGCGATGGGCTTCAACTTCGATGCGTCTGCGTCGACCTCCACGGGCGGTTTACCGGCCTCATGTCAGTGCCGATCACTAGAGTGTCCGTGTGCCGTTGATCGTCACCAGCCGTCGAAATGAGCTCCGCCTCGATCGTGTTCGCGCGTTCCTCACGGAGCTGCCGACGGACCGCCAGGCGCTGATCATTGCTCCATCGTTCGAGACCGCAGCCGAGGTCGTGCGCTCGGTGCAGAAGCCCGTCTTCGGTTGGACCCGCACCACGCTCTACCGCCACGCACTGGAACTGGCGCGGCCGACGCTGCTGCAGCGCGGCCTCACCGCCGTCTCGTCTCTCTCGCTCGAAGCGTTGTGGGCTCGCGTCGCGCATCAGCTCGGTGAGGCAGGGCGGCTGGGCCGACTCGAACCGCTGCGCGGAACGCCGGGCCTTTCGCGTGCGCTCGCGCAGAGCATCAACGAGGCGCGGATGTTGGAACTCGCTCCAGAGAAGCTCGAGCCGGCGCTGCGTGCGGCCGCGCTCGCATTCGACGCTGCGCTCGCTGACGTGAAGCTCGCCGATCGCGCTCAGGTGTATGCAATTGCGTTGAGCGCGCTGAAGGACACGCGCACGCCTCCTGTTGCCCTGGTTGACGTGAGGTGCGCGGCCGGGCTCGAGCGTCGGTTTGCCGATGAGCTCGTGGCTGCTGCTCCGAGCGCGATTGTTACCGTGCCTGTCGGCGACCCGCGCGCTGGGGCTCAGGAGCTCGAGGTCGTCGGCGACGACGAGACGTCGTTGCTGCAGCGCGGGCTCTTCAAGACAGATGCGCTCCCTCACCCCCATCCCTCTCCCCGAGGGACAGGGGGCACTTTCTTCTCTGCTCCCGGTGAGGCGCGCGAGTGCGTCGAGATCGCGCGGCGGGTGCTCGAGTTCGCTCGCAACGGCGTTCCGTTCGATCGCATCGCCGTCTTCTTGAGAAGCCCCGGTGCGTACCGCGCGGGTCTCGAAGACGCCTTCCGGCGCGCGCAGATCCCCGCGTGGTTCAGCTCGGGGTTGCCGCATCCAGATCCCGCAGGGCGTGCGCTGCTGGCGTTGCTCCACTGCGCCGAGGAGCGGCTCTCCGCGCGCCGTTTCTCCGAATACCTCTCGCTCTCACAGGTGCCTCAGCTCGAAGAGTCTGGCGCTCCTCCTGCCGCGAGCGATCTCTTCGTTCGCCCCGACGCGAGTGAGTCGATGTTGCCGCTCGAGCCGGCGTTCGCTCCGCCGAAGCCTGCTGATGAGAAGATCGGCGACGTCGAAGCGCCCGCCGTGCTCGGCCAGCTCCGCGCGCCACGTCGTTGGGAGCGGCTCATCATCGACGCCGCGGTGATCGGTGGTCCTGATCGCTGGCGTCGTCGGCTCTCCGGCCTGCGTGCGGGGATGCTCAAGGCGAAGCAGAACCCCACCGCGACCGAGGCGCAGCTCGAACGGCTCAACCGCGAGCTCGGAGATCTCCACGCGCTCGAACAGTTCGCGCTCCCGGTCCTCGATCTGCTCTCGCAACTCCCGCGGTCCGCGCGCTGGTCCGACTGGATCAACGTGCTCAGCGGTCTCGCCACCCGCGCGCTGAAAGATCCGACGCGTGTGCTCGCGATTCTGCGTGAGCTCGAGCCGATGGGCATCGTCGGTCCCATCGAGCTGCCCGAAGTGCGGCGGGTGTTGTCGCGGCGCCTGAGCGAAGTGACCGACGCTCCCGAGGTGCGGAGAAATGGGCGCGTGTTCGTCGCTCCGACCGATGCCGCGCGTGGGCTCGCGTTCGACGTCGTCTTCATTCCCGGTCTCGCCGAGCGCGTGTTCCCGCAGAAGATTCGCGAAGACCCGCTGCTGCCCGATTCTGATCGCACCGCGCTCTCTTCGGAGCTCGAGGTCGCGGCCGATCGCATCGCCGCCGAGCGCCTCGCGCTGATGGTCTCGGTCGGAGCCGCTCGCAAAGAGCTCATCTTCTCCTACCCGCGCATCGACGCTGAACACGCTCGCCCGCGCGTGCCGTCGTTCTACGCACTGGAAGCCGCGCAGGCCGTTCAGGGGCAGCTCCCTGGCTTCGAAGCGCTGCAGCGGCAAGCGGAGTCGGCCGGCAAGGTCCGCCTCGCCTGGCCGGCCCCAGAGGAGCCCACGCGGGCCATCGACGACACCGAGTTCGATCTCGCCGTGTTGCACCGGCTGCTCCACTCGCGCGACGCGAACATCAAGGGGCAGGGCAGGTACCTCGTCACCAGCTCTCCGCACCTCGCCCGCGCGCTGCGTTCTCGCTACGCGCGCTGGCAGCAGAGCACCCTGACCGCGTGGGACGGCTTCTTGAAGCCGGGCGTCTCGGGTCGCACGGCGCTCGAAGCGCATCACCCGACGAAGCGGCCGTTCTCTCCGACCGCGCTCGAGAACTACGCCGCGTGTCCGTACCGCTTCTTCTTGTCGGCGCTGGTGAAGCTCGAGCCGCTCCAGATTCCCGGAGAGCTCGAAGAGCTCGGCCCGCTCGAACGCGGCTCGATGGCGCACGCCGTTCAGTACCGGCTGCTCAGTCAGCTCCGCAAAGAGAACGTCACCGTCACCGCCGCCAACCTCGAAGACGTGTTCAAGCGGCTCGACGCGGTGATTCGTGAAGTGGCCGCCGAGTTCCTCGACGACTTCAAGCCGGCCATCGAGAAGGTCTTCGACGACGGCGTGAACGTGCTGACCGCCGACCTGCGTGAGTGGTTGCGCAAGATGACCAACACGAAGAGTGAGCTCGGGTGGACTCCAGCGCACTTCGAGCTCGCGTTTGGTCTGCCCGGTGGAGATGCCGACGAGCGAGATCCGCGCAGCTCCCCGTTGCCGGTGACGTTGACCGAAGGGCTGCAGGTGCGCGGGTCGATCGATCTCGTCGAGCGCAACGACGCGGGCGGGCTGCGCGCCACCGACTACAAGACGGGCAAACAGCGCGCGACGGAGCCGAACACGCTCGGCGGTGGACGTCACATTCAGCCGCTCCTCTACGCGCTGGTGCTCGAGAAGTTGTTCCCCGAGGCGAAGGTCGTCGGTGGGCGGCTCTATTACACGACGCTGATCGGCGGCTTCGAGAAGGTCTTCACTCCGCTCGAAGACTCCTCGCGTGAGGCGTTCGGCTCGATGGCGCGGACGATCAGATCAGCGCTCGAGACCGGCTTCTTCCCCGCGATGCCGACCGGCGGAGACGACGAGTGCCGCTTCTGCAAGTTCCGCCCGGTGTGTGGCCCCGATGAAGAACGCCGCGTGGTGAAGACCAAGAAGGCCGTGCAGCAGAGCTTGAAGGAGCTGAACGACTTGCGAGGCAAGCCATGACCGGGAAGTTGCCCGGCGACCACCTCGAGCGGCAGCGGTTGCTCGACGATCTCGACACCACGTTCGTGGTCGAGGCCGCCGCGGGCACGGGCAAGACGACCGTGCTCGTCGATCGCATCGTGGCGTTGATTCGCCGCGGCCGCGCGCGCCTGCACGAGATCATCGCGGTCACCTTCACCGAGAAGGCCGCCGGCGAGATGAAGCTGCGGCTGCGCACCAAGCTCGAGCGCGTCCGTGAAGACGACAAGACGCCGAGCGAGGAGAAGCAGCGCCTGACGGCCGCCCTCGAAGAGCTCGAGGTGATGCGCATCGGGACGATTCACGGGCTGTGCGCCGACCTGCTCCGCGAGAACCCGGTCGAGGCTGGAATCGATCCGCTCTTCGAGGTGTCCGCCGAAGGGGAATCGCTCGCGCTGCTCGAGGCGGCGTTCGAGCGGCAGTTCCAGGCGTTGGTGGCGCAGCCTCCCGAGGGTGTGCGACGCGCGCTGCGGCGGAGGCGGCGTGGTGGCTCGACTCCGCGGCTCGAATTGCTCGGAGCCGTGCGCGATCTCGTCGAGCGACGCGACTTCGCCGCGATGTGGAGGCGAGACCCCTTCCGCCGCAACGAAGCCATCGACGAGGTGGTGAAGATCGTCGAGCAGTTCGCGCTGCGCCGAAATCAAGTCACGGCCCGCCGTGGTCGCGCCGAGTTCCTCGACGTGTTCGAGCGCTGCTTCCGCTTCGTCGAAGATCTGAAGCACCGCGAAGGCGTGTCTCCGCGCGACTACGACGGGTTGGAACATCAGCTGCGCGAGCTCGGCTCCGGCAAGTTCGATTGGGAACGCCGCGCGACGAACGTCAAGTTCGACGACAACGTTCCGCAGCACGAGGTCATCAACGAGCGAACGGCGACCTACAACGCGCTCCAGCGGTTCTCGCGCCTGGCCGACGCCGATCTCTCCGCGTGTCTGCACGCCGAGCTGCGGCCGATCGTCGACTCGTACCAGGTCGAGAAGTCGCGTGCGGGCGTGCTCGATTTCGTCGATCTGCTGCTGCTCACGCGCAACCTGCTGCGCGATCACCAGAGTGTGCGCGCCAAGCTGCAGCGCGCGGTGAAGCACGTGTTCGTCGACGAGTTCCAGGACACCGACCCGCTGCAGAGCGAGATCGTGTTGCTGTTGTCGGCCGATGACTCGTCGGTGAGCGCTC
>JAEUJS010000083.1 GCA_016792935.1 Archangium sp. | reverse complement strand
ACGCCGACCTCCACAACTACGTTCGCCTGAAGACGCCGGTGCTCTCGTTCGAAGAGCTGAAGACCGGCGCGCACTCACCACTCGTCCAACTCGAAGAGCGCGTGCCGCTCGGCCTCTGCGGCACCGTCGGAGAGGTCGTCTACGACGCGAAGATGTTGGCGTGCGTGATGCGCGGTGCGCTCCGTCGCTTCGCCCGCGGCATGAAGAAGGAATGCGCGATTCTGCTGCGAGGCGCCGAGACCGAAAAATGCGAGCCGCCGGAGTCGCCCGAACAGCTCCTCTCGCTCGCGCGCAAGTCGATCAGCTCGACGCAAGACGTGCTCCGCCGCTTCCGCACCTGCAGCGCGCAGCTCGGCGTGAAGTACCCGCTCGGCCCCCGCGCTGAAGCGGCGCTCCGCCTCGTCGACGAGTACTTGAGTCTGCTCGTCGAGCAGTACTTCCGGCGCATCGTGGTGAACATGGAAGCGATGCCGCGCTCCGGCGTCTATGTCGAGCTGCGCCGCGAGTTGATGGACGTGGTGATCGGCGAAGAGATGGGCCGCCGTGCGAAGAGCCTCCCGTCGGTGCTCGACGCCAGCGGCGACAACGAGGAATACAGCCACCGCCTCGGCTTCCTGAAGAAGTACTGCATGAACATCCTCTTCCTGAAGGTCGCGCGCTCCGCCACGCGCAAGGGCTGGGAAGAGGTGCTCTTCGCGATCGCCGCCGGTGGCTCGATGGCCTTCGCCCTCGGCGTCGGTCTCTTCGCGCAATCGCGCTACCCGCAAGCGAGCTTCAACTTCTTCCTGCTCGCCGTCGTCGGCTACATGTTCAAAGACCGCTTGAAGGACGCGCTGCGGCGGTTCTTCTCGAACTACGCGGGCAAGCTCCTCTACGAGCGCACCACGCGCATCGTCGATCCGGTGACGCAAGACGACGTCGGCGTCTGTCGCGAGAAGGTCGACTACGACCAGAGCGTGGTGGTGCCGCCCGAGCTGATGAAGCTCCGCGAGAAGGACGACCTCGTCACCGTGGCGCAGGGCGAGCTGGCCGAGACGGTCATTCGCTACCGCAAGAAGATCGTCCTCGACTCCGAGATGTTGCCGCGCATCGCTGACGGCATCGTCAGCGGCGTCACCGACATCATTCGCCTCAACGTCGATCGCCTGCTGCACGACATGGACGATCCGGAATACGCGCTCGACTACGTCGATCTCGACGACTTCTCGGTCGGCAAGCTGCAGATGGCGAAGGCCTACCGCATCGACGTCGCGTTCCGCTTCATGGTCGACGACGGTCGCCACCAACGCACCACGGTTCGCTTGATGCGCCTGGTGCTCGATCGCAACGGCATCAAGCGCATGACCGACGTCGTTCCTGAGACGGTGATCGCCGAGAACAACCCCGCGCCGGTGCCCCTCTCTTCGAGCCCGTCACAGCCGCCGACCAAATCAGCCGACGAGGCTGGCGTGATCGCGGTCACTCGCTGACGCCCAAACGTGACGCAATAAGTCACGCGTTTTCCGAGGGAAAACGAGGCGATTGGTGTAGAGCCGCGCCGCTCCATGAGTGACTACCTTTTCCGCGTTCCGCTCAACTGGCCGTCCACCCTCAAGAAGGTCCTCGCCGCTGCGAAGAGCGCGAAGAAGGGCCTGGTGGTCTTCGACCTCGACTCGACGATCTTCGACAACCGTCCACGCCAGGCGCGCATCGTTCGCGAGTTCGGCGCGGCGCGCGGCATCACGCAGCTCAAGCTCTGCCAGCCGTGGCACTTCACCAGCGGCTGGAACCTCGACGCCGCGGTGGTGGCGTGTGGCCTGACGCCGACCGCCGCGAAGACCTATTCCGATGCGCTCCACACGTTCTGGAAGGAACGCTTCTTCACCTCGGAATACTGCAAGGACGACATCGAGATTCTCGGTGCGCCGCGCTACCTCGCCGCGCTGCTCCCGATGCAGGCGAAGATCGTCTACGTCACCGGGCGTCACGAGGAGATGCGCAAAGGCACCGAGGCGTGCCTCAAGCGCTGCGGCATGCCGCTTCCTGACGCGGCGGCCAAATCAGCAGACAAGTCTGCTGCGGGAACCGCCAAGGTCACGCTGATCATGAAGCCCACGCTCGAAGAGAAGGACGACGAGTTCAAGCGCAAGGCCCACGAGCAGCTCGCGAAGCTCGGCACGGTGATCGCCGCGTTCGACAACGAGCCGCGCCACATCAACGACTACGCCGAGAAGTTCAAGAAGGCGCTCTGCGTGCACCTCGCGACCGATCAGTCTTCGGCGCCGATCCACCCCAGCGATCGGTGCGTGTCGATCCCGCACTTCGCGTACTAAGAAATCGCAACTTTCAACGACGAGGAGTCAGTGAATGGCTGCCAGCACCGATCAGATGCTGACGATGTACCGGAAGATGCTGCTCTCGCGGCGCTTCGAGGAAAAAGCCGGGCAGGCGTACGGTCTGAAAAAGATCCAGGGCTTCTGCCACCTCTACATCGGCCAGGAAGGCGTGGTCGTCGGTATCAATGAAGCGATCCGTCCCACCGACTGGGTGATGACGGGTTACCGCGATCACGTGCACCCGCTGGTGCGCGGAGCCGACGCCGGCATGTGCATGGCCGAGCTCTACGGTCGTGACGGCGGCTACTCGAAGGGGAAGGGCGGCTCGATGCACTTCTTCGACATCGAGCACGGCTTCTACGGAGGCTACGGCATCGTCGGCGGCCAGATTCCGCTCGCGGCCGGCCTCGCGTTCGCCAGCAAGTACCGCAACGAAGATCGCATCACGGTGTGCAGCTTCGGAGACGCCGCCGCCAACCAGGGCGCGCTCCACGAGACGTTCAACATGGCGGTGAAGTGGAAGCTGCCGGTGCTCTACGTCGTCGAGAACAACAAGTACGGCATGGGCACCGACATCGCCCGCGTCTCGGCCGAGCCCGACATT
>JAEUJS010000073.1 GCA_016792935.1 Archangium sp. | reverse complement strand
GAGCCGAAGGGCTTCACGTTGACCTTGAGCGCCGCGAAGTTGTCGGTGTCGGGCTCGACGGCGAGCACCTTCGCGTTCGGAAACCGCGAGAGGAAGTAGGCCGACGCGTAACCGACGTTCGCTCCGCAATCGATGATCAGCGTCGGGTCGCGCACGTCGTCGAGGCACTCGTATTCGCGATCTCGGAAGATCTGACAGAACACGTCGATGTCGGTCGTGCCCGGCCGAGCCCACAACGGATAGCGCGCGTGTTTGCTGTGGAGCCGGAAGAACGGCGCGTCGACCTGGCCCATCGTCAGCCGCGCCTTCTGCGTCACGTAGAGCGCAGTGCCCGCAACGCCGACGTTGCTCAAGTGACGGCCGAGGGTCTTGATTCGATCGGTCAGGGTGACCATGGGGTTCCTCGACTACCGGCGACCAAATCAGCAGGCAAGCCTGCTGGGCGACGCAGCCACGCGTCCAGCATCGACAGGTTCCAGAATTGGAGCCCGTAGTCGCGCTGGCCGGCGCGGTGGCGCGCGACCATTTCTTCGAGCTGCCCGGGCACCAGCCATTCGCGCAGCGGTGAGTTCGATGCGAGCAGCTTCTCGTTCAAGTGCGCTTCGAGCTCGCCGCGGAACCACGCACCCAGCGGCACGCCGAAGCCCATCTTCTTGCGCGTGACGATCTCCTCAGGGAGGAAGTCCTTGAGTGCGCGTTTCAAGATCCACTTCGTCGTTACGCCGCGCAGCTTCAGGTGTCCCGGCAGCCGCGAGACGTAGTTCATCAGCTCGGTGTCGAGGAACGGCGCGCGACTCTCGAGGCTCGCGGCCATCGAGGCGCGATCCATCTTCACGTTGAGATCATCGAGGAGGTAGGTGCGCGCGTTGACGAACAGCACCTGGTTCAGCGTGTCGATCCCCTTGGACTTCTCGAACGCCTCCTCGTAGCCGCGATCGAGCCGCGCGAGGTTCTGCAGCTCGGGCTTGAGCAGCTTCTTGAGATCGTCTTCGGGGAAGACCGAGACCCAGTTGCGCAAACGCGCCGGCAGCTCACGCGAGGCTTGCTCGGCGAAACGGCGCGCTCGCTCGAAGGTGCTCTGGTGCTCCTGCCCGTGCGGAGCGAACTTCACGGCAGCGCGACCCAGCCTGCGAAGTGGACTCGGAATCTTCTCGGCGACGACCGCTCCGAGAAAACGTGGGTAGCCGGCGAAGAGCTCGTCGCCACCATCTCCAGTCAGCGCGACCGTCACCTTCTCACGAGTGAGCTTCGAGACGATGTACGTGGGGATGGCCGACGAATCGCCGAACGGCTCGTCGTAGTGCCACGCGAGCTTCTCGATGAGCTCGAAGCTCTCGGGCTTCACCTTGAACTCGGTGTGCTCAGTGCCGTAGCGCTCGGCCACCAGTCGCGCCCAACCGGTCTCGTCCCACGCGGGGTAGCCCTCGAAGCCGATGCTGAAGGTCTTCACCGGCTTCTTCGACGCGCGCGCCATCGCGGCGACGACGAGGGTGGAATCGACTCCGCCCGAGAGGAACGCACCGAGTGGAACGTCGGCGACCATGCGGCGTTCCACCGCGGCGAGGAAGAGCTCGCGCACCCTCGCTTCGATGGTCGGGAGATCGTCGTCGATGGTCTGCGCCTCGAGCGGGTATTCCCAATATTGAAACGTGCGCTTCAGCGTTCCGCGCTCGAACACCTCGACGTGCGCGGGCCGCACCTTGCGAATGCGCTCGTAGAACGTGAACGGCGTGGGCACGTAGCCGTGGGTGAGGAATTGCGGAATCGCCTCGCGCCACATCGTGGTGTCGAGGCCGCCGTATGCGAGGAGCGCCTTCAGCTCCGACCCGAACACCACACGGCGATCGTCTTCGTAGACGTAGAGCGGCTTCTTGCCGGTGCGATCGCGCGTCAGCACCAGGCGCTGCGTCTTCGGCTCGTAGAGCGCGAGCGCGAACATGCCGTCGAGCTTCGCGATGGCGTCTTCGCCCCATTGCTTCCACGCGGCGAGGATGACCTCGGTGTCGCTCGAGGTGCGGAAGGTGTGACCGAGCTTCTTCAGCTCTTCGCGCAGCGATTGGAAGTTGTAGATCTCTCCGTTGAAGGTGACCCACGTGTCGCCGTCGGCGCTGACCATCGGCTGCGCGGCGTTGGGAGAGAGGTCGACGACCGCGAGCCGGCGATGCGCGAGCCCCACCGCGCCGAGCGATTTGACGCCCTGACCGTCGGGGCCGCGGTGCGCGATGGTGCTGGCCATGCGCGCGAGGACGCCTTCATCGACGGGCGAACCATCTCGATGAAGAACTCCCGCGATCCCGCACATCCCTGGCTCCCGTACCCGGCGACGGCCGTGGCATTCAGTGTGCGGCGCGGATAGCACAGCGCTCCTGAAGATGAATCGAACGGGTTTGCTGTACCTCACCGCTGACGGGCTCCTGCAACCGCTCGGGTTTTCGCAGGTGGTGCGCGTCGTCGAGGGGCTCGCCCGGCGCGGTTGGGAGTACGACATCTTCTCGCTCGAGCGCGGGTCTGATCTGCGCGACGAACGGAGGGTGCGCGAGCTGCGTCTTCGCCTCGACGCCGCGGGCATCGGCTGGCGCTTCGCCGAATACGGGGAAGGCGGAGGCGGTCGCACGGCCTTCGACAATGAGCAGCGACTCGTGTCAGCAGCCGTCGACTTCAAGGGCCGCGGCATTCATGCGCGCGCGTACCACTCGGCCGTCGCCGCGCTGGCTGCGTGGGTTGCGCGTCGGACTCCGTATCTTTTCGACACACGTTGCTACTGGTTCGACGAGCGGTTGGAAGACGGGCGTTGGTTCACGACTCCAGTGCGGCTCGGAGTCGCGCGCGGCATCGAGCACCATCTCTTCTCGCGCGCGGCCGGCGTGGTGACGCTCACTGAACTGCAGGCAGACGACGTGCGGGGTGGTCGCTTTGGCAAGCCGACGCAGCGGTCGATTCTGTGCATTCCGACATGTGCTGACTTCGATGACTTCCGACGCCGTCCGCTTTCTGAGGTCGCGTTGCCTGCCGAAGCGAAGGAGCGCCTCAGCGGCAAGCGCGTCATCGCGTTGATCGGCTCGATCAATCGCAGCTACCTCGTCGACGAGTCGATCGATCTCGTGAAGCGTTTCCTGCGGCTCGACGCGCGCGCGCACTTGCTGGTGTTGAGCGCGCAGCAGGACGAGTACCGCACGCGGCTGAAGGGCGTCGAAGCTGAACGCTTCACCATCACGCGGGCGAATCACGACGCGATGCCGCAGTGGTTGTCGCTCATCGAGTGGGGGCCGCTGTTGCTCAACCCGAGCTCACCGGCGAAGCGTGCGTCGATGCCGACCAAGCTCGCCGAGTATTTCGCGAGCGGCGTGCGGCCGATTCAGTTCGGGTGCAACAGCGAGCTCGGTGACTGGGTACGACGCACCGGGAGCGGTGTGGCGTTGAACGACGTGACTGCGGAGACGCTCGAGTCCACTGCGCAGTGGATGGCGAATACGCCGAGCGAGGAAGCGCTGCGGGAACGTGCACGCGTCACGGCGGAGCAGCATTTCTCTCTGGCGACCGGCATCGAGCGCTACGAGCAGGTGCTTCGCGCAACGTTCGCGCCCTGAGAAAACTGCTTCGGGGTCGAAGTGGTGTCGAGTGACTCGCGCCGTGCCGAACATCGCAGAGACCTCGAGGGGCGCGCCTCCCAGCAACCGCAGTGCTTGTGCTCTTAATGTCATGAGTACTGCGCTTCCCGGGAGCGACCCACTGAAGGTCCTGAGTTCTCAGTGAGGGGCACGCTCGCTTTTCGGCAGTGCAAACGCACACCCGAACCACTTCGACCCAGAGGCAGTCAGGCGCGCGCGACTTCACCCATCGTCGCGAAGTCGATCGATCCACCCGCGGCCTTGCTCAGGCGTTCGAAGAGCTGCGCCATCAAGCCCACACGCCGCGCTGGATCGTCGCCCAGGTTGTGCGGATGCAGCCACAGATGCAGCACCTCGCCGTCACGCACCTCACGGAGCGCGCGCGCGAGTGCCTCGAAGTGCAACGTCTGCGCAGGCCCGGGAAGATTCAGCCGAATGAAGCTGCTCGCCTGCACCTCAGGCGGAGCGACGCGAGCCGCATGCACTCCGACGAACGACTCGCTGAAGCGCAACGCTCTCGCCGGAGCCCACTCCCGCAGCTCGATTGGAATCTTCCAGATCGCCGAATCTGGATTCGTGCGCCACGCGATGAACCCGTGCTTCGCGAGCGTCGGCGTGAACGACACCTGATTGCGCGGAAACACCCACGACACCGGAGTGACGCCGAACTTCTCGCTGAAGATCTTCTTCACGGCCGCAGCGTCGCGCTCCACGTCGAGCTGCTGCACGCCCGCTTCGCCATGCAGGTGGTGCGAGAAGCTGTGGCTCGCCAGCTCCTGGCCCTTCGCGTTCGCGATGCTGCGCACCAGATGTGGAGCGAAGTGCAGCCGCCCACTCGGATCCAACGACGGCATGCGCGGTGACTGCGCGAACTTCGGATCGAGATACCGCGGCCCCACCGGAGCCCGCGCCCGGTACTCGTCCCACGACTCACACGCGAGCGCTCCGACCGTTGCCCACGTCGCACGCACACCGTGATGCCCGAACAACTCGAGCAGGCGCGGCACGACTTCCTCCACGCCCTCGAGGTTGCGACGGTACGCGGAAAGATCTTCTCCCAGCACGTCGGCCACGCCCCAGCGCAGCTCGAAGTCGAGCGAGAGAACGACGCGCTTCATTCAGCGCTTGCTGCCCGCGGCGATCAAATGCCCGGCGAACGGAGTCGCCGCGTCGAGCCGATGCACGAAGTCGTCGACCGCGTCGAGGCGCTGCGCGAGCGCTCCGCCGATGAACGGCACTTTGTACGCCAGCCGCAAGCCCGCCAGCATGCGCCCGTAGATCTCGATGTCGTTGACGCCGGCGCGCTCCATCTCGGCGCGCAGCTCACTCGGAGAGAAGAACTCGCAGTGTGGGTTGCGCGTGTCCGCCGACGTACGGCGCAACACCTGACGCGCGCGCTGCAGCACGTAGAAGCCGTCGAGCGCGTAGCGGTTCACCATGGTGAAGAACATGCGCCCGCCCGGCTTGAGCACGCGCACCAATTCTCCGAGCGACTTCCGCACATCGTCGAGGTGCAGGTAGCGGTACACCTCGATGGCGAACACGAGATCGAACTTCCCGTCGGGGAAGGGCAGCGACGTCGCCACCGCGTCGAGGATCTGCACACCCGGATTGTCGCGAATCGCCACCGCGCGCATGTTCGGCGCCGGCTCGATGCCCGCCACTTCGAAGCCCGAGGCCTTGTAGCGCGCGAGGTACGCACCGGTCCCGCAGCCCACGTCGAGAATCGAGGAGCCCGGAGCGAGCTTCTTCACCTCGGCATCCAGCGCCACGTCCACCTTGAAGCGCCCGTACGTGAACGCGTTGGTGAAGCGGCTGCGCGCCATGTCGCGGTAGTAGTCCTCGAACACACTCGCGACCTCGGAGTGGTGGTCAACCGCAACGTTTCGAATCTGTTCGACCTGCGACACGGGGCCTGCCTCCTGAAAGCTGAAATTCGCCTGTTATCGGGACAGAGGTCCCGGGACAAGGCGCCCCCATTCAGACTCATTCAGACTACGAACCCGCGCGATGCGTCTGGCGATCATCGGCAGCGGCTACGTCGGCCTCGTCACCGGCGCGTGCTTCGCGGAAGCGGGCCATGACGTGGTGTGCGTCGATCACGATCCGGAGCGGCTGCAGTCACTCCGCGCGGGCAGGGCGCCGTTCTTCGAGCCGGGCCTCTCCGAGTTGGTCGTCGCGCAACGCTCACGGCTTCGCTTCGAGCCCCGACTCACCGATCCCGTCGAGCTGATCTTCATCGCCGTCGGAGCCAGCCCGACCGATCCCGACGCGCTCACGTCGCTGATCAGCGCCCTGCCCGAGGGGCTCATCGTGCTCAAGAGCACCGTCGCGGTCGGCACTGCTGATCAGCTCTCGCGTGTGTTCCCGCATCGGCACTTCGTCAGCAATCCGGAATTCCTGCGCGAAGGCAGCGCGCTGGCGGACTTTCGAAATCCAGACCGCGTCGTCCTCGGAGGACCTCACGCCGACCGCGTCGCGCCGCTCTACGCCGGGAAGAACGTGCTGTTGATGGACTCACGCTCGGCCGAGCTCTCGAAGTTCGCCGCCAACGCCATGCTCGCCACGCGCGTCTCGTTCATGAACGAGCTCGCGCGCATCGCCGACGTGCAGGGCGCCGACATCCAGAACGTGAAGCGTGTCCTCGCCTCGGACCCGCGCATCGGCGCCGCGTTCCTCGAGCCCGGCATCGGCTTCGGTGGCTCGTGTCTCCCGAAGGATGTGCACGCGTTGGCCGCGCACTCTCCACTCCTCCAAGCGGTCGAGCAGGCCAACGTCCGCGCGCGTGCGGCGTTGATCGAGAAAGCCGTCGCGCACTTCGGCGGCTCGCTGCGCGGAAAACGCCTCGCGCTGTGGGGGCTCGCGTTCAAGCCCAACACCGACGACACGCGACAATCGCCAGCGCTCGCGATCGCGGCGTCGCTGCTCGAACTCGGAGCTGAACTCGCCGTCTTCGATCCCATCGCGCGGCCGACGCTCGACGCTCGCATCACGCGCGCTTCATCCGCTGAAGCCGCCGCCTCCGGAGCCGATGCGCTCTTCGTCCTCACCGAGTGGCCCGAGTTCTCGCGCTTCGATCTCTCTCGCCTTCGGTCGTTGATGAAGTCGCCAGTCGTCTTCGACGGCCGCAACTCCCTCGACTCCGCGAAGGCGCGCGCGGCTGGCGTCACGGTTCAGGTGATCGGCCGCGCGCTCTAGCCGACCCACTTCTCAGGCGGCAGGAACGTCAAGGTGTCGATGCCGGCCTTCTCGATCGCCGCGCGCACCTTCTGGTGCACGACGATGCCGTTCACCGACTCCGCCAGCCGGAACAGCAGCGCCTCTCGCGCCTTGGCGGGGTCGATGGCCAGCGACTCGAAATCGACGGCCACCATCACGCCCTGAGAGGCGTCGAATTTGGACTTGCTCAGGTCCGCGGCGGCGATCGCTCCCACGATGTTGAAGGCCACGTGGCTGCGATGCACCTCGCCGGTCTGCAGATCGTGGATCTCGGTGTCGAAGCACTCGACGTTGGCCACGCCCGCGGCCGCGAGCACGTCGGCGAGACGCCGGGTCATGAGCGGAATGGCGCCGGTGATCAGCTCCAGCAACACGCCCGATTCTCCCTCTTCGATCTCCACACGGACCGGCGTGGCTGGCGCAGTCGGGAAGCGTTTGCCCACCGCCCAGTTGCGTCGCAAGCCGCTCGGCAGCTTGTCGGGTCGGTAGCTCGTCAACGCGCTCTCGACACCAGACGGCGTCTGACACGTCAGCATGAAGTACATGTGATTCCTTCCAACGCTGCGAGGCTCACTCGCCGCTGAGCATCTTCATCGCCTTCTCGAATTCCTCGAGCTGCTTCTTGTCGATTCCCGGCATCGACGACTGCCCGCCCATGCCGTTGAGCAGCGCGTCGATGTCGTAGCCGCCGATGTCTTCGTCGCCGTGCTCCTCTTCCCACCAGTGCACGCGGAGCTCCTCGAGCTTCCTCGCGTACGACGGAGACTGCTTCGCCATCACCTGCGTCAGCGTCCTGGTCCCCGCGAAGCGGTAGCGGTTCTGCTCGAAGTACGTCTTCAGCCCGCGCTGCCACGCGTCGTCGCCGACCACCTTGCGCTGCTCGTCGAACAACAGCGGAGCCTTCCCGTACACCAGCGCCGCGTATTCGCGATTCGAGTCGTAGCCGCTGGTCGGACGGTTCGCCTTGCCGTCGCTCCCGCCGAGCATGCGGTGCATCTGGTACGTCGCCTTGAGCTGGCCATCACGCATCTGCTGCGCGGCCGCCTTCCCGTTGCGCCACTCGAGCACCAGCAGCGCGAGGTGTTGCGTCAGCGGCTCGTCGGCGAGTGGCTCCGCGATGGGATCGTTGCCGACCAACATCGCCGACCACTGGTGCGCGACCTCGTGATCGATCGTGAACTCCAGCGTGCTCTTGATCAGCTGCTTGAGCGCGGGGCCGAACATCATCTCGACCATCTTCTCCTGCTCGCGCGGCAGCCCCAGCATCGACAACGGAGAGTCGTTTCCAGCAAGGAGCCCCGAGCTCACCGTGATCAACCCGGGAAATTCCATGCCGCCCGCGCCGTGAATGAGCCGCATCTCGACCACCCGCAGCGTCTTGTACGGATACGGCCCGAGCTTGCTGCCGAGCAATTCGACCGCCTTCTCGGCGTGCGCGGCGATCTCCGCCGCTTGTTTGCTGTCGTTGCCGAGCAGAATCGTCTCCACCTCGAGCTCGCCTGAAGTGCGTGTCGTCACCTTCGCTCCCTTGTGCAGGAAGATCGGCATGTCGCGCGCGACCGCCGCCGCGTATGCGAAGCGCACCGTGCCCGCGCCGGTGGGCACTTCTCCCATCGCCAGTCCGTTCGCGGTCACGCGCCAACCGGTCGGCACCGTCACGCTGACCACCAGATTCGACGGCTCCGCGGTGCCGAGATCGCCGATGCCCGACGGCGGAGCGAATGGTCTTCCATTGGGAGCCGGCACCAACATCGGCACCAGGCCCACCAGCGAGATCATGTCGTCGCTCGCAGCCCACGCGCCGTAGTCGCCCGCCACACCCTCCGCGCTCAACGCCGAGATGCCGCCGCTGTCTTTGGGCAACACGCCGAACGTCGCTTTGAACTCGAATTCCACGGTCGCCGACTCGCCTGCCTTGAGCGCGGGCTCGAGCGCGATGACGAACGTGCTCGGGTCGGGTTGTGAGAGCAGCACCTTGCCCGCGCCGCTCAGCTTCGGCTTGCTCAACACCACCGCACCGGCGTGTTCGACGTTCGGGCTCGCGCGCAGCACCAGTTCGGACAAGGCGCTCTTCGCCGTCACCGTGAGCGAGTACTTGCCCTTCACGGTGCGCTTGGCGACGTCGACCTGAAAGTCCCCGCGGTACAGCGGGAGCAACGCGAGATCGCCGAGCACGGCTTCGGCGCGCGCCTTCTCTCCCGCGCGCAGCCCCTGCAACGCGATCTGCACCTCGGGAGGGACATCAGCCGCCCAGCTGCTGAGCGAAAACAAGATGACGCAGAGTGCGAACTTCATCGATCGGACCTCCTGATGCGCTGCCACTCGCGCTCGGCCGCCTCGAAGCCCCGAATGCACTGCTGCATCATCTGTTTGCGCGTGTTCAAACTCACGACAGCGTACTCAACGCCGGAGCGTCTGCTAGAGCCACCCTGCCATGGCTGACTCGCCTCTCGGGCCTCTCGACGTCACGAAAATCCTCACCGGCAAACGCGTGCTCTTCGCGGGCGCGACGGGCTTCGTCGGCAAGGTCTCGCTCTCGATGCTGCTCCACCACTACGGCGACGTGCTCGCGCACATCTTCGTGCTGGTTCGCAAAGGCAGCAGCAAAGACGCGACGACGCGCTTCTACGACAAGGTCGCCACCAGCGAGCCGTTCATCCCGCTGCTCGAGAAGCACGCGAATCAGACAGCGCTCAATGAGTGGCTCCGCAGCAAGGTCACCATCCTCGACGGTGACATCACCGACCCGTGGATGGGCATGGACGAGACGAAGGCGAAGGAGCTCAAGGGCCAGATCGACGTCGTCGTGAACTGCGCCGGTCTGGTGAGCTTCAACCCGTCGCTCGAGGTCGGCCTCAACGTCAACACGCATGGCGTGAAGTTCCTCGTCGACGCGTGCCTGTATTGGGACGTTCCGCTCGTTCACATGTCGACCGCGTTCGTCGCCGGCTGCCGCAGCGGCCTGGTGTTCGAAGACGAAGAGGTGATCGGCTACTTCCCGCGCAAGAAGGGCATCGGTGCCGAGAAGGACGAGCTCGACGGCCGCGACTTCTCGCTCGAGCAGGAACTCGCTGACGCCGAGAAGATCGTCGCGCGCGCGCGTGAGCAGGCCGACGACAAGGCGCTCGCCTCGATCTTCCGCGAGAAGGCGCTGCAGCGCTTGAAAGAAGAAGGCCGCGACTTCAACGACGAGAAGACGTTGCGCCTCGCCATCGGCCGCGAACGAAAACTGTGGCTCACCATGCGGCTCGTCGAAGCGGGCATGGATCGCGCGAAGCACTGGGGTTGGCCCAACACGTACACGTACACCAAGTCGCTCGGTGAACAGGTCATCGCCGCCACGCCGGGCCTTCGCTACGCCATCGTGCGCCCGTCGATCGTCGAGAGCGCGCAGAAGTATCCGTTCCCCGGGTGGAACGAGGGCTTCACCACCTCAGCGCCGATCATCTACGCCATGCTCAAGGGCGGCTCGGCGCTGCCCGCGGGAGCGAAGAACGCGCTCGACATGATCCCCGTCGATCAAGTCAGCGGCTCGCTCATCGCCATCACCGCGCAGCAGCTCCGCACCAGTGAGCGCCGCGTGTACCAGCAGGCCACCAGCGACTCGAACCCGTTCATCGCCACGCGCTCGGTCGAGCTGGTCGGTCTCTACAAGCGCCGCCGGCTGCGCCAGAAGGAGACCGGCAACGCCACCCTCAACGAGCTGCGCTCGCGCATCGAGCCCAAGCCGGTGAGCAAGCGGGTGTTCGAGCTCACCAACACGCCGCTCTTCTCACGCGGCGCGAAGTGGATCAGCAAACAGATCGACGAGAACCGGCCGACGTGGGGCGCTCCGAAGCTCAACGCCGCGCTCGATCGCGTGCAGGACCAGCTCACCGAGGTCAGCGAGTCGGCCGACGGCGTGAACATGATCGTGGACCTGTTCCTCCCGTTTCTCTGGGACAACAAGTTCCACTTCCGCTGCGACAACACGCGCTCGCTCTACGTCGGCATGCCCGCGCACGATCGCGCGAAGATCGACTGGAACCCCGAGGCCATCGACTGGCGCACCTACTTCCTCGACACCCACATTCCGGGCCTCGAGAAGTGGGTGTTCCCCGGCCTCGACGAAGAGACCGAGAAGCGCAAGGTCGTGCACGCGTACCGCGATCTGCTCGAGCTCCTCGACGCCACCACGCACGAGTGGAGACACCGCGTCGCTTTCCGCTTCTTCGAGGGAGAGACCACCCACCGCTTCACGTACGGCGAGGTCCATCACTACGCCGCGCGCGTCGGCTCAGCGCTGCTCGCGAACGGAGTGGTGCACCAGGACCGCGTGATGCTCGTCGGAGAGAACCGGCCCGAGTGGTCGATCTCGTTCTTCGGCATTCTGCGCGCCGGCTGCACCGCCGTTCCCGTCGACAAGGAAATCTCCGAGGCGGAGATCGTCAACATCGCGCGCCGCTCCGAAGCGAAGGTGTGTCTCATCACCGACGCGATGTTGCTCAAGCACCCGAAGATCGAGAACGCGCTCGCTGCCGCGGGCCTGGGCATTCGCGTCATGAGCTTCGGTGAAGCGTTCGCCGGAGATCCGCTGCAGAAGAACGGACTGGGAGCGGTGAAGAAGGGCGCGTCACCCGATGACGTCGCCTCGCTGCTCTTCACGAGTGGCACGACCGGCAACCCCAAGGGCGTGATGCTCACCCACCGCAACTTCACCGCGCTGGTGTCCAAGCTCGGCGGAGCGTTCGACATCGGCATCGGTGACGGTGTGCTCTCGGTTCTCCCGCTGCACCACACGTTCGAGTTCAGCGCCGGCTTCCTCACGCCGTTCTCGCAGGGCGCGGAGATCGCCTACCTCGACGAGCTCACCGCAGATCGCATCGGCGACGTGCTCGAAGGTGGGGACATCACCGGCATGGTCGGCGTGCCTGCGCTCTGGCAGCTCTTCCATCGCAAGATCACGCAGGAGTTCGCCAGTCAGCCACGCTTCGTAGAGGAAGCAATGAAGGGCCTGATGAAGATCAACGCGGAGCTGCGCAATCGCCAGGGCATCAACCTGGGCAAGCTCCTCTTCTGGCCGATTCATCGAAAGTTCGGCGGGAAGATCAAATTCCTGATCAGCGGTGGCTCCGCGCTGCCCGATGACGTGCACAAGGCGTTTCACGCGCTCGGCTTCACGCTCGATGAGGGCTATGGGCTCACCGAAGCGGCTCCCGTGCTCACCGTCACGCGCGCAGGTCACAAGCGCTTGCCGGGCACCGTGGGGCGTGCGCTCCCGGGTGTGGAGCTGAAAATCCACGAGCCCGACGCGGAAGGCATCGGCGAGGTCATCGCGCGCGGTCCCAACGTGATGGCTGGCTACTTCCAGGATCGCGAGAGCACCGACGCCGTGTTGAAGGCGGGCTGGCTCCACACCGGAGATCTGGGCCGCATCGACCCCGAGGGAAATCTGTACCTCGTCGGCCGTCGCAAGGACGTCATCATCGATGCCAACGGGAAGAACGTGTACCCGGACGAGCTCGAGGAATTGTTCTCCAAACACGATCACATCAAGGAGCTGTGCGTCGTCGGTCTCCCTGACGAGAACGGCGGAGAGAAGGTCGCGTGTCTGTGCGTGCCCGACTACCGCGTGCGGGGCATTTCAGGGCAACAGGGCAGCAACCCGGAGAAGGATCGCCCGCGCGAAGAAGTGCGCCGCGAGCTCGAAGAACACTTCCGCGTCGTCAACGGAGAGCAGCCGTTCTACCGCCGCATCAAGGTGCTCAAGTTCACCGACACCGAGCTGACGCGCACCAGCTCACGCAAGGTGAAGCGCTCCATCGTCGTCGACGAGCTCAAACGTCAGGAACGCGCCGCGCACAGCGGAGAGAAGGCCAAGAAGGCCGACGAGAACACCGACTGGCTCGCGCAGTTGGTCGCGGACGTGATTCAGCGCGAAGTCAAAGACGTGAAGCCCGAGTCGAAACTGCAGGGCGATCTCGGCTTCGACTCGCTGATGTTGACCGAGCTCTCCGCCGCGCTCGAAGCCGCCGGAGTTCCCGTCACCGCCGTGAGCGATCTCACCAAGGTCGGCACGCTCGATGATCTGCGTCGCATCGTCGCCTCGTCGGGTCGCAAGCCGGCAGCGGAGGTGAAGGCGCGGGAGATCAGCAAAGAGGTCGCGCGCAAAGCCGACGAAGTGCTCGAGCTCAATCTCCCCGATGGTGTCGCCAGGGCGGGACGTCTCGCGCTCAACGCCGGTCAGCGCGCGATCTACGGCGGGCTCTTCGACGTGAAGGTGACGGGCAAGGCGTTCATCCCACAGAACCGCAACTTCCTCGTCGTCGCCAATCACGCCTCGCACCTCGACATGGGCCTCGTGAAGGTCGCCATGGGAGAGCAGGGTGAACGCCTCGTCGCGCTCGCCGCGCGCGACTACTTCTTCGACTCGCCGCTCAAGCGCGCGTACTTCGAAAACTTCACCAACCTGATCCCCATGGATCGCTCGGGCTCGCTGCGTGAATCGCTGCGCCTCGCCGGAGAGTCGCTCACGCAAGGCTTCAACCTGCTCATCTTCCCCGAGGGCACGCGCTCTCCGAACGGGGACCTGCAGGAGTTCAAGCCGACCACCGGCTACCTCGCGATGGGCTTCGACGTGGACATTCTCCCGGTCTACTTGCACGGCACGTACGACGCGTTGCCCAAGGGGGCGTGGTGGCCGCGCTTCGAAGATCTCGAGGTGCGCATCGGCCCTGTGCTGGAAATCGATTCGTTGCGCGAGAAGGTGAAGGGGCTCGCGAAGAGCGAGGGCTATCGGCTCGTCACGCGCATGGCCGAAGAGTCGGTGCGTGCGCTGCGTGAAGGTCGGCCCGTCCGCGGAGATGAAATTCAGCTCCCCGCGATTCCGACGCGTGATCGCCGCGGCGCTGGTCCGCTCGCGAAGGGAGAAAAGTCATGACGTGCACGGTCCCCTCTCCCTCGGGGAGAGGGTTGGGTGAGGGAGCAGTCCTTTCGGTTCCGGAGACGCGTTCATGAACATTCTCGTCACCGGCGGCACAGGCTTTCTCGGAGCACATCTCGTCCCACTGCTCCGCGCGCAAGGACACTCCGTCACGCTCATCGCGCGCTCGACGCCTCCGAAGTCGTTCTTCGAAGGCACCAATCCCGTTCGTCACGTCAAAGCCGACTTGAAAGATCGCGAAGCGGTGCGCGAATCGCTCAAAGGGGTCGAGGCCATCTTCCACCTCGCCGGCCTCGTCAGCTTCAAGAACGCCGACGGCCGCAAGATGTACGAGCTGCACGTCGACTGCACCCGCGAGCTGCTGCGCGACGTGCGCACCCTGGGCACGAAGCCGCGCATCATTCTCGCGAGCACCAGCGGCACCATCGCCGTCTCGCGCGAAGAACGAATCGGCACCGAGGCCGACGACTACCCGATCGAGATCGTCGGTCGCTGGCCGTACTACCTGTCGAAGATCTACGAGGAAAAGCTGGCCCTCGAGTTCTGCCGCAAAGAAGGCATCCCGCTGGTGGTGCTGAACCCGTCGCTCTTGATGGGGCCGGGAGACGATCGCCTTTCCTCGACGTGGACCGTCGTGAAGTTCCTGCAGCGCGACATTCCCGCGATGCCGGGCGGCGGCATGTGCTTCGTCGACGCGCGTGACGTGGCGCAGGCTGCGCTCAACGCGCTCACCCGCGGAGAGTTGTACGGCCGTCACCTGATGGGCGTGAACTTCTCGATGAACGACTTCTTCTCGCGCCTCGAGCGGCTCACCGGAGTCGCGAAGCCGCGCATGAAGTTGCCCAAGCAGGTGAACATTCTCGGTGCGTACGCACTCGAGGCCTTCGCGAAGTGGCGCGAGGCCGAAGTGCGTCTCGACCCGCAAGAAGTCGAAGTGGGAGAGCACTGGTTCTGGTGTGACTCGAGCAAAGCGGAGCGCGACCTCGGCTTCGTCGCGCGTGATCCGTACGAGACGCTCCACGACACGGTTCAATACGTGATGGGGAAGCTCCCGCCGTCCGAGTTGCCCGGCATCAAGGGTGAGCTTCGATCAGCAGGGAACCTGCTGCCGGACCCGAAGGAGCTGCGGAAGTGACTCCTTCGCCGGGAGCCGGAAGCACCGCGAAGCCGAAGCGGCCCCGACGAGCGGTCAAGGTTCGCCGCAACGATCCCAACAAGCGCGTCGGTCTCGATCGCGCCATCTACGGAATCTTCCGCTTCTCGCTCTACGGCTTCCTCGGCGTGGCGCTGGAGATCGTCTTCTACAACCTGGTGCGCACCTTCCGTGACGTGCCGGTCCTCAAGTACCTCTTCCTGTTCGACTGGAAGGTCGACCCCTCGCTCAACCTCGGAGCGATCTGGCTCGTCCCCGGCAAATCGCTCTACGGCCAATGCAGCCTGTGGATGTTTCCGGTCTACGCGGTGGCCTGCTTCGCGATCGAGTTCTTCTACCGGCGGCTGCCGCACGTGCACTTCGCGCTGCGCGCGTTGATCTACGGGCTGACGATCTTCCTCTGGGAATGCGCGAGCGGGTGGATCCTCTACGCGCTGACCGGTTTGAAGGTCTGGTACTACGCCGACGCCGGGAACTTCTTCGTGATGACGAGTTGGTTCATCTTGCCCATCTGGTGCATCACCGGCCTGCTCGTCGAATACATCTACCGCCAGCTGATGGATCCCGACCTCGTCAATGCCATCGAGACGGCGCACCTCGAACCCGAGTTCGCAGAGAAGTGACGGCGGCGATGCGACGACCGCTGCGCACCGCCGCAGCGTTGTTGGTGGTCGCGCTCGGCGCGGCGGGGTTCGCGATCGCCTTTCGTCTGGCGGCGCACCACGCGAGCGCGTCGCTCTTCGGCCCGGGGAGCGTGCTCGACGTCGTGCGACGGCTCGCGTGGTGGCAGCGGTTGCTGCTCCCGGTCGCCGCGACGTTCGCTGCCTGGGTCGCGCTGCGCGCCGTCATGCGTGTCGGCGCGAGCGCCTCGGTCGGCGAGGTGATGGAAGCCGTCGCCGCTCGAGGCGGGCGTATGTCGGCCCTCGCCACCGCCCTCAAGGCGGGCGTGACCTGGCTGGCGATTCTGGGTGGCGCGTCGATCGGCCGCGAGGGCCCGCTGATCCAGTTCGGCGGGGCGCTGGGCAGCTCGGTCTCGCATGGCCTGTCGCTCGGCGAACGCCAGCACCGCGCCCTGGTCGCCGCCGGCACCGCTGCGGGCTTCGCCGCCGCGTACAACACGCCCATCGCCGCGATGCTCTTCATGGTCGAGGTCGTCATCGGAGCCGCGACGCTCGAGGTGCTCGTGCCGGCTGGCATCGCCATCGTCCTCGCCACCGCGCTCACCCGAGAGGTCGCCGGCGCCGGCCCGCTCTACGGCCCGCACACCTTCTCGCTCGTCAGCCACGCCGAGCTGCTCGCCTACGCCATCCTCGGCGTGCTCGCGGGTTGTCTCGGCGCCGCCTTCATGTCGCTGCTGGAGCGCACCGAGCGCGGCGTGAAGCGGCTCCCGCTGCCGCTGCTGCTGCGCATGGTGCTGGGGGCGCTGTGCGTCGGTGCCATCACGCTCGTGGTGCCCGAGGTGGTCGGCAATGGGTACGAGCCGCTCTCCGAGCTGCTGTCGGGCCGCTTGCCGCTGCTGCTGCTGCTGGCGCTGCTGTTCCTCAAGCCCGTGGCCACCAGCCTCGCGGTCTCTTCGGGCGTGCCCGGCGGCGTGTTCACCCCCACGCTGTTGATGGGAGCGTGCCTCGGCGCGTTGTTCGGCGCTGCGGTGAACGCGCTGTTTCCCGGCCAGGTCGCGCCGGCGACCGCGTACGCGCTGGTGGGCGTCGCCGGTCTGTGCGCTGCGACGACCCACGCGCCCTTGATGGCCGCGGTGCTGGTCTTCGAGCTGTCCGGCGACTACGCGATCGTTCTGCCGCTGCTGTTGGTGTGCGCCACGTCAGCCTGGGTGTCCGAGCAGCTTCACCCGACCTCGCTCTACGAGGCCGAGCTGCAGCGTCGAGGTCTGGCGTGGCATGAGGCTCCCGGAGAGCGGCGTCTGCTCACCGTCGACCGCGCGCAGGAATGACTACGGTGCTGGCGCCGGCTGCTCGAGCCCGGCCGGAGCCGCCTCGATCTTGTCGGTCGCCATGCCCAGCGTCTCCGCGCCCGCCTGCCGCGCGCCATCGAGCGCCGCGACCAGCTTCGCGTAGTTGGTCTTGTCGTCCGCGGTGAAGAACACCAGCCGCTCGCCCTTCTTCTTGGCGGCGATCATCTTGGTGAGCTTCTCGACGTACACCTCTTGAGAGGGCATCACGTCGAGGTTGATCTTCAGCTCGCCCGACTCGGCGACGGTGACGACCAGCTGATCTTGCGGCAGGTCGTCTTGCTGTTCGACCTTCTCGGACTCGGGCACCTTCACCTCGATGTCCTTCTCGAGAAGAGGTGTCACGACCATGAAGATGATGAGGAGCACCAGCACGACGTCGACCATCGGCGTGATGTTGATGTCGGAATTCAGCCCGCCCTGCGGCTGCACCGAGATCTTCTTCCGCTTCTTCTTTCCGAAGGCCATTACTGCCCCCTCGCGTTCCGCGCTGGCGGTCGTGCGCGCCGCCGAACGGTACTGCTGTTCGTCGTCACCACGCCCTGGCGCTTCACTTCTTCACCTCTTCGACGCCGAGCGCGATCGACTTCGCGCCCGCCTTGCGCGACAGGTTCATCACCCGTCGCACGTCGTCGAACACCAGCGAAGAATCACCCTTCAAGAGAATGCGCGCGCCCGGCTTGCTGATGAGCTTCTTCTGCAGCTCGGTCTGGAAGCCCTCGTCGTCGTACGCGTCGCTCTCGATGTAGATGCGCTTGTCGACCGTGACCGAGACCACGATGGGGTCGGCCCCACCTTTCTTCTCGTCATCGACCTTCATCGCCTTGGGCAGCTGCACGTCTTTACCGCGCTGGAGCATGGGCGTGATCACCATGAAGATGATCAACAGCACCAGCACCACGTCGACCATGGGGGTGACGTTGATCTCGGCTTTGACGCCACCCTTGCTGCCGACGTTCATTCCCATCGCGCGTCTCCCAGGACTTCAGCAGCTCACTTCGCGAAGTGCTTGGTGACGACGTCGAGGAACTCGTTGCTCGACTCGCTCAGATCCACCGAGCGCGCATCGACCCAGCCCTGCAAGAAGTTGAACGCCATCACGGCGGGAATCGCCACGAGCAGACCGAAGGCGGTGGTGATGAGCGCCTCGGCGATACCGGCCGACACCGTGCCCAGACCACCCGAGCCGGAGTTCGCCATCTGCTGGAAGGAGTTCACGATGCCCATCGTGGTGCCGAGCAGCCCGACGAACGGCGCCGTCGAGCCCACCGTGGCGAGCACGCCGAGGCCGCGCTTGAAGCTCTGCACCTCGCGCGCAGCCTGACGCTCGAGCGCGCGGGCGACCGACTCGACCGCCACGTCCTTGTTCGCCGCGGGCGCCGTCTTGAACGCGTTCAAGCCCGCGTTGATGGTGCGGCCGAGATGGCCGACGTCTTTGTTGAGGCCCGCGCCGACCGCGGCGTTCACGTCTCCGCCGGCGAGCACCTTCGCCATCTTCTCGGCGAAGCGCACCGATTCACCGGAGCTGCGCATGAAGACCACGATGCGCTCGAACATCACGAGCAGCGAGGCGAGCGACATCAAGCCCATCGTGATCACGACGAGCTTGGCGAACAACCCCATCTGCGACCACAAGTGACCAAGTGAGAAGTCCATGGGCGGCGCTTCCTAGTGCGGAGGATGAGAGACGGCCAAATGTTTTGGTGGGGCCGAACGCAACAGGCTGATCAGCTTGATCAGTGGCGAAGGTCCACAATCGCCACAATCAGCGCGGCATCTGGAACTTGAAGTTGAAGACGTAGTCGATGCTGATGGTCTTGCCCTGGAACGTGCCGGGCTTCGCCTTCATCGAGTGCAGGCGCGCCACCACCGCCTCCGACAAATGCGGGAGCGGCTTCAAGACGCGGCAGTTTCGAATCGTGCCCTCGGCCAACACCTCGCACTTCACGATCATCATGCCCTCGACGTGTGCCTCGCGCGCTTCACGCGTGTAGAGATCGTCGACCAGCACCGCGCGATCGACTTCCGGGCGCGTCATGCCTTCGCCGAACGAGACGACGTCGGTTCCCAGCGTGCCGCCCACGACTCCGCCGACGACCCCGCCGACCACTCCGCCGGCGACACCACCTTCCACGCCGCCTTCCACACCACCTTCTTGTCCCGCTGGATCAGGCTCGCTCGACGGCTCTTCGGCCTGCGGCTCGGCCTCGGGCGGCTTCTCGACCGGAATTTCCTTCGGCTGCACCAACACGTCTTTCTTGACGACCTTCTTCTCGACCTTCTTCTCGGTCTTCGGCGTGCTCGACGCGGGAGGAGGCGGCGGCGGAGGAGGCGGCGGCGGAACAGCCGCGAAGAACTTCACCTCGCTCAGGTCTTCTTCCACCGGGGGCGGACGCGTGCTGAACCACACGACGAGTGCGACCAGCGCGACGTGCACGCCGATTGAAATGATCGTGCCCACGCCAAACTTGCTCTTGGGAACGTCGCTCTGGTTCAGGACGGAAGCGAACATGTTGTTGCGGCCTCATAACAAAACTGCGTCACCAATATCGAGATGCGTTGACAGTGCTGTGACCGCGTGGCTAGGTGCGCGCCGCAATTCGGTTCCAATTCCTGGAGGGTCACTTGCGTCCCACAACCTCGTTGTTCCGAACCGCGCTCCTCGCGTGCGCGTTCGTTTCTTCCCTGGCGCTTGCGCAGGGTTCGGCCGTCATCACGGGCACCGTGACTGACGCCGCCACCGGCAAGCCCGTTCCCGATGTGGTGATCACCGCGACCTCTCCTGCCCTTCAGGGTGAAGAAGTCGTCGTTACCGATGCGGCCGGTCTGTACCGCATCCCGCAGCTGCCTCCGGGCGTCTTCACGCTGAAGCTCGAGAAGGAATCGTTCAAGCCGTACTCGCGCACCGACATCAACGTGCGCACCGACCGCACGGTCCGCGTCAACATCCAGCTCCAGCCTGAGGCGGTGCAGGGTGACACGGTCGTCGTCGTCGGCAAGCCGCCCACGGTCGACGTCGGCTCGACGGCCACCGGCATCAACGTCGGCAAGGACTTCATCAACAACATCGCCTTCGTGCAGCCCAACGGCTCGGGCGTTCGTTCGTTCGAGTCGCTCGCCGCCGTCGCGCCGCAGGTCATCGCCGACGACTACGGCTACGGCTTCTCCGGCGCGCAGTCGCCTGAGAACCTCTACCTCGTCGACGGCGTGTCGGTGTCCGACCCGGCCTTCGGCACCAACGGCGCGCAGTTCCCGCTCGAGTTCGTCGAAGAGGCGAACGTCATCACCGGCGGCTACCAGGCCGAGTACGGCCGCGCGACCGGTGGCGTGATCAACGTCACCACCAAGTCGGGCTCCAACGAGTTCCACGGCTCCGTGTGGGGCAACTGGACGCCGGGTCTCCTCACGGGCGTCTCGCAGCCCATCGTGAACCGCACGTCCGTGGTTCAGGGCCAGGGTCGCCTCTGGAACACCGTCGACTTCGGCGCCGAAGTCGGTGGCCCCATCTTGAAGGACCGCTTGTGGTTCT
>JAEUJS010000060.1 GCA_016792935.1 Archangium sp. | reverse complement strand
ACTTGCGCGTGCCGAGCAGGAAACCCAGCTGCACCTGCTCCTTGCGCTCGAGTCTGCGCAGGCCAGCCCACGCGGCGACGGTCTGCGCCATCAACTCGACGCCGACCCACGCGGGCAGACCTTCAGGCTGCAGGAAGAGGTGCGTGGAGCGAACCGTCACCGCGCACTGCACCTCTTCGACGCTCTCGTTGAGCAGCTCGTCGATGAGCAACATGCCGTCGCGATGCGGGACGACTTCGGTGACGGGACGCAGGCTCATTCGCGCACCAGAGCGAGCGAGGCGTTGCTGCCGCCGAACGCAAACGAGTTGCTCAAAATCGCGCGCACGTTCGAGACCTGCCCGGCGGCAACGAGTGGAATCGGAGGCAGTTCGGGATCGCGCTCGCCATCGAACCAGTGCGGCGGCAGACGGTGCAGCTCGTCGGTCAACGTGAGCCAGCTCAGCGCGGCTTCGAGTGCACCGGCGGCTCCGAGCGTGTGGCCGGTGAGCGGCTTGGTCGAGCTCACGGGCACTTCACGACCGAGCACGGTGTCGACGGCTTTGCTTTCCATCGCGTCGTTGTGCGGCGTGGCGGTGCCGTGGAGGTTCACGTAGCCGACCTCGCTGGGCTTCAGTTGCGCACGCGTGAGTGCTTGCGACATCGCGTCGGCCGCTCCGCGACCGCTCGGCTCGGGAGCCGACATGTGGTGCGCGTCGCTGGTCTCACCCCACCCTGCGACACGGACCGCAGCGCTTTCGCGCGTCATCAGGAAGAGCGCGGCGGCCTCTCCGATGTTGATGCCCTTGCGGTTCTTGCTCATCGGGTTGCAGCGCTCGGTGCTGACCGAGTCGAGACAGGAAAAGCCCGCGATGGTGAAGCGGCACAACGAATCGCCACCACCGACGATGGCCGCGTCGATGAGGCCGGCGTTCAGCCAACGCGCCGCGGAAGCCATCGCCTTCGCGCTCGAGCTGCACGCGGTGGAGATGACCGTGGTGGGCCCGCTGAGCTTCAACTCGCGCGCGAGGAAGATCGCCGGAGAGCCGAGTTCCTGCTGGGCGTAGTGGTACGCGCTCGGAACGGTGGCGGTCTTCACGTACGCGTCGATCGCGAGCTCGCCTTCTCCGATGCCGCTGGTGCTGGTGCCGAGGATCACTCCGATGCGCGAAGGGCCGTACTCGTTGATGGCCGCTTCGACGGCGGTGCGGATCTGGAAGAGCGCGAGGAGCAGCAGCGCGTTGTTGCGACTGCGGAGCTGAACGGGATGGTGCTCGAGCGACGGCAGCTGCGCGTTGATTCTCCCGAGCGCGAGCGGACGGTCGGGCGCGAAGAAGTCGGTGGTCGCGACGCCGTTCGACGTTTCGCCACCCAACGCCGTCGCCCCAGGGGGCTTTGGCGCGAAGAGCGCGCTGCGCACCTCGTCTTTCCCGGTGCCGAGCGCGCAGGTGAGGCCGAGCTGGTTGAGGAAGAAGTTCATTTCCCACCCAACGTCGTCGCCCCGGGGGGCTCTGATTGTGCCGACAGATCCACCGATTCGATGTCGAGCTCGTAGCCGTACTTCAAGTGCGCCAACTTCACGTGCGCCCACGCCGGAGCGCTGCCCTGGTACTCGATGCGCGCCAGCCCTTCCCCGTTCCGCGTGAGCGTGCGCTGCGCGTTGGCCTCGTCGAGCGCATAGCCGCCGGGGAGCGCCGCGCGAATCGCGTCGGCCGGCCACCATGCCAGTTGCACGTCGCTCAAGATCCGATCCGCGCTGATGGCGTCGGGCACGTGCGTGCTGACCTGTTTCTGGAGCTTCTCGCCATTCCACTTCAGCGACGCGATGGTCTGCCCGAGCGCCACGGCGGCGATGCGCACCTCGGCTGCGTCCACCTCGAGCTGCGCGTCGAAGGTCTGCTTCTTCTCGCTGCCACGAACGACCGTGATGCGCTGCGCGAGCTGCAGCTCGCGGCCGAGCGACTTCGGGCTCAGCTTGAGCAGCAGATCATCACCGTCCGGCTTCGGCTTCGGCGTGGTGACGCACGCACTGAGCGCGCAGAGGAGGATGATCAGGCCGCGTCGCACACCTGCTCCAGCACGGCGAGCCGGCGCTTGGGGTCGGCGACGTACGGGTTGTTCTGATCCCACGCGTAGCCCGCGAGGATCGCGCAGATCATCCGGCGGATGTCGGCCGAGGGCTTGGGGTGGAAGATCACCTTCTGGAAGCCGCCCGCGTACCAGGCCTCGACGACGGCGCGGAACGAGTCGACGCCGCGCTTCAGGGGCATCGCGAACTCCTGTTCCCAGT
>JAEUJS010000032.1 GCA_016792935.1 Archangium sp. | reverse complement strand
GAAGAAGGAGAAGAAGCCGGAGCTGCAGGTGTCCGCTGAAGAGGCACGCTCGCTCATCGCGCTCGAGGCCGCGAAGAATCCCAGCGAGAAGAAGCTCACCTTCCTCGACGTGGTGCAGGAATTGGTGATGTGGCGCGACGGCGTGCTCGACGTGGCGCTCTCAGTGCTCGCGTTTCCAGTGACCGGAGCGACCGTCGCCACGCTGGGCTTCCTCCTCGTGCGCCGGCGGCCGAAAGATCGCGAAGGCGCGCTCGATGGAACGCTCTTTCTCGCGGTGCCGACCGCGTCAGCGTTCCTCGCCGCGACGTTGTGGCAGTTCAACACCGGGCTCCCGGGCTGGATCGCGTTCGGGGTCGGCTTCGCCGCGTGGCTCGCGCGAACGGCGGTGCGTGCGGGACAGAAGAAAGACCCGCTCCTCTAGCGGCTGAATTCAAGCGCGGGTCCGCCGTCTGTGGTCGCCGTGCCCACACGCTCCGCGGTGTTGTTGGTGTCGTTGTTGATGAGCGGTTGTCTCCACACGACGCAACAGTTCGCTTTCGACGCCGCAGAGCCAACCGCGCTGCGCGTCGCCACCGAAGACGCGGCCGCGAAGTTGGGATGGACGCTGAGCGCATCAGCGAGCGGGCACTTCAAGCTCATCGACGCTCCGCGCGGTCCGCTGGAAGTCACGCTCACCGAAGGCAAGCTCACGCTCGCTGGAGACCGCGCGTCGATGGCCGCGGCGCCGCTCTTCGCTGCGCTGACGCGTCAGGAACTGCTCCACACGGAAGGCGAGGTGCTGGCACCACGCTCGACGGCACTGACGTTGGCGCTCGACGCGCTGCTCCCCGCAGCCGGCTTGCTCTACCTCGGAGGCAATGACGTCACGGTCCCCGCGCTCTCGGGGAACCCGTTCGCACTCGAGCTCATCGGTCGCATCGTGTTCGACCTGCTCGGTGCCGAGATGTTCGCGCTCGCGAGCCTCATTCCCGCGAGCGTCTCGAGCCCGGCACTCTTCATCGGCTACGGCATCGCAGCGCTGGTGCTCAACCGCGTGTTGGCGATGGTGACCGACTTCCGCTCGCTCTCGCTGCGCAACTCGCTGTCGGCACGCCGGAGCCCCATGCCGACCGCCGAGGCCGTGTGGCGCGAGAGGAACAACGCCGTGGTGCGATAGCGGCGCTTCGTCAGGTCAGGCGGCGGCGCATCACGTCGACGACTCCGTTCGGATTGTCGACGTGAATCCAGTGCGTGCCTTCGAGCAGGTCGAGCGTGGTGTTCGCTCCGGTCGTCTCGAGCGTCTGGGCGCGCACGCGATCGTCGTGGTCGTAGACGCGGGACCGCTCGGCGACGACGAGGTGGGTGAGGCGATCTTTGCGCTCCACCGCGGACCAGAGATCGACGTTCAAGTAGTCGAGAATCAGCGCGTCGATGCGCTTCATGTCGAAGCGCGAATGAAACGCTCCGTCGTCACGGCGCTCGACGTTCATCGCCAGCCACTGCGCGAGGTGCTTCGGCTGCCCCGCGGCCATCACCTCGTCGACGAACGCATCGCGCGTGGGCCACGGCCCCTTCAAGCGATGGAGCATGAGAATCACTTCCTCGGTGCTCTCGCTGCCGCGCGCGTCGGGGCGAGCGCCGGGCGCCGAGTCGAGCGTCATGATGTGCCGCGCGCTGGTGTTCGTCGCCAGCGCCACTTTGCCGCCGTACGAGTGACCGACGATGGAGTCCGCCTCGAGGCCGAGCGAGCGCAGCGTCTCTTCGACGTCACGCGCACAATTCGCGACGGTGTCTGCGTTGCCGGGCGCTCCTTGCGATTGGCCGTGTGCGCGGAGATCCATCAGCACCGCCGTCCATCCACCGGTCGAGACGAAGGCGCGCGCGATGCCGCGCAGGTTGTTCCCCTGCCCCAGAATGCCGTGGAGCATCACCAGCACGCGCGCGCCGGGCGCTGCGTCTGCGAGAACGTCGTGGTGCAGCACCATCAGATGGCCTTGCTGCCGCGCTCGCCGGTGCGAATGCGCACCACTTCTTCGAGCGGCATGACGAAGATTTTCCCGTCGCCGACGGCTCCACCATTTTCGCTGCGCGCGCCGGCCAGAATCGCGTCGATGGTCTTCTCGACGTAGCCCTCGTTCACGCACACCGTGACGCGCGTCTTCTGCACCTTCCCGGCGCGTACGGCCTGACCGCGGAAGAGCTCGACTTCACCTTCCTGGCGGCCGTGGCCTTCGACGGTGTCGACCGTGATGCGGTAGTGGTCTCCCTCGTCGAGGACCTTCTTGAGCGCTTCTTCGACGGACTCCAGCCGCTCCGGCCGGATGATGGCGACGATCATCTTCATGCGGGTGCGAACTTAACTGCGCTGGCGGCCAGCGCGAATCGTTGAGGCGCTTGCTGGACTCTCACCACGCGTGCAGGGTCCAGCCCCATCGATGTGGAAGAAGGTCGTGTTCCTCGGCCTCGCGGCCGCGACGCTCATCCCGGTCATCACCGCGCCGGTCGCGCTCGTCGCGGGCCTGGTCTTCGGCCTGACCGTCGGCGCGCCGTTTCCCGCGCAGCAGAAGACGGCGCAGACCTGGCTGCTCCAGCTCTCGGTGGTGGGCCTGGGCGCGGCGATGAACCTCTCGACGGTGCTGCGCGCCGGAGCGAGCGGGGCCCTCGAGACGGCCATCGGCCTCACCCTCACGCTGGCGCTCACCTTCGTGTTGACCCGGTTGCTGAAGACCGAGGCAACCACCTCGTTGCTCATCGGCGTCGGCACCGCCATCTGCGGAGGCAGCGCCATCGCCGCGGCAGCTCCCGCCATCGGCGCGAAGAGCCACCAGACGAGCGTGGCGCTGGCGGTGGTGTTCCTGCTCAACGCCATCGCGCTCTTCGTCTTTCCACCGCTGGGGCACCTGCTCTCACTCTCGCAGACGCAGTTCGGCCACTGGGCGGCGCTGGCCATTCATGACACCAGCTCGGTGGTGGGCGCCGCGCTGCAGTACGGAGAAGAGGCGCTCTCGCTGGCCACCACCGTGAAGCTCGCGCGCGCGCTGTGGATCATCCCGCTCACGCTGGTGCTCGCGCGCTTCTGGAAACGAGACGCCGCACCCGGCGCGCCCGCCGCGAAGGCGAAGCGGCCGTGGTTCATTCTCGGCTTCGTCGCCATGGCGGCGCTGGTGACGTGGGTGCCGGCGTTGCACGACGCGGGGAAGGTGGTCGCGACCGTGGCGAGACAGGTCCTGGTGTTGACGTTGTTCCTCGTCGGCGCCGGCGTGTCTCGCGAGTCACTGCGCCAGACGGGGCTCAAGCCCGTGGTGCTCGGCGTGGTGCTGTGGGTGGTGGTCGCCACCAGCTCGGTCTTCGTCATCCGCGCGCTGGGCTGAGGGCGCGAATCGGTTTTGCCGCTCGTGGCTCCAACCTCAAACCGCTTCACCAGGAGTCCTGCATGACCACGCAGCTTCACCACCGTCAGCTCGTCGAACACGGCGCCCTGCTCCTCGACGTGCGCACGCCCGAGGAGTTCGCCTGCGAGCACGTTCCCCGCGCGCTCAACATTCCCGTGCAGGTGCTCGCCGAACGCGTGCACGAGTGCGGGCCCACCACCCGCCCCATCGTCGTGTACTGCCGCAGTGGCGGTCGCAGCGCGGCCGCGTGCGCGATTCTTCGCCGCGCCGGCTACGAGGTGCGCGACATCGGCCCCATGACCGCCTGGTGACCCATGCACGTCGAACCCTTCTACGATTCGCGAACCTCGACGCTCACCTACGTCGTGTCCGAGGGCCAGGACGCGGTGGTCATCGACCCGGTGCTCGACTTCGAGCCCGGGCTCGCGCCGGGCGAGGCCCCTC
>JAEUJS010000651.1 GCA_016792935.1 Archangium sp. | reverse complement strand
GCCCAGCTCGCGGAAGCGGGGCTCGCCGTTCCATGCGCGGAACGCGCGCGTGACGTCGCCGTGTCTCGAGGGGATCAGCCGTTGGCGTGGTGTTCCTCCCAGCGGAAACCATGCTCCGACGCTCTGTAGCGCCTTCGACACGCGGCGCTCGAGCGCCTCGTTCGTCTTGCCGCGGATGAAGATCTTCAGGTCGAGGTCGGACGAGCACTCGCGCGACGGGCCGAACTCGCGCACACCGTCACGACCGCGGTTGCGCAAGTCGCCTTCGGTGAAGAGCTTCGGTTCGCGTCGTTTGAGCTCGCGGCGATCGATGACGCGCGAGCCGTGCACGACGACTCCGACGAGTCGCTTTCCGAGCGTTCGGCGCAGGGCGCGGGCGATGTTGACACTGATTACCTGCGTGAGTCCGACCACGACTTCGCGTCTACCGCCGAGCGTGTCGAGCTCGAGGTGGCCGCGTTCGAGGGCGAGCTCGCGGGCGCGCGCGTACGTGTAGTGGCCTTCGGGCAGGGCGGCGTTCGCGATCTTCGACTTCCAGGCTTCGAGCGAGCGCGGCTTGGTGCGGCCGTAGAGGAGTGACGCCAGCTTCTCGGGTTCGAGGAACGGACGAATGAGCTCGTTCCATCGGCGCGCCGGGCGCGTGGTGCGCAGCCTCTTCAACGCGTCGATCCATCTGGTGGCGAGTTCGATGTCGTCGTCGCCCGCACGACCACGGACGAGGATCTTCCACGGCGCGGCGTGGTTGCGTTGCAGCGCGCGCATCAGCTCCGGCGCTTTGCCGAAGAGATCGAAGCGCGGCCCGGGAACGCGTTGATCGAAGAACTCGAAGCGAATCTCATCGTCGCCTCGCAAGGCCCGCAGCTCGAGCGTGAGCCTGGTGAAGCGTTCGTCGAAATGGCGCGGGTCGAGTCCAAAGATCTGCGCGAGGCCGGCGAAGACGCCGCGGTGATACGCGCGCAGAAAGCGGTGCAGCGCGCGTTTCCGAGATGCTCCGAGCAATTCGGCGAAGAGCATCGCTTGCTGGCTCCACACCGCGCGCGTGCGGTTGATGGTCCATGCGCCTTCGAGAAATCGGAAGTGGGGCAGGTGGTGCCGCATGAAGCGCACCGTCGAGTAGTCGATGAGATGTCCGTCGAGCCGCACGTTGCCGGGCGTGGCGTTGAAGCAGTGGATCTGCAGCGCGTCGGCGCGACCGATGTCGTGGCCGAGGTTGTCGCAGAAGGTGTTCAGCGCTCGCCGTGAGTCGAGTCTCAGCACGCTCGCGAGCTCGGGGAAGCGGCGCAGGTGTCCGAGCCGCCAGGCGCTGCTCGCGATGCGAACTCCGACGGCGGCGGGCCATTTCTTCTTCGTGTTGTCGACGGTGGTCGCGCTGCTGGTCGCGACGCACAGGTATTCGGGCGTGTCGAAGCCGAGGCGCGCGAGCTCGTCGGCGACGGTGACTTCCCAGAGCGTGCGCGGAAAGGACACGCGCCCGTCTTCGTGAAAGGCGCGTCCCTTCCAGGCGAGCGGCGTCGCTCCGATTCCCTTCGCGGAGAGGTGACGGCGGCCTTGGCGCGTGTCGAGTTCTCCGAGCTGGATGACGCGGCCGTCTCCGCGCGGGCCACGCTCGAGATCCATTCCGACGCCGTCGGTGTAGCGGGTGGATGGGCGCGTGGTGGTCGGGCTGGCGTCGGTGCTCCAGTGCGCGAGCTCGAGGAAGAGTTCGCGTGGCCAGTGTGAGAGGCCGAGTCTCTTGATGAGCGGCTCATTGAGCCACGCGAGGCGCGCTCGGCGATCGACACCGACTGGAGTCTCGACGTGGAATTTGCCGCTCGGCGGAAGACGCGGAGGAACGAGGCGCGCGCGCGGTGGATTTCGGAACCATGCGCGCCACTCGCGACGAAATCCGCTCAACGTTCGGGATGTGAATCGCGGCGCCGCGATGCGGACTCCGCCGTCGAGGAGGACGATTCCGCGCCTGGTGTGCAGCAGGTTGGACGGCGAGAAGTCGAAGCGAAGTCCGTTCGTGGCTTCGAAGTCGAGGAGGCGGATGCGCAGCGCGAAGACCTGGGCTTCGATTCGCGCGCTGAGCTTGGCGGTCAGTGCGCGGCCGTCGATCCACTCGCGGGTCAGGGTGCGGGGTGATGACGCGAGCAGGCGAGGAACCGGGAAGCCTGCGCGCTCGAGGAGCGCGTGTGTCTGGGCTTCGTGTTTCAGGCGCTTTCGCGCTTCGGGATCGGCGTGTGCGAACTTGATCGCGCGGCGACCGTCGCGGCGAACTTCTCCCGTCGCTCCGATCGCGATGACGGGGAGCAGATCGATCTTCGCGCCTCGGCGTGCGGCCATCGCGGGGCGTCTTAGCTGAGGATCTGCTCCCTCACCCTGACCCTCTCCCCGAGGGAGAGGGGAAGTGCATCAACTCTCACCGCTGCGCGATGCGAGGTTGCCCGAACGTTCCGAGCGGGGCTTCGAGCGTTGAGCGGCTGCCTCCGCTCGCAGCGAGCAATTCGGCGATGAACGAGTCCGGCGCTGACTGTTCACCCGCCGCCCAACGACGCAGGGCTCGATGTTCCGGAAGACGCGCAGCCAACTGTGGCCACCGCGTGCTCACGAATCGCCACGACGACGCATCGTGCATCGCCGTCTGCGCATCACGTCTCCGTGCGCTCAGACTTCCCTGCCACTCGCGGTAGTCGACCAACGGCTCATCGAGATTGTCCGCCTCGAGCGAACACAGCGCGCGCGACCAGAGCTCGAAGTCGCCACCGATGCTCAACTCCGGCGCGTAGCGAAGGCCCGCAGACGCACGCCACATCACGCTGCTGTGCACGAACGGCGGTTCCAGCGCAGCACGCAAGAACAGCTCGGCTCCTCGCGGCACGCGCTGAACACCGAGCGTCGCCCCGTTCGCGTCGATGCGCGTGCAGCCCGTGCCGAGCAACGACAGCGACGGCCTTCGCTCGAACTCGGCCAATTGCCGCGAGAAGCGCCCCGGCGCGCAGCGATCGTCGGCATCGAGCCTCGCGATGAAGGCTCCGCGCGCCGCCTCGAGTCCGCGATTGGCAGACGCGAACGGCCCGAGCGGCGTCTCGTTGATCAGCACGCGCACGCGTTGATCAGACAAACCCCGAAGAATCGCGGGCGTCTCGTCACGCGAGCCGTCATCGATGATCAGCACCTCGAGCGGAGGCCCTTCGTGCCGCAGCACGGACGCGATCGCTTCGGTGAGCCAGCGCGCTCCATCACGCACGCAGATGACTGCGCTGATCATCGGCTTCGACACGCGCGCGTGACTCTATTCACCTTTTCCACGACTGCACCGCGTGCCAGTGTCGGCACGTCTTGATGCCCGACGCGCCGCCTCCAGAGCAGTTGCGAACGGTCGAAGAATCGTTCGCGCGCATGCAGGAAGTGTTGCTTGGCTCGGGCCCCGAATTCGCGAAGGTCGGAGGCGACGTCGCCTTCTACGTTCGCGGCGCGAAGCCACCCTGGTGGCACGTCACCTCACTCGGTGGGCACGTGATGATTCGCCCTGGCAACACCGCGTTTCCGATCTTCACCATCGGGATCATTCCCGAAGCGCTCAGCTGGTTCGTCGACGGCACGCTCGACGTCGAGAAGGCGTTCCGCAAGAAGCGGCTCGCAGTGGAAGGTGACCTCGAAGCGTTGCAGCGATTCGTCGCTTGTTTCTCAACCCCGTAGTTCCAACCCTCAAGGAGAAGAACCCATGCCCGTTCAGGGAACGAAGCTCACCGATGTGCGCGCTGGCGTGAAGCTGTTGTCCGCGCTGATGAAGAAGATCGACTCCGAGGGCAACGCGAACGCGCGTGTCTCGAAGACCGAGCTGAAGGACTTCGTCGACTCGTGGGGCGACGGCGCGTCGCTCGATGGTGCGCTCAAGAAGGTCTACGCGTACGCGCAGAAGCGCTTCGACGTGCAGTCGCCGTCGATCGCGCAGCTCAACAAGGCGCTCGCCGACGCGATGGCCGGTGTCGCGAAGGGTGACAAGAACGACTCGGGCAACATCTCTCCGACCGAAAAGCGGGCGCTCGCGGATACGTGGAAGGCCGTCGTCGACTTCTCGAAGGACTACAAGGGTCACGGCGTGCGCGACGTGATGGGGCTGAACAACGCTCCGTGATGTTGCTCGTCTCAGTGCTGTTCGCGGCCGCGCCGGGCGAATTCGACGCGGCCGCAGTTTCGCCACCGAGCGCCGTCGGCCCAGGGGCCTTTGATCGCTTCGCTCGGTTGGCGCTCGCGTGCGTGGCGAAGGAGTACCCGAACAAGATCGCTCACGTGCTCAGCGATGCGCGCGATGTGAAGGCGCCGCACGTGCTCACTCCGGCGTTCTTCGGTTGCTACGACTGGCATTCCTCGGTGCACGGGCACTGGTTGCTCGCTCGCCTCGCGCGCACGTTCCCCAACGCGCCGTTCGCCGCTGATGCACGCAAGGCGCTCGCACGTTCGCTGACGGCGAAGAACCTCGCGGCCGAGCTCGCGTACTTCAATGGAACCGGTCGCGTGTCGTTCGAGCGGCCGTATGGGCTCGCGTGGCTCCTGCAGCTCGCGACGGAGCTGCGTGAGTGGGACGATCCCGACGCGAAGAAGTGGGCGGCGGCGTTGGCTCCGCTCGAGAGCGCGGCGGTCGCGCGGCTCAGCACGTGGCTGCCGAGGCTGAGCAAGCCGATCCGCATCGGTGAACATGATCAAACGGCGTTCGCGCTCGGGTTGATGATCGATTGGGCGCGACGCGCGAGTGACGCGAAGTTCGAGGCGTTGATCATCGAGCGTGTCGGCGTCTGGTACGAGAATGACAAGGCGTGTCCGTTGAGCTGGGAGCCGAACGGCCAGGACTTCTTGTCTCCGTGTCTCGCCGAGGCCGACTTGATGCGACGGGTGAAGACGCGCGACGCGTTCGCGACGTGGCTGAACTCGTTTCTGCCGGGCGAGTTGAAGCTCGCTCCGGAAGTGGTGACCGATCGCTCGGATCCCAAGCTCGCGCACCTCGATGGACTCAACTTGTCGCGCGCCTGGATGCTCGAAGGAATCGTGTCGGCGTTGCCCGAGAAAGATCCGCGCAAGACGAGCTGGTCAGCCGTGGCCCTGGCACATCGCAACTCGGGACTCGAGGCGGTCACCGGTGAGCACTACGAAGGCGGTCACTGGCTCGGGAGCTTCGCGGTGTATCTCTCGTCGCGTCGAGGCATCGCGCCGTGACGCGTTGGCTGGCGATCATCGCGGTGATCGCGGGCGTCGCGCACGCGTCGGAAGGCTCAGACGCCGGCGCGCAGACCGATTGGCAGCGAGAGCAGATGGCGAGCGAGCCCACGGGCGCCGAGCCATCGCCGCCTCCAGTTCCTGGGCAGGCTGCTGCTCCGAATCCAGGGCCGCCACCGCCGCCGCTTCCCAATCAGCCCGCTCCTCCGAAGCCGGAACTGCAGGCGACGTCGCTGCTCGGCGGTCGTGCGCTCGGACATCTGCGCGTCGGAGGGCACGTCACGCTCGGATTCCCGATGATCGATCTGCGGATCGGGCTCGGCCTGAGCGATCGCTTCGACCTCAGCGTTGGCTACTCGACCTACTACTTCCTCTCGCACGAGCTCCTCGGGCAGCTTCGGGTCGAGCTGTTCGAGGCAGCGGGATTCCGATTGATGCTCTCGGTCTTCGGCGGAGGCGCGTTCTTCACTCAGACTCCGCAAGAGGAAGAGCGTGGCGCGCGCTGGCTCACGGGTCATCGCAACATCAACGTCAGCCCCGGAATTCTCGCGTCGTACCAGGGCTCGCACCACCCTCGCGCGGCGCGCTTCTCACTCGAGGTGCGGTACTGGCTGGCGATCTCGACGCAGGGCGAGGCGCTGCTTGGCCACAACGTCGTGGTGCGTGGAACGGCCGAACTCCCGCTGTCGAATCGCGTTGCGTTCTTGCTCTCGTTTGGGCTCGACGTGCACGGGCGCGCTGAAGATTCCATCGTCATGCCGAGCTCGACCCTCGGGATCTCGCTGAACTTCTAGCGCGCGAGGTCAGCCAGGCCGGCGCCGAGATTGTCGACGTAACCGGAATACATCTCGTATTTGAGATCGACCGGATCGGCGGCGAAGAACTGCTTCAAGAACGGCGCTTCGAGGTGTTTCTGCGCGACGACGATCGCCGCATCTCGCGGAGCAGGCGCCAACACACACGCGCTCTGCAGCTCGCGCATGCCGGCATCGAAGCGCTTCCAATAGAGCCGCAGCGCGAGCGTCGCCTTGAAGCCGCGCGCCCACTTCGACTCGCGTTGCGTGCGCGTGCCGATGCGCGCGTCGGCGGGAAGTTCGGCGTCGAGGTCGTCGGGGATCCACGCTCCGAAGAGCCGGAGCGCCGTCTGCGTTCGCTCGACGAAGATCACCTCGGCGTACGACGGAGCGATGGTCATCAACGCCGGCGCGCGCGCGTTGAAGCGAGCGATCGCTTCTGGCGAGGCGCGCGCCTTCGCTTCTCGACAGACGGCGAGCAGCCGCGATGACGGGCCGAGCACGGGCAACATCGACTCGAAGCCCTCGAGGCGCAGCCAGCCGGCGACGACGACCAGCCCATCGATGCAGTGGTCGAGCACGCCGTCGGCATTTCCGTTCTCGAGTTCTCGACGGAAGGTGAGCGGAGCGATCGACGAGAGCCCTTCCATCAAACGCGGCATCGACTGACGCCGGCCGTGGCGGAAGTCGGCGAACGGCCCGATTCCGGGAGCGGAGATGATGGCGTTGCGCTTTCCGCACGCGAAGACGCGGAGCATCCACTCGCGGTGGGCGTCGAGCTCGGCGCGTTGCACGTCGCTGAGCGCGCTCGTTGGTGCGCGACCGAACGCGACGTCGAGCACGACGGGGTCGCTCCACGCGAGCGTGCGGCTGATGTCGGGAGCGACGTCTGCTTCAGGGCCGACGCAATCGAACACCGACCCCGTCTGCGGAGCGGTCGTCACTTCGAAGCGCTGCGCCGCGAGCGTCTTCGCGTCTTCGACGAGCGGCTTGCTCAGCGAGCGCGACTGTCTCCACAGCAGCGTCGCGGCGATGATGGGAACGCCGAGCGCGATCGCCACGAAGATGAGCACCACTCGACGCATCGGTCTCCAAACCAGTCAGCAGCTGCCGGGAAACGCGGGTAGGGTGGAGTCCCACCGTGCCGCGCACCCATACATCTATATATGTGCTGCTGGCGCTCGCCGTTTCATGCGCGAAGCCTCCGGCGCCGCCGGTTCGCGATTCCTCGCAGGCTGACCTCTCGTTGCAGGGCGTGACGGTGCGCTCGTACTCCGGTGGCTCGTTGCGCGTGGTGACGACGGCCGATCGGCTCGACGCGTTTCGTGACGTCGGCACGCCTGGAGATCTCCGCGCACTCGATGCGGGAGTGACCATCGTGCGCGACGGCACGTTGCTGCGTGCGCCGACGGTGACCGGGAACTTCTTGAGCGGTCAGCTCGAAGGCAGCGGCGGCGTGACGATGTTCGGCAAGAACGGCTCGCGCGGTGTGACCGAGCGCGTGTTCTTCGATCGCAACCAGGGTGCCGCGGGCATGGCGTCGTCGGATGCGGGGCTGGTGTTCGATCAACCGGGGACGAAGCTGACGGCGTCGTCATTCGTGGTCGATCTCGCCGAGGAACACGTCACCTTCAGCGACGCGACGACTGAGCTGACGCCAGCTCCGCCGTCGAAGTGATCACTTCAGTGGCAGCGAATTGATGCACTTCGCACCGAGCTCGCGGGTTAGGCCGCCGTTGTCCCAACCACTCGCATCACGGAGAACACCCATGCTTCGCAAGTTGATCGTCGCTGCCGCGCTCCTCTCGCTTCCCGCCGCCGCCGCGGACTTCAAGTGCAACAGCGGTCGCGTCGAGAAGGGCGGCTCGACCCAGTACACGTACAAGGAGTCGTCGTCGGAGATCGTCATCGAGAAGGGCGGCTCGACGAAGGGCAAGGCCGTGATGCGCGGCAGCAAGTGGTACGTCGAGATCGGCGGCAGCACGCAGGCCACCATCGAGAACGGGAAGATCGAGAAGGGCGGCTCGAGCTGGGCCACCGCGAGCGACGCGCAGCGCACGTACGATTGTCCCGCTGACGTCGCTGCGACGTTGTGGGTGCTCAGCCAGAAGGGCGCGCTCTAAAGCCGTCACTCGATGACGCAGGGCTTCAAGTCGATCGTCGCCTCTTGCGCGCGGGTGCAGAACGGAACGACCGCTCTGCATTCCGCGCAGGTGCGGACGCGAGCCTGCGCCGTCAGCTCGAGGCGGCTCCAATCACCCGGGCAGTTCAGCTTCGCGCAGCGCTGAATCGGCGCGCGAGCCAACAACGCGCGTTCCGCAGTGCTCAGTCTCGCCGCGAGCGTCGCGAGTTCCTTCGATTTGCCGCGTCTCGCACGGAGCCACGCCGCTTCGTCGACGCGTCCGACTGATTCCAACCAATCTGCGAACACCACGTCGCTCGACTTCGCGCGTCTGGCCTCGTCGAGCTGCGCGGGGCTGAGTTCGGGTGCGCGGAAGACTCTGAAGATGATCGCTCCGAGGACGAGCGAGTCGCCGTCGTTGAGCGGCGTGCGCCTGCCGAAGCGTTGGGAGTTGAGGAACGACGCGGGTGCGCCAGCGTCGGGCTCGATGGAGTACTCGCCAGTGTGCTCATCGCGAAAGATCGTCGCGTGCATTCCGCCGATGCGATCGCGTTTCACCTGAATCGTACAGCGCGCTCCGCGACCGATCGTCTGGCGCTCGAAGAGCAGCTCCCACAGCGGCGCGGGGCCGACTTGCGGTTCCGTCAGGCGGAGCGCCAGATACTTCCCCTCTCCCGCAGGGGCGACCGCAGGGGCGGGAGAGGGGATCCTCGCGCTCATCGATCAGGCTTTCGGGTCGACCTTCTTCGTCTTCTTCTTGTCGGCGTGGCAGATCATGTCGATCACCACCGCGCTCGCGAGGATGAGCACCGGATCTTCCCCGTCCGCGATGTCGACGCCGTAGGTGTCGGTCAGGCGGAACCACTTCTTCGACACCGTCGCGACCGTCTTGCTGCCGCGCTTGAACGTGTACTCGTGGTCGAGCAGCGAGCCGGTCGCTTCGAGATCGTCGGGTCCTGGCACATCGACCGTGAAGCCGACGCGGAACACGTTGATGAGATCCTTCTTCACCACCGCCGCGACCTCGTCGTTTCGCAGAATCTCGTACGACGCCGTCATCGCGATGAGCCGCTCGCGAATGAACGCCAATTCCTTCCCGCTCGCGTCCTTGAACGACAACTTCTCGCGCAGGAGCGTGAAGGCCTTCCCATCGACCGTGTAGACCTCGCGGCCGTCGTCGTCCTTGATGGTGAAGTCGTCACCGAACGAGATCAGGTCCTGCTTCATCACGTAGCGCATGGGTGGAGCGTAGTGTAAGGCCACGCGGCCTTGCGCTCGCTCGTTCCCGTCGTCATCGCCGTCGCGGTGCTCGCGCTCGTGCAATGGCTCACGTCCACCAGCCCGTACTTCACGTACCTGGCGCTCGTCGTCGGCGTGAACGTGGTGCTCGCGGTCAGCCTGAACGTCATCAACGGCATGACCGGCCAGTTCTCCATCGGTCACGCGGGCTTCATGGCGGTGGGCGCGTTCTCGTCGGCTGTGACCTCGATGGCGCTCAACGAGTACCGCATCGGCTTTCTTCCGGCGGGCGTCGAGCACCAGTTCTTCTTCATCATCTCGTTGACGGTCGGCGGAATTCTCGCGGCGGCCTGCGGCTTCGTGGTCGGTCTGCCGAGCTTGCGGTTGCGCGGTGACTACCTGGCCATCGTCACGCTCGGCTTCGGAGAGATCATCCTCGTCATCGTGCGCAACACGCCAAAGCTCGGCGGAGCGCTCGGCCTCTCGGGCAAGCCGCAACACACCACGCTCTTCGCGGTGTGGTTCACGGTGTTCCTCGTCATCCTCTTCTCGCGCCGACTGCTCACCTCTCCGCACGGAAGAAACCTCGTCGCGATTCGCGAAGACGAAGTGGCCGCCGAAGCGATGGGCGTCGACACCACCGCGTACAAAGTGCGCGCCTTCGTGGTCTCGAGCTTCTTCGCCGGAGTCGCGGGCGGTCTCTTCGCGCACTTCCAGAGCATCATCGCGCCGGGCGACAGCTTCTCGTTCGTGCGCTCGATGGAGATCGTGGTGTTCATCGTCGCCGGCGGGCTCGGCTCGACGTCAGGAGCGGTCGTCGCGGCGGTGTTCCTCACGCTGCTGCCTGATGCGATGCGCGCGGTGTTCATCAAGTTCGGCGGCGACAACGAGTCGCTCGCGCAGAGCATCGATCAGCTCCGCAAGCCGATCTTCGGTCTGCTCCTGGTGCTGATGATGCTCACGCGGCCGCAAGGTCTGTTCGGCACGCACGAGGCGTGGGACTGGCTCAAGCCGAAGAAGAAGGTCGAGCCGCAGAAGGGTGCCGCGACGTGAGCGCCGAGCCGCTGCTCCACGCGAAGAAGGTGTCGATCACCTTCGGTGGCTTGAAGGCGCTCGCTGATTTCGATCTCGAGATCCGCAAGGGCGATCTCCAGGGCCTCATTGGTCCCAACGGAGCGGGCAAGACGACCGCGTTCAACGTGCTGACGGGCGTGTATCTCCCGACCGCGGGCGACGTGCTGGTGTGCGGAGAAAGGGTGAACGGCCGCCGCCCGCATCAGATCAACCGGCTCGGCCTCGCGCGCACGTTTCAGAACATCCGGCTCTTCAAACAACTGAGTGTGCTCGACAACGTGCGCATCGCGGTGCTGGCTGATCGCAAGCCGCTGTTCGATCGCGAGCGCGTCGAGAAGCTGAAGCGCTCGGGTTTTCCGAATCGGTTGTTCGGCACCGGCCTCGACGCGATCGACAACTACCGCGATTGGTGGCGGGCGCTGCTGCGCACTCCGGGTTTTCTGCGCGAAGAAGAAGGCATCGAGAAGCGCGCGCGCGAGTTGCTCGACGTGATGGGCCTCTCGCACCGCGTCGACGAACTCGCGAAGAACCTGCCGTACGGAGAACAGCGCCGCCTCGAGATCGCGCGCGCGTTGGGCACGAAGCCGCGGGTGTTGCTGCTCGACGAGCCCGCCGCCGGCATGAACACGCGCGAGAAGGCCGATTTGATGGTGCTGATCCGCGAGCTGCGGACGCGCTTCGAGCTCGGGATTCTCGTCATCGAGCACGACATGAAGTTGGTGATGGGCATCTGCGAGAAGCTGACGGTGCTCGATCACGGCGAGACGATCGCGAACGGAGATCCGTCGGCGGTGCGCGCGGACCCCAGGGTGATCGAGGCGTACCTCGGGGAGGCGCCAGCGCATGCCTGACGCTCTGGGAACGCGCGCTGCACGCGAGCCGTTGCTCGACGTCGCGAAGCTCGAGGTGACCTACGGCGCGATCAAGGCGCTCAAAGGCATCTCACTCTCGGTCGGGAAGGGTGAGTGCGTCGCGCTCATCGGCGCCAACGGAGCCGGCAAGACGAGCACGCTGCGCGCGGTCTCGGGAATGCTGAAGCCGGCGGGCGGCACCATCACGCTGCGCGGAGAGAAGATCGCCGGCAAGAAGTCGCACGAGCTGGTGCCGAAGGGATTGGCGCACGCTCCGGAAGGCCGCGGCGTCTTTCCGAATCTCACGGTGCAGGAGAACCTCGATCTCGGCGCGTACCTGCGTCGCGACAAGGCGGGCATCGAGGCGGACCTGCAGAAGTGCTTCGGGTTCTTTCCGATTCTGCTCGAGCGGCGCACTCAGCCCGCGGGCACGTTGTCGGGTGGAGAGCAGCAGATGCTCGCCATCTCGCGCGCGTTGATGTCGCGGCCGACGTTGCTGCTGCTCGATGAGCCGTCGCTGGGACTCGCTCCGCAGGTGACGCAGATCATCTTCCGCATCTTGAAAGACGTGAACGCGCAGGGCGTGTCGATTCTGCTCGTCGAGCAGAACGCGCACCTCGCGCTTGGCCTCGCGCAGTGGGCGTACGTGTTGGAGACGGGTGAGGTCGCGATGGAAGGCACCGGCTCGGCGCTCCTCGCGAGTGAAGAGGTCCGCAAGGCGTACCTGGGCGAGTGAGCCTTGACGAAAAATTGATCAGCCGTGTTGCGCCCGTAACGTGTCTGTATGCACGAACAACGAGACGCTGAGCGCACGCAGGTCGAAGCCGCTGTCGAAATCGTCGACGTCGAGAGTGGAGTCGAGTTCTCCGGCGCGTCGCGTGACGTGTCTTCGAGCGGAATTTCGTTCTCGGCGTCGATGGAGCCGCCCGTGGGCGCGGACATGCTCGTCACGATGCAGGGCAAGAAGTCGATGATGCGCGTCACTCGCGTTTCGGCGTCGGTGAACGGCTTTGACGTTGCCGGTCGATTGAAGCGCTGATCAGGATCATCCCGCCACGAGGCGTGCGGGGAGACCGCCGTCGGCGTAGAGCGTCGCGCCCATCTTCGGCTTCACCGCTTCCGGCTTCGTGGGCTCGAGTCGTCCGCGCTGCGCGAGCATCGCCAGCACCACCGTCGCTTCGAGCAACGCGAAGTGATTGCCGATGCACACGTGTGGTCCCGCTCCGAACGGGAGATAGGTGTACTTCCACGAACCCGCGTCGGTGGACGACTGCGCTTCGAAGCGTGAGGGATCGAACGCGTCGGGATTCGCCCAGTTCTTCTCGAGCCGATGCGTGATCCACGGCAACACGAGCACCACGTCGCCCTTGTTCATCTTCATGCCGTCGAGCTCGGTCGACTCCAGCGCCTGACGCGCGAACATCCACGCCGGTGGATAGAGCCTCAACGTCTCGCGAATCACGCAGCCCAGCCACGTGAGCTTCGGAAGGTCTTCGGGCTCCGGCAGTCGTGAGCCGAGCACCGACTTCACTTCGGCGTGCAGCCGCTCGAGCGCGCTCGGGTTCTGTGCGAGCAGGTACGTCGCCCAGGTCATCAAGTTCGCGGTCGTCTCGTGGCCGGCGAAGAAGATGTTCATCACTTCATCGCGCAGCTGTTGATCCGACATGCCGATGCCGGTCTCGGGATCGGTCGCTTGAATCAACATCGTCAACAGATCGACCGGCGGCTCCGCCAGCTTTCGTCGCTCCTCGATGACGCGCTGAATCTCCGCGTGGAGAAACACGGTCGAGCGCTTGAAGCGAACGTGCGTGGGCGTCGGCACCCACAGCGGCAACTTCGCGGGATTGAGCGCGTTGCTGACGTACGCCTCGACCTCTCCGAGCGCGTCGTCGAAGGGACGAATGTCTCCGAGCGACTGCGAGAACATCGCTCGCACGATGATGTCGCGCGCGATGTGCATCATCAGCGTCTTCGTGGAAATTTCTTCGTTGGGCTTCAACGCATCGAGTGAACGCGCCGCCATCTCGCGCATCACGTGCACCCACTGCGGGCCGCGCGCCTTGTGAAACGACGGCTGCATCGTGCGGCGCTGCGTGAGCCACAGCGGTGGATCTGACAGCGGCAGTCCGTTTCCCAACAAAGGGCGAATGGGATCGACGGCGGTGCCACGGCCCCAGTGCCTGGCGTCCTTCTGCAGCACCTGCTGCAACATCGTCGGCTCGGCGATGACGGTGAGCGTGACCGGGCCGACTCCGACCTTGAACGCGGGACCACTCTGTCGCGCGGTGTCGAGCAGAAAGCGCGGCGCGTCGAGCATCGATCGCGCGTGTTTCAACGTCAGCGTCTCTTTGAGGTGCGGGATCATCGGGAGCCTCGGCGCGGCGAGCGCTACAGTGCGCGCACCGTATGGCCGAGGCCGCTCGCTACAAAGCCATTCGAAAGATCGCCGACGGCGGCTCGGCCGAGGTGTTCCTCGCGGAGCAGGCGGGCGCAGCGGGCTTCAAACGCCACGTGGTGCTCAAGCGCATTCGCCCCGCGCTCTACGCCGACGAACAGTTCCGCTCGATGTTGCTCGACGAGGCCAACCTCGCGATGAGCCTGCGGCACAGCAACCTCGTCGAGGTGCTCGACGTCGGTGACGCGAACGGCGTCTATTTCCTCGTGATGGAGTTGGTGGACGGGTGGACGCTCGCGCAGCTGATGCGCCGAGGCCGCAACGCGAACTTCCCGCTGCCGCCCGAGCTCGCCGTCTACGTCGCCGCCGAAGTGTGCCGCGGGCTCGCCTACGCGCACTCGCGCACGAAAGACGGAAAGCCGCTGGGCGTGGTGCATCGCGACATCTGCCCGAACAACGTGCTCGTCTCGATGCACGCCGAGGTGAAGATCGCCGACTTCGGCATCGCGCAGGGTGGCGACCGCTTGCTGCAGACGCAGAGCGGAATGATTCGCGGCAAGCCGGCCTTCATGTCGCCCGAGCAGACGCGCGCCGAGCAGCTCGATGCGCGCAGCGATCTCTTCTCGGTGGGCACGCTCTTGTACGCGCTGCTGACCGACACGCATCCGTTCCCGGGTCCGAGCGATCGCGAGCTGCTGATGCAGGTCGGCAATCAGGAAGCGACGCCGGTCAACAAGGTGAAGCCCGAGCTGCCGGAAGAGCTCGCGAAGGTCGTCTCGTTCGCGATGCAGAAGAAGCGCGACGACCGGTTTCAGACCGCGCAGGACATGCTCACCGCGCTCGAGAAGTTGCAGCGCGCGGCGTTGAAGCCCGCGGGTCGCTCGGAGTTCGAGAACTACCTCCGCGCGCTGAGCGCCAAAGACGGAGAGACGGCCATCACGCGGCAGACGATGCCGCCCGCGAAGGTCGACCAGGAACCCGAGTGGATCTCGCTCTCGGCCGAGCAGGCCGTGGTGACGGACCAGACCGAGACGCAGCGCGCGTTGCCCATCTTCGACAAGAGCAAGGTGCTCGAGGCGCAGAAGGCGATGGCGCGGCCGCCCGAGCCTCGTTCGCGCATGCCGGTGTTCCTCGCGGCGATGATCGTCACCGGCGGGCTCGTGTGGTTCGTGCAGAACCGTTTCAAGCCGGCAGATGTTTCCACGGTCGACGTTGCGGATCAGATCAGCCGACGAGTCGGCTGGGAAGATGCGGCTGTCGCTCCGGTAACAGCGGTCGCGGTCGCGGAGGTCGACGCTGGTGTCGAAGAAGATGCCGGGCTTCCAACGAGAGATGTGGTGGTCGATGCGGCGCCGATTGCCCCAGCCGAATTGTCGGCTGATCTGATCGATGCGGGTGTGATCGAAG
>JAEUJS010000648.1 GCA_016792935.1 Archangium sp. | reverse complement strand
CATGGTGCACGACGTTCTGGACGGGTCGCCGGCCCCCCGGCCGTCGGTGCCGCGCATTCCGGTCGAGGTCGAGACGCCGCTGCAGACGTGGCCGCAGGTGCGCCGCATTTCCGAAACCGAGTTGGCCATCAAGCCGTCTCCGTTCGCACATTGGATCGTCGTGACCTCGCACACCTCGATGGAGGTGCGGTTCTTCGACGAATACGTCGTTCCCGAAGAGGCGCACTGGCTCGAGGAGCCGAGCTCGTGAGCTACGACGATTCGCGGGTGCTCTCCTGGTACGGCGGCGCGTACTACGACCCACCACCTCCGCCTCCGCCTGAGCCGACGACTGAGGGAGGCAATCCACCTCCGACGCCCGACGACTGGGCGAAGGCACGCTCGGGGAACGCGGTCGCGCGTCCGACGCGGCACGCGGGCGATGCGCTGGTGATGGGTCGCTTCCTTCCCGTGCATTCGGGTCACGCGCGGCTGCTCGGTGAAGCGATGCAGGCGGTGAACGGCAAGGTGCTCGTCGCCGTCGCCGGTTGGCGTGATGACTTCATCGATGCGCGTGAGCGTGGGCAGGCCGCGCAGTTCGCGTTGCAGCGTGAGCGATTGGGTCCGCTGCTGGTGGCGCGTGAGGTCGGCAAGCGCGGTGAGCCCGATGGCGATTCGTTCTGGGCTCCATGGGTCGAGTGGCTGAAGGCGCAGAAGGGCGCGGAGAACGTGAAGGTGCTCGTGTCGGGTGACCCCGCGGCGAAGCGCTTCGCGGAATTGGCGGAGCTGAAGTTCGAGCTGGTCGACCGTTCCCTGGAACCGATGAGCGGCACCGCGGTGCGTCGCGCTCCGTGGAAGTACTGGGACGACATCGCGCCGGCGCTGCGTACGCACTTCACGTCGACGGTGGCGCTCGTGGGGCCGGAAGGTGCCGGCAAGTCGACGCTCGCTTCGTCGCTGGGTCGTCACTTCAAGACGTCGGTGGCGCACGAGTACATGCCCGATTGGTTGCGCGGCACGGGCAACACGATGCCGACGCGTGAGCAGATGGGTGAAGAGGTGTGGAGTGGGCAGGGCGGCTCGTGGCGACAGGCGCGGCCGAACGCGCGGCGCTTCTTCATCGCGGATACGGATCAGCTGACGATTGCGCTGTGGTCGCGGCGGTTGTTTGGAGAGCCGATTCGCAAGGAGCCGATGCGGCCGGGCTTCACGCTGCTCTGCGACGACGCGTCACCGTGGATGGGTCCGAAGGATCGCGACCAGCCTGAGGCGCGCAAGCAGATGGTCGTCGAGTTCCGGCGGTTGTTGACCGGCCGCGGTTGGCCGTTCGCCTTCATCGAGGGTCGGCGCGAGCAGCGCTTCGAGCAGGCGGTCGAGCACATCGAGAAGTGGATCCGCTCCAACCCGCTCGAGCGCTGATCGCGCGCATCGAGGACGCGGCGAGCCTCAGGACCACGCGACGAGCAGCGCGTCGAGCCCGCGAGTCACCGACGATTTCAGCACTGCGCTGCTGATCAACTTCGGCCGAGCGCGCCGAGCGAAGGCTGACAACGCGGAACCGAGAACGGCCCGCGCGATGCCCGCACCAAAACAAGCATGCGATCCCGCACCGAACGCGACGTGCGGATTCGGTGCGCGAGCGAAGTCGACACGCTGGGGATCCACGAACACGCGCGGGTCCCGATTCACGAGCGGGAAGAACACGACGAATCGGGTCCCACACGCTCCGAGTTCCGTGTCCTCGGTCGCCTCACGGGCGAAACGAATCAGTGGACTGGTGACCCGCACCAACTCGTCTATCGCGCGAAGTGTGTTGTGCAGGTGGTCGCCCGCGCCCCCGCCACGACACACTTCGTCCGGGAGTTCGAGTCCGTCCCGCAGAATCAGCTCGAGCGACAACGCGATGGCCATCGCCGTCGACTCATGTCCCGTCTGCGCGAGCAATCGCTGCAGATAGAGCTGATCAACCGTCGACAACTCCGCGCCAGCTTCGAAGAACGCGCCGGTCCGGCCCTGATGCGCGCGGAGCCACTCGAGCAGCGCGTCATCGGCGACACGAAACGCCGCCGCATCCGCAGCGCGAGGCAGCGCACGCGTGAGCCTTCCGAGCTCCGCGAGTGCTTGCGGATCATCGATGCCGAACAACTCTCCGAAGACCGCGAGCGCGAGAGGCTGCGCGAAGTCCGCCACCAGGTCGCGCGGCTTCGCGGCGAGCAATTCTTCCGCGAGCGACGCCCAGCGTGGAGAAGCCACGAACTCCGGTTTCTCCAACGAGCGACGAATGCGCGTCGAGTGCGGCGGGTCCGACAAGTTCAGCGACGCGCCCACCGGCTCGCGACGTTGCGGCGCCGTGCCGAACTTCGACGTGAAGCGCCGCGAATCGGTGAGCACTTCCATCGCGGCCGCGTGCGAGACGACTCCGACGAGTCCGTCCGCGAGCGGAACCAGACCGCGCTCGGTGCGACGCGCCTCGAGCCAGCGCGCTGCTTCGCCGGATGACCACGCCTCAGCAGTCAGCGCGCCGACGGTCATGGCTTCGAGCGCTCGCGCTGATTGTCCCTCACCCCAACCCTCTCCCTCAGGGGCGGGAGAGGGGGTCCACGGGCGGGCGCGCGCGATGGCGCAAGACGAAGGCGTCGGGTCGCCCACTCGCGCGATGGCACGACGAAGCTCACGAGATGACGCGGCCCCACTTGTCGAGCTCGGTGTTGCACTTGCTGCACGTCCACCCGCCCCACATCGCCTGCTTGAAGCTCTTCGGAGCGCGAATCATCGGGAGCGGCTCCCCGCACCGCGGACACGCCTTCGGCGGCTCGAGATTGATGCCCATCTTCGTCTGCCGATTGGTGCCGCGAACGAGCAACAGCACCAACGCGATGGGCACGAGCGTGATGGCGCACACGCCGAAGAGAATCAGCAACTCTCCCAAGCCAACGCTCATCATGCGCGAATCACCCCGCGTGCTGCATCGCCGTCACCGGCTTGAGCCGCGCCGCGATGAACGACGGAATCACCGAAATCGACGTCACGACGAAGGTGATGAACACGATGGTGACGAGCACCGCTCCGATGGTCGGAATCACGACCAGCTTGTCGCTCAGCAGCACGAACTGCACGCCGACCGGCACGGTGACCTTCGCCGCGTTGATGGCCAGCGACGCGATGACGCCGAGCACCGCTCCACCGACGGTCGCGAGCAGGCCGAGCAAGATGCCCTCGGTGAGGAACATGATGAGCACGCTGGTGCGCTGCATGCCGATGGCGCGCAGCGTCCCAATCTCTCGCGTGCGCTCACGAATCGAAATCCACATCACGATCATGATGCCCACGCCGATGACGGTCAGCAGCACGATGCCGATGAAGAACGACACGAAGCTCATCAAGTCCACCGTCCACGCCACGAAGCTGACCTCGTCGTGCCAGTTGGTGAGGTCCAACTTCTGACCGACCCACGGCTCACGCTGCACGTTCTCGAACTTGAACCAGAACGCGCGCGGGTCGTCGTCGAGCAGCAGGTAGCCGGCCTTGCCGAGCCCATCGCGCAGCCGCGCCTGCACCTTCTTCACCTGCTCCAGGTCTGACGTCGCGAGGTAGACCTGCAGCGCGCCGGTGGTGTCGTCCTTCAACTGGTACAGCTGGCGCAACGTCACCTCGTTCATGAAGCACGAGAACTGACTCATCATGCCCATGCCGCGCACCACGGCGACGACCGTCACATCGACGGTGTTGTTCACGCCACGTGGCGTCGGCGCCGAAATCGTGAGCGCATCACCGACGCGCACGTTCAGCGTCGCAGCCTGTTCCTCGAACAAGAGAATGGTGCCGGGCCGCGCGAGGTCTTCGAGCTTCCCTTCCTTCACCTTGAGCGCCTTCTGCAGGCCCTGCTCCTGGGTGATGTCGATGCCGCCCAGACCAATCATCATCGAGCCGGTCTCGCTGACGACCTTCGCCCAGCCGCGGCCGCGCGACGCGATGTAGACGAGCTCGGGCACTTCCTTGCGGATGACGTCGGTGACTTCCTTCGCGTGCGTCACCACCGGAGCCGCCTGGCCCGCCGTCACCTTGAAGAAGCCGGCGACGTTCACGTGACCGCTCATCAACGTGGTGGACGACTCGACGAGCGAGCGGCTCATGCCCTCGCCGACGCCGAACAAGAAGACCATCAGCGCGGTGACGAGCCCGATGGCGGTCATCAACACGCCCGTGCGACGACGGTGCTGCCAGAGCGAGAGGAACGCGATGCGCAGGAGGATCAACATGATCAGCTCTCCGAAGACTGCATGGCGGTGATGGGAGCGACGCGCGTCGCCAACACCAGCGGCAAGATGACGGCCAGCACGCTGACGATGAGCGTCGACGAAATCGCGGTGATGAGCCCGCTGGTCGTGAGCTCGGGCCGCAGCACGGGTCCGCTGAAGAAGAAGTACAGCTCGTCACGGAACGCCGGAATGCCGCGCACGTTGAGCCACTTCACGACGGCCGAGCCGAGCAGCGCGCCGATGGTGCCGAACGTGAGCGCGAGCATCACCGTCTCGATGAGCACCATCATCATCACGAAGCCGCGCTGCGCTCCGATGGCGCGCATGGTGCCGATGGTCGAGGTGCGCTGCAGCGTCGCGATGGTCATGCCGATGGTCACGACCACCAGCGCGATGAACACGAAGATGACGACGATGACGCCGAGCAACACGCGGAAGAAGTCGATGAACTTCCCGAGGAAGCCGGCCGCGGAGGTCCAGCTCACGGCGTAGGTTTGCGGGCGCGCGCTGACGATGAACGCGTCAATGCTGCTGACGATGGCGGGGTCGAGGTTGGCGCGCTCCGCCTTCAACGCTTCCTGCAACGCGAGCAGCGACGCCGCCTCGGGCTTGAACGTGCCACTCGCGCGCGTGCCTTCGAGATCCGTCACGGCCTGCAGCGACGCCTGCAGCGGGAACGCGAGCTTTCCTTCCGCGAGCAGCTTCTTCATCTCGTCGACCTTCGCGGTGTCCGTCTTCGGAGCGCTCGTCGACAACAACTTCTCCACGTCATCCAGCGCGCGCTTCTGCGCAGCCTCGGAGCCGTCCGCCAACACGATGGCCGCGTGCAGCACCATGCCGTCGTCGATTTCTTCGGGCGTGAAGGTCTCTCCGAGGCGGCGCGTCTTCGCGCTCGGGCCGTCTTTTCCTCCGAGCGTGTCGTCGATGGCGGAGGCTTTCGTTTCGGTCACCACCTCGGTGTCGCCTCCGAACAAATCGGCCTCGGCGTTCTCGCGGCTGATTTCCTTCGCGCCGGTCTCGGCCTTCATCTTGTCGAGCTCGGCCTTCTTCTCCGCGGTGAGGTACCCGTAGAGCTCGCGGAAGGTGATCATGTCGACCAGCGCGTTGGCTCCGGCGAGCGGCGACTTCTCGAGGCCTTTGAGCTCGAAGATTCCGTACACCTTCACCAGCGCGGTCTGGAGCGAGCCCGAGCGGCCAAAGGAGCGCAGCGTCATCGTGTCGCCGACCTTCACGCGGTACATCGAGAGCATCGGCGCCATCTCGTCGTAGAAGAACTTGTAGCGAACGTCGAAGTTGTCATCGGTCACCGCGAAGAACTTCGAGAGCAGCGCCGCGAGGTCGGCTTCCTTCTCTTCCTTGAGAAAGCCCTGCAGCTTCTTCACCGCTTCAGCCGTCGCGATGCCGTCGAGCTGGAGGACGATTTCGCGGGTCTGCGTGGTGTTCTCGTGCACGAAGCGTTGCAGCTCCTTGTCGGTCTGGTCGGCCAACGTGCGGCCAGCCGCGCGCGCGTCGCGAATCTTGTCGAGGCGGCGCGCGTTCTTCAGCTTCAGGTATTCCTCGTAGAAGAAGCGCGGCAGGAGAATTCCGCGATGACCGGTCGGCACCTTGCCGCCCTCGGCGATGGTCATGCGGTCGAACGTCTCCTGGTACACGTCGAGGTCGGTGCCCAGGTAGCGGATGAAGAGCAGGTCGGCGTCGGTGACGATGGGCGCGAGCTTGTTCTCGAGCTGTTCCAACTTCGTGAGCGGGTCTGAATCGAAGTCGGCCCAGTACTCGTCGGTGTTGATGCGCGCGAGGAACTCACGTGAGGCTTGATCGAGCTCGGTCTCGGCGACCAGTTCCTTCTCGCGCTCGATGTCCTTGAGCAGCACCGTGACCATGTTGCGCACGTGACCCTGCAGGCTCTTCATGCGACGCGCGTAGTCTTCGGGGGAACGCTGCGCAGTCGCTCCACCTTCGGGGCTGGGCGCGGAGCCGTTCTGCTGCTCCCGCACCAGCGCGCGCATCTTCTCGAGCGTGACGTCGACGGTGTTGCCCGAGCCGATGAGCGACGTCGCTGAGCCCATGGGCACCACGCGCTTCACGTTGGGCACCTTGAGGAGGTCGGCCTTCAACTTCTTGAAGTCGTCGATGGGCGTGAGGTTGGAATCGCTGCCGTCGACGCGGCCGTAGACCTCGAGCGGGTCTTTGCTGCGCGCGCCGTACACCTGCATGTGCCCGGTGATGGAGCCGACGATGCTCTTGCTGAGCGCTTCGTCGAGCGTGCTGGCGACCGAGCCGCCGATGACGAGCACTGCGGCTCCGAGCACGAGCACGAGGCCCACGAGCAGGTTGAGCACGCTCGAGAAGATGTTCGCCAACGCGATGCGAATCAGAATCACCGTCTTCGAAATCATGGCGGCGCCGGGTGTAACACCCGGGTGGGTCGAAGCCAGCGGTTCGGAGAGTCGCGTTCAGCCCTGCCGAAATGGGCTGCTCGAGCAGCAGCAGTGATCAGTTTTCGCGAGTGGCGAACACCAGCGCAGCGTGAACACGGACTCGGCGCAGCGGGCCTTCGAAGTCGCGGTGCAGGTGGTCAAGGTGGACCACTTCGCGGTGCGGAACTCGGGGCGGCGCTTCGTGAAGGCCGTGCAGACGCTCACGCGCGAAGACCTGGGACCGAGCGGCCTCGCGCTGGTGAAGGCGTACGACGATTTCGCGCGCGAGCTGGCGCATACGTTCCACGAGCTCGAAGAGGAAATCGTCGATCGCGTGCAGGTGCTCCACCTGCAGAAGCGCATGACGCCCGGAGTGCTCTCGCGCGCGCTCTCGCGCTGGCAGGAACTCGAAGCCGAGCTCGTCTCGCACGGAGTCGCGCTCGATGAACTGTCGGCGCGGTTCTCTGAAGTTCCGGTGGTGCTCCGTGAGCCGCTGTCGCTCTTCGTGGCCACCGTGCACGCGTGCATCGAGTCGCATCGCGCGTCGCTCGGTCCCGCGCTCGCGCCGTACTTCGGAGGCGGCGCCGCATGGGTCGCGTGAGAAACTGCCCTGGGGACGAGTGTTGTTTGGTGGCGAAACTCCGTGCTCGTCACCCGCAGCCCCCTCGAGCCTCGAGCGAGTTGGTTCACGGGGGCGCTGTCCCGCGCCCCTCGTTCCTGGTGACGGAGAACACCATGCGTGAAGCAGAGAAGACGGCGTCTCGACGACGCCTGCTGAAGATGTTCGGCGGTGTCGGTGCGCTCGCAGCGCTCGACGCGTGTGGCGTTCCCGTTCTCGAATCCGACGGCGGAGTCGGCGGAGGCGGAGGCAGCTCGACAGGCGGTGGCTCAGCAACGGGCGGTGGCACCGCGACAGGCGGCGGCATCGCAGCGGGCGGCGGCGGCGGTTCGAGCACGGCCTGGGCCACACAAGGCACCTCGATTCTCAGCGCCGCCGACTACGGCAATCCCTTCGCGAGCGGAGTCGGCAGCACCTGCAACGTGTACCGCTCCTCGACGGAAGGCCCATGTCATGCGCCGTCGCTGGTGCGGCGCGACGTGAGCGAAGGCTACGTCGGCGTTCCGATGCGGCTCGAGCTGATCATCGTGAACGCGCAATGCCAGGTCGTCCCCAACGCGACGGTCGAGATTTGGATGTGCGACACGCAGGGCGTCTATTCAGGGAACATCGACGGCAACAACGACTCCTTCTGCACCGGAGGCAGCGCGACGGCCGCAGCAGCGCTCTGGGGTCGCGGAATCCAGACCGCCGGAGCGGACGGACGCGTGACCTTCGACGCGAATTTTCCGGGCTGGTACTCGGGCCGCGCCACGCACATCCACTTCAAGGTGAGCGTGGGCTCGACGGCGTACGTCACCTCGCAGCTCTTCTTCGACGAGTCGCTCAAGACAGACATCTACTCGAGCGTGTCGCCGTACGTCGCTCCGAGCGGAAATGGGTATGTGTTGAACGCCAACGACAACGTGGTCTCGCAGGCCTCGCTGACGTTGAGCGACGTGGTGTGCAGCCACGCGCGTCAGAGCGACGGCGCATTGCTCGCGTGGAAGGCCATCACCGTCAACGCCTGAGCACCCGGCATCTGGCGCGTCGAGCACGAGTCGTGAGACACGGGACGCATGCTCCGTGCGCTCCTGATTCTGTGCTCCCTCGGCGTCGCGTTGATCAGCCGTCCGGCCGACGCGTGCGGTTGTTTCGCGCCCACCACGGTCGTCAGCCCGGTCGTGCAAGCGGGAGAGCGAATCCTCTTCGCGGTGCGTGACGGCAAGGTCATCGCGCACATCCAGATTCAGTACGTGGGCGACGCGCAGAATTTCGGGTGGCTGTTGCCGCTCCCGTCGGTGCCGACGATGAAGGCGGGCAGTGAAGAGCTCTTCGAGCGGCTCCTCGAGGAGACGACGCCGGTCTACACCACGCAGGGCAACGTGAAGTGCCGACCGATCACGTTCGGTTGCGCTTCATTCGCGCGCACCGCGGGGACTTCCGTGGAAGAAGACGCAGGCACGGGTCCGGTCGTGAGTCAGGGCTCGGTGGGTCCGTACGAGTTCGCGGTGCTCTCCGCGGCGAACAAGGACGAGATGCTGCGCTGGCTCAACGACAACCGCTTCTTCATTCCGACGGGCACGCAGAGCGCGGTCGACCCGTACATCAACCCTGGCGCCTACTTCCTCGCGCTCAAGCTGCAGTCGGGTCGCACCGCCGGAGACATCGCGCCCATCGTCCTCGAGTACGAATCGAGCTACCCGATGATTCCGCTCGTGCTCACGAGCGTCGGAGCGACTCCGAACATGGGCGTGCAGGTGTGGCTGCTCGGAAACGGCCGCGGCATTCCGCGCAACTACGCGCACGTGGTGCTCAACGACGCGGTGCTCGATTGGGCGAGCGGTGTTCCGAACTACGCCGACGTCATCACCCGCGCAGTCGGCGAAGCGCCCAACAAACACGCCTTCGTCACCGAGTACGCAGGTCCGTCAGCGCCGCTGTTGCTCGACGAGACGCGCTTCGCGACCGAGAATGAATTGGCCATCACCACCGGGCCCGACGCGTTCATCAGTGCACTGAAGCAGCGGCGCTTCGGGCGAAATGGAGAGCTCCCCACGCCGCTGGTGCGCGTCATCGCGACTGAGCTGCCCGTGCCTCCGGCGCTCGTCGCGAAGGGAATCACCGAGGCCGAGTGGGTGGACCGCCTTGGCTCCTACCTCGGCGACTACCGCGACCAGAACCCCGATGACTTCATGGGCTACACGGCCACCTTCGATGCACCGCGCCTCGCTGCGCGCGTGTTCGCTGACTACGTGAAGCCGATTCGCGATGGCTTCGCGCTCTTCGCGGAATTTCCGAAGCTCACTCGGCTCGTCACCACGCTCAACCCGGAAGACATGACCGCCGACCCGGTGTTCGCGTTCAACGCGTCACTGCCTGACGTCTCGCACCGACACACCGGCGTGCAGGATTTCGGCTGCGGCACCGTCACCGACATCACCACCGAGCAGGGGTGGATGTTCAAGGCCAACGCCGACCGCAGCGGTCTGCCCGCGGCGCTGTCCATCGCCAACGTTCCCGAAGAAGGCCAGCCCGTCATCCTCACCAACAACGTGAATGTGGTCGCGAAGCGCTTCCCGCTGAAGGAAGGGAGCCCGCTCACCAGTCAGGTCGGCTGCTCGGCATCGCCCCTCGCGCTCTTCTCGCTCGCGGCGGTGTTCGCCTTCACGCGCCGCCGTCGCGTCACTTCTCGAGCGGAATCGGCGTAGCCGCTGCTCCGACGGTGATGCGCGTCACTTTGTTGCGCGCGAGGTCGACGTTCACCGTGAACGACTCGTCGTCGGAGCGCAGATACACGTTCCACGTCTGACCCGTCGAGCCGACGAGCGTCGTCGCGTAGCCGCCCTTCGCGCGAAACGGAGCCCACTGCTCGAGCGTGGCGAGCTTCACGTGCGCGAGCTCGAGCGCGCGTTGCGCTGCCATCGCCGTGGGCGCCGCGGTGGTGCGCAGCTGCGCGAAGTCGGGGCGACGGAGAATCTTCGCCTCACCGCTGCCGCTCACCGAGTAGCCGCCGAGTGAAGTGGTGGCACGCGCCGCGTTCGCCGCGTCGGGCATCGCGGGAAGCGTCAGCGTGATGACCACTCCGACCGGAGCGCCCAGCACGCTCGTCAGCACGCAGCACGTCAGCCCCAGTCCGTGGCCCGCGGGCAGTGCAGGTAGCGGCGCCTTTGCGAGCTCGGCGTCGAAGTCAGCACGCGCGACGCGCAGCACCTCGTCATCTCTCGAGCCGGTCGGACTCGCGGGCTGCGTGCCGAGCCGCGCCTTCACGTCCGCGGGGCGGAAGTTCGGAAAATCCCGCGCGAGGCGCTGCAGAATTTCCTGCGCTTCGGCGCGATGTGGAGCGGCCTGCGCCTTCTTCCCCTTCGCCTCGAGCGACGCCGCCTCCTCGTCGAGCAGCAGCGCGACACGGAAGTCGAGCTCCTGCGCTTCGGCGCCCGTCACCTTCGCGCGGAGCTGCTTGATCATCTCCAGCGTCTGCAGCCGCTTCGCCGAGAGGGCGTCTTCCTGGGCGAACACCGGGCTGGCCACCAACGACACCGCGAGCGCGAGCCGTACGAACATGAGCGACACACTACTCTCTGGCTCACTTGCGTTGGCCCTCGGCATCGCGGGCGCGCGTCACTTCTTCTTCACTTCGACCTCGCTCAGCTTGCGCGTGCCCTTGCCGGCCTTCGCCTTGTCGAGGGCATCCTGGAAGACCTTGGCGGTGGCCTGCCACGACTCGAGCGAGTCGTCGGCGTTCTTCGATGCGCTGTCGGGGTTCTTCTTGCGCTCGGCGATCTTCTCGTTGGCGTTCTCCAGGTACTTGGTGAGCGCGCGCTCGCGCACCGCGGCCGCGCCGTTGCCCTTCGCGCCGCCTGCCTTGGTCCACGCCTCGGCATAGCCGTTGAAACTCGGGTCGGGAGAGGTGGCGGGGTCACCAATCTCAGCCCAGATTTGCGCGGTCACGACGTTGGCCTGAATCTCACCCTCGGGTCCCGACGGGCCTTTGCCGTCGGCGCAGCAGTCGACGCCCTGGTGTGCATGGGTGACCTCGTGCCCAAGCACGGCGGCGAGCGCTTCGGGGTTGGTGAGCAGCTTGTCGGCGTATTTGATTTTCCCGTCACGGTACGAGCCGAGGCCGCCGGTCTCTCCGTTGGTGAGCTTGGTGAAGTCGGTGCTGCGTTTGCGCAGGTCGGCGACTTCGGCCTTGTGGCTCTTGCCCCACTGGGTGCGCGCCGCGAGCTCGACCGCGACACCGACCCCGACGGTCGGCATCGGGCCATCGGCCTTCACGAGCTTCGAGACGCTCTTCAACGTGGCATCGGGGATTCCCTGCAACACCTTCGCGATGTCCGCGGACGGGGAAGACTTGATGAGCGCGTGCACCACCTCAGCGCTCGGCGACGTCTTGCCCGATGCGACGGCCTTCACGAGCGCGGTGCGCTCGGGTTCGCTCAATCCGTACACCGCGTTCTGCGCCTCTTTCGCGGGAAGCTTCGAGAGCTTCCCGAGGAAGGCGGCGGCGTCGAACGGTGGCGCCTTCTTCGCCGTGTCGGCCTGCATCTTTCCTGCGTCGATGGCCTTGAACATCTCCGACACCGTGCCGGCCGGGAGGTCTGGGTTCCCGTTCAACTTCACGCCGCGAAACGCTCCGCTCAACGACAGCGGGCGGTCCTTCGCGTTGAGAAACTCCGAGGCCGTCGTGTTTGGCTTCGCTGCGGTGTCGGAGGGCGTCGCAGTCAGGGCTCCCGCCAACCCGGAAGGCTTCGTCGTCGTCGGTGCACTGGTGGGCGGCGGCGGAGGCGGGTTGCGAATGGTGGTCATGACGCGGTCCATGTGCACCCCATGTGCCTCGCGCGAACCCCGCGAAGGGTTGGACCGACCCTGTCCCAACGGCGATGACGTCCTGAGACATCAGCAGCACGCGCGCTGGCCAACGCCGGGAGGAACACGTACGTGAGTGACGTGAAGCATTTCATTCTCCTCGCCGCGTTGCTCAGCAGCTGCGCGACCACTCCGGCGCACGGCACGCTCACCGAGCTCTCGACCGCGAGCGCCGACGCGAAGTTCTGCGAACACAAAGTCCCCGCCGACGTCTGCGCGGAGTGTCACCCCGAGCTCGCCGCGAAGTTCAAAGCCGCCAACGACTGGTGCGGAGAGCACGGCGTTCCTGAGTCGCAGTGCTTCACGTGTCACCCTGACTTGTCGTTCGAGCCATTGCCGACGCTGCGCTCAGGAGCCGACTTCGCGAAGCTCTCGTCGGCCGGAGAAGACGTGACCGCGCTCGAGCCGCACCTCTCGAAGGGCAAAGTCACGGTCGTCGATTTCTACGCAGACTGGTGT
>JAEUJS010000646.1 GCA_016792935.1 Archangium sp. | reverse complement strand
GGCGGTGAGCGATTAAGGTCCGAGCCGTGCTGCTTCCCCTGCTGCTGTCCACGATCGTCGCGGCCGCAGAGCCGCCTCCGCGCACGGTGTACGTCGGCGCGTACCTCACGGACGTCTCCGACTTCGACTTGAAGGCCGGTCGCTTCAAGGCCGACCTGCGCGTGTGGGTGAAGTGGTTGGGTGACGGCAACGCCCCCGAGCCGACGTTCGAGAACGCGGAGATCGACTCGAAGATCGACCTCGGAGAAGAGCACGACGCGCAGTGGCACTCGGTGCAATGGCGCGTGCAGGGCACGTTTCGCGGCGACTTCCCGCTGCACGCATTTCCGTTCGATCACCAGACGCTGCCGGTGATCATCGCGCTCGATCGCACACAAGGTCAGCTGGTGCCCGACCTCGGAGCGAGCGGCATGAGCCACCACTTCTCCATCACCGGCTGGTCGTATGAGCCGTACTTCTCGGCGCGCGTCGACGAGCGCAGCTTCGGTTCGGACCTCGGGAGCGTGACCAACGAAGGCAAGAGCGCGGTTCAACGACGCGCCATCTTCCAGGTCGACATGAAGCGGCCGTTCGGGCCGTACCTCATCAAGTTCGCGCTGCCGCTGATTCTGATTCTGTTGATGGCGCTGCTGGCGTTGTTCCTGCCGGCGGATCGCCTCGACGTGCGCTCGGCGCTCGGCATCACCGGGCTGCTGGCGTGCATCGCGTTCCACTACACGCAGGCCGACACGCTGCCCGACGTGACGTACCTGGTGGCGGCCGACATGTTGTTCCTCGGCGCGTACGTGTTCATCGCCGGCACGTTGATCGTCAGCGTGCTGGCGTTCCGCCTCGACAAGGAGAACGTGGCGCGCGCGCGTCGGGCAGACCGCATCGGGTTGTGGCTCCTGCCGCTCACCACGGTCATCGCGCTGACGTGGGCCATCAACTCCACGATTCCGAGCGCGGTGCCGAAGCCGGCGCTCATCACCGGGCCGCGCGCGAATCATCCGATGCTGCGCGTGTCGCTCGCGGCGCTCGAGACTCCGGGAGGCGGCACGCCGAGCACGCGCGCCTCACTGGTGGTGCGAAGGGCAGACGGCACGATGCAGCCGATGTTGGTCGAGGAGGCTCCTGCGCTGACCAACTCGCTGGTGCGGCTGCTGCCCGACGGCGGCATGCGCGTGCGGTGGCAACTGCGTGAGAACTCGAAGTGGTCTGATGGCGCTCCGCTGACGGCGAGCGACTTGATGTTCTCGCTGAACACGCTGCCCGAGCCGCTGCGCACCTCGATGGAGCGCGTGGACGAGCGCACACTCGACGTCGTCTACAAGACGCGGCGCAGCGCGTGGCTCGATGGCTTCGGTGTGTTTCCGTCGCTCAATGCCCGATGCGGGGCGTGACGTGCTGAACCGCTCGACCAGTGAAGGCAAGTTGCCGGGCGGCTCGGGGTACGCGCTCGAGTCGTTCGAGGCGGGCTCGAAGTTGGTGCTCGTTCGCAACGCGCGGTTCAGTGGTCCGACTCCGGTGTTCGAGCGCATCACGGTGACGGAGGACGACCCGATGGAAGCGGCGCGCAAGCTCATCGCCCACGAGTTGGATGTGCTGCCGTCGCTCACTCCGGACAGCTACGAGTTGCTGAAGACGCAGAAGAGCGTGCGCGTGTTGGAGCAGCCGGGCGAATTGGCGTGGATGCTGGTGCCGAACATGAAGGCGCCGCCGTGGGATTCGCTCGAGGTGCGGCAGGCGTTGTTGGGGGTGATCGATCGCGAGGCGATCGTGAAGGCGATGGCTCCGGCGCCGGCGCGTGTGGCCTGGGGTTGGAAGGCGAGCGCTGCGTATCCATTCGTCGCGCCGCGCGCTGAGCTGCTCAAGGGCCTGCACTTGAAGCTCAATGTCGGTCCGCGGACGACGGGCGGGACCAATTCGTTGATCATTGATCAGGTGATCAGTGACCTCGGCAAGGTCGGCGTGACGGTCGAGGTCGTCGAGACGAAGGAACTCTATCAAACAGTGCAGCGCGGTGAGTTCGAGGGCATGGCGCTGATCAGCCGCGACACCGGAGACCCCGGCCGCTTCATGAACGCGAAGTGGGCGAACGGGCGCGTGCAGTTGGATCACACGGCGGATCCGCACTTCGACGAAGAGATGGTCGAGCGCTACGACGCGTGGGTGAGCTCGCTGTACGGGGAGCGGAAGGTGTTCCTCGAGGCCGCGATGCAGGAGGCGTGGTTCAAGCGACTGCCGATGATCCCACTGGTGCTGACGTCACGCCTCGCGGCGGTGCGCGCAGATCTCGTCGGCCCCGAGTGGGGTCAGGCCGATTCGCTGTGGTGGAACCTGAACGATTGGACGTTCGAAGAGCCGGTGAAGATCGAGTCCAACTGACTCCTGAGTTGGCAAATCCGGCACCAAACGTATGGCAAATCCGGCACCAACTGTATGGCAAATCCGGCACCAAACTGTTGGCAAATCCGGCACCTGAGGTAGTGTTCCGTCGGTGAGTCGAACCCTCGAGAGACATCTCCAGCGAGAGGCCGCGACGGCTCTCGACGACACTCGAGTCGTGCTCATCAACGGCGCGCGGCAGGCCGGGAAGAGCACCCTCGTCAGGCGTCTTCTTCGTGATCAAAAGAACGCCCTCTACCGCACACTCGACGACGGCGACGTGGCAGCCGCGGCGAGAGCTGACCCACCGCGCTTCGTTCGCCACGAGGGCACGCTCGCGATCGACGAGATTCAGCGCCTCCCTGAACTTCTGTTGGCGATCAAGAGCGCAGTCGACAAGGACGATCGGCCTGGGCAGTTCCTGCTCACGGGCTCAGCACGAATTCTCGGGCTGAAGGGGCTCCCGGACACGCTCGTCGGGCGAATGGAGACCATCGAGCTGTGGCCGTTCTCTCAAGGAGAACTCGAAGGACGCCGCGAGGGCTTCGTGGATCGGCTCTTCGACGACGAGCCGCGCTTTCCGTCGAAGCTCGGCATCACCCGAGATGAGTTGCTCGCGCGAATCACGCGAGGCGGTTTCCCGGAAGCCGTGCGTCGAGAGGAGCGTCGGCGCGCGAAGTTCTTTGAGGGCTACGCGCACGACCTCGTCGAGCGCGACATCAGCCAGCTGGCAGATCTGCCCGACCGTTCTGCGATGCACGCACTGCTCAAGTCGGCGGCGGCGCTTCCAGGACAGCTTCTCAAGGTCGAGCGAGTCGCTTCTGGCCTGGGCGTCTCAGCCAGAACCGTCGAGCGATACCTCACGCTGCTCGAGGAGATCTTCCTGATCAAACGTCTCCCCGCCTGGAGCAACCGAGCTGCGACGCGGGCCGTGAAAATGAGCAAGGTGATGTTCGTCGACACCGGGCTGTGTGCGCATCTGCAAGACCGCACGATGCGGCGACTCTTGCGCGACGACGCTGCGGTCGGACCGCTCTGCGAGAACTTCGTCCTCAGCGAGCTCGCGCGGCAGCTGGGCTGGTCCGAGACACGCGCGAAGCTCTCGCACTTTCGAACACGAGATCAGGTCGAGGTCGATGGCGTTCTCGAGGCGGCGGACGGTCGCGTGGTGGGCATCGAGATCAAGGCGGCTGAGTCTGTGCGGTCCGAAGATTTCGCCGGGCTGCGCCACCTCGAGACCCTCGCCGGGAAGCGTTTTCACCACGGCATCGTGCTCTTCAACGGAAACGACACGCTGCCCTTCGGCGAGCGGCTCACTGCGGTGCCGATCGACGCGCTCTGGCGCTCGTGAGCTACTTCTTCACAGGAGTCATCGGCCAGTCGACACACGCCGGCTGATGGAACTCGGGCGCGCCCGCATCGGGCGCGATAACGAGCGAAAGCACGCGCCCATCATCGCTGGGAACTCACTTCGCCGGACAGTCGACGATGACCAACACGTCTCCCTTGTCGTTCATCGTCATCTGTGCCGGGTCGCGGCCCACTGTGATGGTGAAGTTCTGCGCCTGCACGGAGACCTTCGCTGACGTCACGCCGAGCGACTGCACGTCGACGCCGACCTTCGACAGCGAGCCCGAGTACTTCTGATTCTCAGCGAAGTACTTCTTCTCGGCGTCGAAGATGGTCTTGAGCGCGTTCTTCAGGGTCGTCGCGCAATCAGGCGGAGGCGGCTTCGGCATCGTTCCCGTGTCCCACTGACCCTTGGTCTTCTCGAGGTACACGAGCATCTCCTTGCGGTCTTTGAGCGTCTTGCCGACGTCATCGAAGCTGCGCGTGAACGTGCGCGGCGCCGCGAGCACCACGTACCGCTGCTGCGCTTCCGACGTGCCGACCGCGAGCAAGACGACTTCACAGACATTCCCGCCGTCATCGAAGAGATGCACCGTCGCGACCTTGCCGACGAACTCGATGAGCGCGCGCGTCGCGGTGAACTCTTTGAGCGCCGTGTTCTCGGCACCAGCCGCGACGGGATGCGCCTTGAGCTCGGCTGCGTTCGCGGTGAGTGCAGCGAGATCTCCGCCGCCCGCGAGCCACTTCGTCAGCCGCGACTCGACTTGCTGCACGACTTCCGGAGTGTGTGGAGCGAGAAATCCACGCGCTGCAGGTGGAGCACCAGCAACGACGAGCGTGAGAGCGATTGCGAGCATCGAGTTCTCCTCAGCGATTCAGCAATTCTTCAGCGCTGGTTCGCCTGCGTGGGCCAGTCGACGAACGGCGGCTGGCGAAATGGATCGTTCGGCTTCTTGCGTTGCTCGGTCGCGCACAACAGCGCGCTCATCGAGTTCGTCTGCTCCGCGAGCGTGATGCACACCGCGTGGCGCGCGTTCCAACAGGCATCGCTCTTCGGATCGCGCTCCAGACACAGCTCGAACTTCGCGCGAGCTGCGTCGAGTTCTTGCGCCTTCGCGAGCGCCTCTCCGTCCGCGAAGAGACGCTCTGGAGTGATGAGCCATGCGAGCATCAACGTGCTCCACGTCATGGTGTTCCCCTCACCCCAACCCTCTCCCAGAGGGAGAGGGAGTCACTCTCGCTACTTGCTCAGGCCGCGACGTTTGAGCGTCGATTCCATCGAGCCAGGGTTGATGTCTCGCCCCTGCGCGACGCGATCGTTCCAGGTCTCCGACTTGCCGATGGTCCCCGGCACTTCGACCATCGAGATGGTCCCCGGCACCGGGCAGACGAGATGGCAGAGGTTGCAGCCGACGCATTCCACGTCGTCGATGACCGGCAGGTGACGACCGACCGCTCCAGCCGCCTTCACCGGCACCGCCGGAATGTTGTCCGGAATGTGCGTGTGGCCGGCCTTCACGTGCTCCTCGTGCGTGCGGCCCGGAATCAAGATGCACTGGTGCGCGCCGTCCATGCACGCCGTGTGGCAGAGGTTGCAGCCGATGCACGAGTCCGGGTTGATGCGCGCCTTGAGGTTGTAGTTGAGATCGAGATCGCCCCACTCCGCGTACGAGCTCACGGCCTTGCCGCGCAGCTCGTTCACCGACTTCATGCCCTTGCTGTCGAGGTAGTCGGAGAGGCCCTCGATCATGTCTTCGACGATGCGGTAGCCGTAGTGCATCACCGCCGTGCACACCTGCACGCTGGTCGCACCGAGCGCGATGAATTCCGCCGCGTCGCGCCAGTTGCTGATGCCGCCGATGCCGCTGATGACCATGTGTTTGGTGAGCGGGTTCTTCGCGAGCTGGCTCATCATGAACAGCGCGATGGGCTTCACCGCCGGGCCGCAATAGCCACCGTTGGTCGACTGATTTCCAACGCGCGGGTTCGGAATGAAGCGATCGAGATCGACACCGAGCAGCGACTTCACCGTGTTGATCAGCGAAACCGACGGAGCACCACCGCGCGCCGCCGCTTCACCCGGCTCGTTGATGTCACCGGTGTTCGGCGTGAGCTTGATGATGACGGGCGTCTTTGCGTACTCCATCGCCCACCGCGTGATCTCCTCGAGCACCTTGGGCTCCTGCCCGACGGCGCTGCCCATGCCGCGCTCACACATTCCGTGCGGGCAACCGAAGTTCAGCTCGAGACCATCGCAGCCCGTGTCCTCGGCGCGCTTGATGATCTCCTTCCAGTTCTCTTTCGTCTCGACCATCAGCGACGCGATGACGGTGTTCTTCGGGTACCGCTTCTTGACCTCGTACATCTCCTTGAGGTTCACCTCGAGCGGGCGGTCGGTGATGAGCTCGATGTTGTTGAGCCCCATCATCCGCATGTTGCCGTAGTCGTTGCTCCAGAAACGCGAGGTCACGTTGGTGACCGGGTCTCCGAGCGTCTTCCACACCGCGCCGCCCCAGCCGGCGTCGAAGGCACGCATGATCTGCGGACCACTGTTCGCGGGAGGCGCGCTGGCGAGCCAGAACGGATTCGGTGACTTGATGCCGCAGAAGTCGATGCTGAGATCCGCCATGACTCACTTCCCTCCCAACGAACGAATGATGTCGCGCACTGCGATCTTGGCTTCCTGCACGGCGTTCACGACTTCCTTGCCGCCGTTCACGCAGTCACCGCCGCTCCAGACCTTCGCGTTGCCGGTGCGACCGGTCTTCGGGTCGACGACGATGCGGCCCTTCTTGTCGACTTCCACTCCGGCGAACGCCTTCGCCACGCCGGTCGCCGTCGCCTGACCAATCGCGAGCGCGACGAGCTCGGTGGTGAGCAGCTCCTCGGAGCCGGCGATGGCCTTTCCATCCTTCGCCTTCGCGAGCTTGACGCCGGTGAGCTTCTTGCTGCCGTCGCGAACGAACTCGCTGACCACCGCGTTCTCGATCAACCGCACGCCGTGTTTACGCGCGTACGCGAGCTCGTGGACGTAGCCGGACATGTCGGCTTCTCCGCGGCGGTACACCATCGCCACGTCGCCGATGCCGAGCAGCTTCAGCTCGTGTGCGATGTCGATCGCCGTGTTGCCGCCACCGATGACGAGCGCGCGGTTCACACCAGCGACCGTGAGCTTCGGGTCGGCCTTGATGCGCTCGATCAAATCGACCGCGCCCCACACGCCGTCTCCATCTTCACCCGGAACGCTCAAGCGCGAATCCGCGCCGAGGCCGAGCCCGAGGAACACCGCGTCGAAATCTTTGAGCAGTGATTCGGCGCCGACCTGATCCTGCCCGCCCTGGCCGGCGACGACTTCCACGCCGGTCATGAGCTGCACGTCGCCGAGGCCGAAGACCCAGCCGATCTCCTCGAGCGCCTGATCACCCGACTGCTTGTACGGAGCGATGCCCAACGTGTTGAGCCCGCCGGGAATGTTCTTTCGCTCGAAGAGGATCGCCTGGTGTCCCTCGAGCGCGAGCAGACCCGCGGCCGCGATGGAGGCAGGACCCGCTCCGACGATGGCGATCTTTTTTCCCGTCGCCGGTTTGCGCGCCGGCATCAGCGAGCCGAGCGTCTTCGTCTTGAGCGTGGTCTCGGTGGCGAAGCGCTGCAGGCGACCGATGGCGATCGGCTCACGACCCCACGTGTTGTAGACGCACGCGCCCGCGCAGAGCACCTCGACCGG
>JAEUJS010000561.1 GCA_016792935.1 Archangium sp. | reverse complement strand
GACAGGCCCGTCACCAGCGCCGCGCCATCGAGGAACGAACGAAGAAGCCCCACTCCTTCCGGAGCGAGGCCCGTTCGCTTCCACAGCGCAGACGCCTCACCGGTGTGAAGCGGCCGTGCCCAGATCATGAATCCCCCTCAGCAGCGAATCAGGCGGTGCCCGGCTCGATCTTGCCCGGCAGACCATCGAGCGCGTCGAGGATGCGCTTGTCCTTCTTCTTCTCATCCTTCGGAGGCGCCGTCGTCACGCGCGGAGGCGGCTTCTCACGCGTCAAGGCACCTCCGGCGATGAGCGTGTCGAGGTCGGCGGCGTCGATGGTCTCGTATTCCATGAGCGCGTCGCTGATGCGCTTCAAGGTGTCGAGGTTCTCGTGCAGCAGCTTCTTCGCCCGCTCGTACGCGCCCATCACGATGCCGCGCACCTCGGTGTCGATCTGCCGCGCCGTCTCTTCCGAGTAGTCCTTGCCGCCGGCGATGTCGCGACCGAGGAAGACCTCTCCTTCACGCGAACCGAACGCGAGCGGACCCAGCTTCTCGCTCATGCCCCACCGCGTAACCATCGCGCGCGAGAGGCCGGTGACGTGCTCGATGTCCGACGCAGCACCCGACGAGATCTCTCCGAACACGAGCTCCTCGGCGATGCGCCCACCGAGCGACATGCAGAGCTGGTCCATCAGCTTCTTCTTGTAATAGCTGAGCTTGTCCTCGGTGGGGATGAAGCTGGTCACGCCGAGCGCCTGACCGCGCGGAATGATCGTCACCTTGTGCACCGGATCACAGCCGGGGAGCAGCTTGCCGACCAACGCGTGACCCGCCTCGTGCACCGCGGTGAGGCGCTTCTCAGCGTCGGTCCTGATCATCGACCGGCGCTCAGGGCCCATCAGCACCTTGTCGCGCGACGAGTCGAAGTCGGTCTTGGTGACGCGCGCGCGATTGCCGCGCGCCGCGTAGAGGGCCGCCTCGTTCACCAGGTTCTCGAGATCGGCGCCGGTCATGCCGGGCGTACCGCGCGCGATGACATCGAGATCGACGTCGTCGGCGAGCGGAACACGGCGCGTGTGCACTTTGAGGATGCCCAGGCGGCCACGGAGATCGGGACGCGGAACGACGATGCGGCGGTCGAAGCGACCCGGGCGCTGCAGCGCGGGATCGAGCACGTCGGGCCGGTTGGTGGCCGCGATGATGATCACGCCTTCGTTCGACTCGAAGCCGTCCATCTCGACCAGCAGCTGGTTCAACGTCTGCTCGCGCTCGTCGTGACCACCGCCGAGGCCTGCGCCGCGGTGACGGCCGACGGCGTCGATCTCGTCGATGAAGATGATGCACGGCGCGTTCTTCTTGCCCTGCTCGAAGAGGTCGCGAACGCGCGAGGCGCCGACGCCGACGAACATCTCGACGAAGTCAGAGCCCGAGATCGAGAAGAACGGCACGCCCGCTTCGCCCGCGACGGCCTTGGCAAGCAGCGTCTTGCCGGTTCCCGGAGACCCCATCATCAACACGCCCTTGGGACTACGCCCGCCGAGCTTGGTGAACTTCTTGGGGTCCTTCAGGAAGGCGATGATCTCCTCGAGCTCTTCCTTGCATTCCTCGATGCCCGCCACGTCGGCGAAGGTGATCTTGTTGTGCGACTCAGAGAGGAGCTTGGCCTTGCTCTTCCCGAACGTCATCGCCTTGCCACCGCTGCCCTGCAGCTGCCGCATGAAGAAGATGAAGAACAGGAACAGGAAGACGATCGGCAGCCACTGCACGAAGATCGTCACCCACAGGCTGTTGCCCTCGGTGGCCTCGATGGCGACGTCGACCTTCGCGTCGTTGAGCTCACGGAGCAGCGCGGCGTCGGGCACGGGACCCGTCGTCGTGAAGCGCTCGTTCGAGTCAGCGACGGTGCCGGTGTAGATCGCCCCGGCTGAACCCTGCGCGCTGCCCTTGATGGTGACCGCGGTGATCTTCTTGTCCGCCACCATCTTCTGGAAGTTCGAATACGTGATGGTCTTCACCACGACTTTGTCGGTGGAGAAGAACTGCCAGAAGGCGATGAAGAGAACGATGAGGATGAGCCAGAGCCCGATCGTCTTGTAGCTGTTCCGCACTGTGAAACCCTTTCGGCAACGTGCCGGTGCTGTTGCTAACGCCGCGACACTCACAGTCTTAACGCATCACGGTCCCTCGCGCCCGCCCGTTGAGGATGAAGTTGCGTGAAGCCGGGGAGGCGCATTTTCGACGTACCCCCGGCCATTCTTGCAGGCGAAGATCCGATCTCCGGCGAGGGTCGCCGTGCCGCCGTCTCGCAGCGCGCGGAGCACCTCGGCGACCACCTCGAAGTTCACCTCCACGCCCTGGGCGGTGAGCGCCAAGGCCACCACGCGCCGCGCGATCGGAGGCGGCAGCGTCAGGACCTTGTCGGCCAGCAACTCCGATGGATCTCCGAGCGCCGCGAGGGCCTGTTCGTCGAGCCAGGCGTCGTCTTCCGCCGCCAACGACGCAAACCGTGCGAGTGCCTTCACGACGGGACCTCCAGCCGCTGCGTCGAGGGCCGGAAGCACGTCGCTGCGAACCCGAACTCGAAGGAATGATCGATCGGCGTTCATCGAGTCGGTGGCGAACGCGATCTCCCGAGCCTGCAAATAGGCGAGCACGTCTTCCCGAGTCGCAAACAGCATCGGGCGGATCACGTGATCGGCGCGGAGCTCTTGAATGCCACCCGCTCCACCGAGCGCAGAGCCACGCATCAGCCGCATCAGCAGCGTCTCAGCCTGATCGTTCGCGGTGTGCGCGGTGGCCACGACGTTGAGTCGCTCGGAGGCGCGGATTCGTTCGAGCGCGGCGTACCTCGCGTGTCTGGCCTTCTCTTCGAGGCCCGAACCGTTCGGCACGTCGACTCGGAGAAGGTGGTGTTTGAGCCCCCCGAATGTGCGCGACGCCTCTCCCACCTTCGCTGCTTCGATCGCACCTTCCGGGCGCAGTCCGTGATCCACGGTCGCCACCTCGAAATGGAAGCCGAGGCGGTCTGAGATCGCCGAGCACGATGACAGCAGCGCCATGCTGTCGGCTCCTCCTGACACCGCCAGCAACACGCGAGAACCACGCGGAAGGAGCCGCCTGAACTGGCGCGTCAGCCCTTCCTCAATCGTCGTAATGCGCTGATCTTTCACGGAATTGGGACCTGCCCTTTTTCACTTGACGGCAGGTTGCTGCAAGGGGTGCTGGGACTTATGATTGCAGTGACTTCACACAGGCTCACGAAATGCAGGACGAGCCAATTCGTTTTGAGGTGAAGGACATTTCGACGTTGGACCCTGGGGTCCCCCCTCCCCTCCAGGGTTCACGGGAACGGGTCGGTTCGCCGACCCGTCCCTCTTTTTGGGCGCTCCATTCAATCGTGGAGCGCCCGCTTTTTTAGCGCGGCTGCTGCGAGTACCAGCCGATCGGGCCCTGCATCGAGTCGCTGGTGCAGTCGAGTGATCCCGACGCGCGAGTGCCAAAGCGAGCGAACGACGGCGTGGTGATTCGCCCCATGCCGTCCGCTCCGATCACGGTCACCACCGGCGGAGGCGTGCCTCCATCGGGCAGCGATCCAATCGACTGAATCGAAGGCCACGCGATGTCCGCGACGTGCCACGCCACGCACGGGTTGCCGAGGAGCACCTCATCAGCCGGCATCAACGTGTCGAGCGGTATGACGTTCGCGGGCGTCGGGCTGCCGCGGAAGAAGAGGCGCACCACCGGCTTGGGCGCGGCGTAGCACTTGCCGGAGCCACTCGGGCTTACGCCCGCAGGAGCCGCCGTCGCCACGCACCGCTGATTCATCGCGCAGCTGCACTGCTCGCCGTCGCCGCACCCCACTCCGGCATCGACGAAGCACGAAGGCGGAACGACCGTGCGTCCGTCTTTGAAGGAGTGCACCAGCACCGCGTACGTGCAGGAGCCGCCATCACACTCCGCGTCGTGCTCCGGATAGTTGAGCGAGACGTTCTCGATCAGCATGCCGTCGCCGACGTCGTCGACGTTGAGCTTCGGGTCGTCGGTGTCTCCCGCGAGGCCCCAGTCGAAGTCGAAGCCCGCGGCCATGTTCGCGTTGCGCGTGCGGTTCGCGTAGCCGTTGATGTCACCGGCGGTGCGATTCGCGATGCCGGCGTTGAAGAACGTGAACGTGCCGGTGAACGCGTCGGTGCCGCTGATCGAAGTGGGCCGCACCAGGTGGAGATCGAGATCGACTCCGGAGAAGCCAGTCCACTCGAGCTGCGCCACGAGATCCTGCTTCACCGCCACCGAGAACTTGATGAGCGTGGTGGCGGTCGCCATCGCGCGATCAGTGACGGTCAGGCGCAGCGTGTACTGCCCCGTCACGACCGGCCGCGTCTGGATCTGCGGAGTCGTCGCGCCTGCGAGCGTGAGCATCGTCGCGCCGACCGGGAGCTGCACCACCTCCCACAAGTACGTGAGCATCCGCCCGTCTTCGAGATCGGACGAACACTTCGTCATGTCCGTCGAATCGGAGATCGCGCTGAAGACCGCCAGCTCGTTGGGCCTCACATCGCGCGTGGGCGTGAAGTCGTAGCCGGCAACAGGCGGCGTCATCAGCTGCGCCCACTCGGCCATCGAGGAGTAATCACGCGGCGCTTCGCCGAGCATCTGCGGCACCACGCGGATCAAGTTCGCACACACGATCGGCGGCACGTTGGGCTGAAGCGTTCCAGTCAGCGGCACGGTGATGCTCGGCTGATCGGGATCATCGGAGACGATCGTCACGTCGGCCGAGTAGCTGGCCTGCATCGCGCTCGTCGGCACGAAGCGAATGGGCATGTTGAAGCCCGCGCTCGGGTCGAGTGTGAGGCCGCCGTCGGGCACCATGCCGCTCGCGAACGAAAACGCAGTCGGATCAGCTCCGCCCATCGTCACGCTCGCGACGTCGAGCGGCACATCGCCCGCATTCACGATCACCAACGTCGGCAACTGGGTCGCGTTGGGCGGCACCGGGCGCGTGAGCGGCTCCATGCCGAAGTCGATCGACGGGGGCGTCACCACCACGGTGTCCGTACACCCCGCGGAGGCTTCGCAGGTCGGCGTGAGCTCGAGCTTCGCGAGCGCGCCCTCACCCGCCATCGCCACGCGAATGGTCGCGTGATCAGGATCGTTGCTCTTGATGACCAGCGACGCCGTGAAGGCCGCGACCGCGGGCGGCGTGAACGTCACGTTGAAGGTCGCGTTGCCGAGCGACTCGACCTGCATCGGGATCGCACCGAGCCGATACGCCGCCGCGCCAGGACCTTCGATGGTGATCGACTCGATGTTGACCACCGTGGCCGTCTTCGCTTCGAGCCGCACGGTGCGCGGCACGGACGTCCCGACCTTCACCTTCTGGAAGTCGAGGCCCGGCGGAGACACCGTCAGCGAGGGTCTGACCTGCATGATGTCGGGCTCGCACCGGCAGCCCGACACCGTCACCACGAGCAACAACATGAACCAGCGCATCGTCTCTCAGCTCTTCAGTCGGCCGGCATCGGAGGGGTGAACGAGCAGCTGCTGGTCTCGAGGCACGCGTCGAACACGAGCTCTTCGCCGCCCGTCTCCGCGTAGTGACCAAGCATGTTCAGCATGACCGCGCCGAGGTTGAACGGCAGGTCGGGGTTCGGTGTGTCGAAGCCGTGGCGGCCCGTCGGCACCACCATCGGGAAGAGCACGCCCGTCATGCCGCCCACGCGCTCCGAGCGCTTCACGAGACGGAACGGCGGGGTCAGGCGCGGGCAATCGAACCCGTCCTGTGTACCGGAGCCCGAGAGCGCCGAGAGGTGATCGACGTCGGTGAGCACGTTCTCGCCCATCGAGTTCTTGTACTTGCCGGTGCGCTCGACGGCCTCGATGACGCCGTTGTCGATCAACACGCGGTTGGGCGTCTTGTTGTAGCGGGGATCCTGCTCCTGGTACGGCATCAGGCCCGCCACGCGCGCGATGGACACGCCAGTCGCCACGGGCACGTTCATGTCGCCGATGGTGTTGACGATCATCATGCGGGTGCCGACTTCTTCACCGGTGCCGTAGCGCAAGATGCGGTGACGCTCGGCGTTGGGGAGGAAGTTCACCGGGTCGCCCTTCTCGATCGCCAGCTGCGCGAGCCCCATGAAGCGGCGGATCTCAGGCGACTGACGCCGCAGACCGAAGCCGTCTCCGAGCGCGATCAGCGGGTCGCCCGCCTTGTGCTCGAGGCCCTGGAACTTCGAGTCGACCTGGAAGGTGTCGAAGGTCCAGTACGGGGTCGAACCCTCGGGCACGTCGCAGCCATCACGCTCCCTGGGAGGCAGCGCGCCGCTGTAGACCTCGACCTTCCACTGGTCGTTCTCGTCGGAGCTGATCGCCGCGCGAATGAGACCGCGGGCACCGACGCGGAAGCAGCGCTTCTCTTTCGCGGTGAGGTTCCAGAGAACCACGGTGTCGCCCTCGATGAGCTCGGTGTCGACCGGGCCCAGCTTCACGCGACCGAGATCGTTCAAGTTCGGGAGCACCTGCCACGCCTCGAGCTGCCCCATGTTGTTGCGGGTGGTGGTGAAGAGAGGCCCGAGCATGCGGAGGTTCACGGCCTCACGCACACCGCCCTGAATCGAGCGCACGCCGATGTCGGGCAGACCCGCGCCACCGGAGACGGGGATCGCCACGTCCACCTGCGGCTCGAGCCCGGCCATCATCGCGCTCATGATTCCGCCCAGCGAGCCACCCATGAAGTCGATGGGAGCGCCTCCGCCGATGTCGAGCACGCCGTCACCGTTGAAGTCGCCGGCGAGATCGTCAACGCCGTCGCGGTTGGCGTCGTAGATCCACGTGCGCGAACCGTCGAAGCCGCGCAGCACGCGAACCAGCTGCATGTAGTCGAGCGCGGTCTGCTTCACGACCTCACGCGTGTGGAGGATGTACGCGGTCCAGTAGTCGGCGCCCGAGTCCTTGATGCCGTCGCGGTTCTGATCGAACGCGCGATCCTGGATGGCGATGGCGTCGAACATGGGCCCGAGGTTCTTGCCCTCGAGGAGACCACGCGCGAGCGCGAGATCAGTCGGGTCCAGGCCAACACCGTGCGAGACGTTCTCCATGCCGATGGTCGCCAGGCCGTACCGCGCGAGGAAGCCGCCGTAGAAGAGAGGGTCGAGCTTGTTGCCCGTGTAGCCGTGACCGAGCACGACCACCGGCGCGGGACCTGAACGACGCTTGGGCACCGTGAGCCACACCGTGACGGTCTCTGGACGCGTGAACGCGGCGCCCGTCTGCGGGTTGATGTCGATGAGCTGCTTGTAGAGCGGCAGCAGGTTGTCTTCCGAGTCACGCCGCGGGAAGAACTGGGGCGCGGTGAACTGGAACACCACGTGGAAGTCGATGAACTTGTGGTGCTCGGCGACCGCCTGCATCGCTGCGTTCAGGTTGCCGCCGTTCATGCTCTTGAGCAGATCGAGCGCCGCCGCGCGGAACTCGGCGCCACTCACGATGCGCACGTTGGTCTGCACGCCGGGCATCGAGTTCTTGAGCGGGAGCAGCTTGCTGATGTCCGCGGGGAACTCCGTCGCGAGGCGGTTCATGGGGCCGAGGCCGTACAGACCGTCGCGCACCGCGATGTAGTCGTCGTTGATCGACTGGGTGGTGTAGCTCCAGGTGAAGCTCAGATCTTCGAGCGACAGGCCGTAGTTCGGCAGGCACTGCGTGAGCGGCTCGAGCGCCCTGGTCTGCGAGGTGTGGTTGATGTACTGGAACGGCGACTTCACCGGGCGGCCGTCTTCGTCGATGAGGCGCTTGGTGAGGACCACCGCGTAGACCGTCTTCTCCCGCAGCGGGAGGATCGGCTTCATGATCAGCGTGTTGGTCTCGCGCTCGTACCACTCGAGGATCTTGAAGGTGGAATCGCCTGGCGAGAGCGTGTTTGGGTGGTCGAGCACGCCGTCCATGTCGAGGTCTTCACCCGGGTCGAGCTTGTTGTTGCGGTTGAGATCTTCTTCGCGATCTTCGAACACCAGCTGATCGCCTTCGCGATCGTTGTCGAAGTAACCCGGGCGCTCGAGCGTGATGGGGAAGTTGCCCTCGCCCATGTCGAGCGGCACGCGCTGACAGAAGTCGGGAGAGTCCGGCGTGATGTCGATCAGGTACGCCACGTCGTCGCGCGGGTCGTAGTCGTCGCCCTGGTGGCGGCGGATGATGTTGTGCAGGTCGAGCGGCTTCTGGAACGCCACGGTGATCGACTGGTACGTGCCCCAGCCGTCCAATTGATCGAGCGTCTCGCGGGTCGCGCGTTCCCACTTGGTGGACGCCACCATCGACGCGTTCACGCGGCGCTTGGTGGGAGACGTCGCGTCGAAGCGCGTCGCGAAGTCGTTGGGCAGCGGCACGTTCGGCAGCGGCTTGGCGAAGACGTCGAACACCACCTCGGAACCAGTGCCGGGACCCGCTTCCATCAGGCCCTTGCCCTCCGGGGAGGCACAGCTCGCCAGGACACAACCAACCACAAGGAGTGAACGCTTCATTCGTGGGGTCTCCATTTAAATGCTCACACCAAGGCGGGCGCGGCCGAAGGCAACGGGAGCCATCGTCCCGCCGGTCGGCAGGTTGTACGCGTCTCCGGGCAGGAACAAGCCCCCCTCCCCCGTGATCGAGATCGTCAGCTCGGGGATGGGCTTGAAACGCGCCTGCACACCGAGATCGAGCTCAGTGCCGAGGTAGAGGCCGGGAGCGGCTCCCAGCGGGTTGAGCGAGGTGCCGCCGTTGATGCGCGAGTTGAAGGGGTCGGTGAGCTTCGCGGTGCTGAAGGCGAACAGCGGGCCGCCGTAGCCATCGAGCCAGTCGGCCATCGCGATGCGAATGCGGGGGAAGAGGTACCACGCGCCGGTGATCGAGCCGGCGGTGCCGATGAGATCAGCGCCTTCCGGAGCGATGCCGGTCAACGCGGGATCCGACGCGCGCACACCAGAGCGGCCCGACTGATACGCCATGATCTGATCGAAGAGGAT
>JAEUJS010000559.1 GCA_016792935.1 Archangium sp. | reverse complement strand
GCCGGGTGCAAACGTCATCAGGTTGCACTGACGCGGCCGAAAATCACTCGACATCGGGCCGGCAACGTCTTCGCAATTGAAGCATCGCCCGTCGCATTCAGGCAGATGCCCACCAGGGCTCGAGATCTGCCCGCCCCCAATCGTGGTTTCAGTCGAGTTGGCGTACAGACATTGCCGAGGCGGGACGCGACCACCCGTCGGCGCTTCACCTGCTCCGCCGCACGACCCAGTTCCGTTCGGAAGCGGAGCGTCCCAGATTTGGCTGAAGTCGCCGCCCACTTCGAGGCCGCACATGCCGTTGGTGTTGACGCAGCTGGGCGCCAAAGTCCCATGGCACACCGTGGGTACTGGCAGTCCCCCGCGGTAGAGCGTGAATTCGCGAACACCGTGGCCGCTGCTGCCGCCTGCTTCCGTCGCTCCAGTGCTGCCCGCGAAGAAGTGAGCTTCGCTCCCGCAGTAACCGGAGCCACCGCACACTGGAGGATCCGGAATCGTTGGCGCGTCGCACTGAAGCTGTCGGCCGCAGCAGCGACCGTCACCCATCGCCGCTTGCTCCCTCGTGAAATGGGCCTTTCGTGCGTGCCACGACGGTGCGTAGCTCATCTCGACGGATGCGACCCTGAAGTCGGTCGCGAGCACCCCGCCGTTCGCCAACGCCAACGGGTTCTTCGCCACGATCCACGTCGATGCCGAGACGGAGCCTTCGTACATCTCGAGGCCGGCGACGCCGGAGGTCCACCCGTTGCTGGCGCGTGAGGCGACTTCCATCGGAACAAGAAGCGCCTCTCTCTCCGGCGAGGAGAGCGCTTGTTGTTGCACTGCGGTGTCAAAGCCCTCGTCAGGGACGATGACCCAGCCCTCAACCGCGTCGAGCGCGATGGCGCGCGTGAATGCGTTGTCCGACGGCGCGGGATCAAGCCGTGCTGTTGACACGCCGACGCCTGGAGAGCCGACCTGTGAGCAATTGCTTGCAGCAAAAGCCAGGGCCAGAACTGCAATTCTTCGCCCGGCAACCAAACCACGCCTCGAAACTCGCCCCGTTTTCATGTGTTGCCCCCGCCGTCTGAGTAAAGCGATGTGCACTGTTGAGTCAATGGTCAGCGTCCGTCTCAGTATGCCGGCGACCACTGACATTTCGCGGCTGCCTCGAGGCAAGCGGTTGAAACAGCTGGGCTTGGTGTAGCTTCGCGACGTGGAGCGCGTCGATCAGCAGCAACAGGTTTCTTCGGGGGAAGTGCAGTCCCTGGCGGCGCTGGAAGAGGCGTTGCTGGCGGCGCCACTGGCGGAGCTGGTGGCGAAGGCACGCTCGACTCCCGGAGAGGCCGGCGAGGTCGCGGTGCAGGCGCTGAATCAAACGCTGCGCACGTTGTTGCCGACCGAGGCGAACGGCGAGTCGTTGCTGCGGATGCTCGACGACGGCGCGCTGGCTGACTTGCGCACGGCTGATGGAACGTCGTCGCGGATTCTGGGCGTCGAGGCGTTGCTGCGGCTCGGGTACCCGTGGGCGGTGCGCATTCATCCCGACGAGCTGGAGTGGTACCGCCAGACGCTTCGTGCCGAGCGTCGGCGTCGGTTGCTCATCGTCCTGGCGTCGTTCGCTGTGGCGGCCGGGTCGGCGATCTACCTGCTGCGGTTCTTCGGCGTCTGAGTTGCAGCGCGCTGATCCCTCGGGGTGAGGGAGCCCACCCTCATCTCCGCTTCTCGATGATCGGCATCGCCTTCGCGAACCACATCTCCGGAATCGTCGCGGCGATCGACTCGAGATCACCTTCCTGCGTGCTCCAGTTGCGACCGAGTTTGACGAGCAACGCGTAGCGCTTCGGCGTCGCAGCGAGCCGCACCAGCCACAACGCGTTCGCCTTGTCGCCACCACGCCACACGACGTGCTCGATGGGTTTGCTCGTCTTCTGATTTCGCTTCTCGAACGCAGCTCTCGCATCAGCACGCATCAGCGCCTCGTCGACGACCTCGAGCCACCAGCTCTCTCCGAGTGAGAGCCCGTGTTGCACACCGCTCTTGATCGACGTGCCGCGACCGCTGACGTGATCGATGTTGCACGCCTCCATGAGCGCGGCGCGAGCGAGCGCAAACCCCGGCCCCTTCGCCTTCGAAGTCGGAGGCACCGACGTTCTCGTGTCCGCCGGCGGAGGCAGCTTCCGCTTCTCATCGCGCCGCCAGGCCACTTGTTTGCGAGCGAGCGCGACGAGCTTTTTCCCCTCGGCATCGGGCTTCTTCTCGAGCGCGATCTCCGCGAGCTCGATGGTGAGCTCGGCCGTCTCGAACACCGTGAGCGCAGGAATCGGCCCATCGAGATGCGGCGGCGTCTTTGGCAGCGACACCTTCGCCGCCTTGCGCGCGGCAGAAATGTAGATGCCGTGCGCCTGCGCGAGCGACACCTCATTCCCGAGCGCGAACAACGCCTCGCGTGCATCCGCCGAGCTCGCGGGTCCATTCGCCGAAACGAGGAACATCTCGATCGCTCCGCGCAGCTGCGCAGGCTTGAGCGTCTTCTTTCCCGCGAGCGTGATGAGGTGCTCGAGCACCGGCCTCGTCATCGATCCGCTCGTGTCGCGACGCAGCCACTGCACCGCGAGCTCGCGCCAGAACTCCACCGCCGCATCACTCTTCGTCGCGAGCGCGAACGGCAACAAGTCCTGCAGCGACTTCGGCGCATCGTTGAAAACGCGCCCGATGACCTCGCGACGCGCCTTCGGAAACCACGTCGCCTCGTCGAGCTGAGAAATACCCATGGTGCCCTAACATATTGGAAAGACAGCGCATCGTCGTGGCGTGACCGTACTTGTCAGTGGTGCCGTGTAGAAAGGTGTTGCACGCGATACGCAACGCTTGTTCAGTACGTCACCTAAACCAAACGCAGTCACACGAAGCAGCACTGTACGAGGGGATCACGGACATCATGGCGAACACGGAAAAAGAGAAGGCGATCGAGTTGGCGTTGCAGGCGGTGGAGCGGCAGTTCGGCAAGGGCTCCATCATGCGGCTCGGAAACGACGAGCCGATGGCGAAGGACGTCTCGACGATTCCCACGGGCTCGACGGGTCTCGACATCGCGCTCGGAATCGGCGGCGTGCCGCGCGGCCGCATCGTCGAAATCTACGGTCCGGAATCGTCGGGCAAGACGACCCTCTGTCTGCACATCGTCGCTGAGGCACAGAAGCGCGGCGGCGTGTGCGGCTACATCGACGCGGAACACGCGATGGATGTCGGCTACGCGCGCAAGCTCGGTGTTCGCACGGACGACTTGTTGTTGTCGCAGCCTGACACCGGCGAGCAGGGCCTCGAGATCGCCGAGATGCTCGTGCGCTCGGGCGCCATCGACGTGCTGGTCATCGACTCCGTCGCCGCGCTCGTTCCGAAGGCCGAGCTCGAAGGTGAAATGGGAGACGCGCACATGGGCATTCAGGCGCGCCTCATGAGCCAGGCCTTGCGCAAGCTCACCGGTACGGTCGCGAAGAGCCAGACCTGCCTCATCTTCATCAACCAGATCCGCATGAAGATCGGCGTGATGTTCGGCAACCCTGAGACCACGACGGGCGGTAACGCGCTCAAGTTCTACGCGTCGCAGCGCCTCGACATCCGCCGCGTGGGAGCCATCAAGAACGGCGACAACGTCGTCGGCTCGCGCACTCGCGTGAAGGTCGTGAAGAACAAGATGGCGCCTCCCTTCAAGGAAGTGGAGTTCGACATCATGTACGGCCAGGGCATCAGCAAGGAAGGCGACCTCATCGACCTCGCGTCCGAGGCCAACATCATCGAGAAGAGCGGCTCGTGGTTCGGCTTCAACGGCGAGCGCATCGGCCAGGGCCGCGAGAACGCCAAGGAGTACTTGAAGGAGCACCCGGCGGTGGCGAAGGAAATCGAGGCCAAGCTCTTCGAGAAGTTCGGCGTGAAGGGCAGCCCGGCGCCGGTCGCGGTCGAGACGCCGGCTGCCGAAGAAGCCGAGGAGAAGCGCCCTCGCGTGAAGGCCGTGAAGTAAGCACTCATCGGCTCCCTGCTCTCGAAGTGGGGAGCCGGTCGATCCGAACCGTCTGGTAGTCGAAAACTGGCCGTGCGACAGAGCTGTGGCACCGTCAGCGCATGACTGATCGACGCACGAAGCCCCGCCGCAAGCCCGCGCTCATGGCCAAGAGCATCACGCGCAAGGTGGAGCGGCGCGGAGAAGATCGGCGCGATTGTCCGCGCTGCGAAATCGCGCTCGACGTGCGTGAGCCGCGTCGCAAGGCACGGGCGGTCATCGGTGATTTGTCGATTGGGGGTGTGTCGTATGTGACGACCGCTCCGCCGCTGGGGGATGTGGTGAGCGTGATGTTCACCATCCCGACCTACGTGGGGCCGATCATCGCGAGCGGCATCGTGGTGGCGCGACACGGAGCGGAGAAGGGTGCGCAGGTGAGCATCGTCTTCACTGACCTCGAGATCGAAGCCGAGCTCGCCATCGCGCAGTGGATCGATCGCGAGATGCCGATCGTGCAGGGCGTCGAGCTCGCCGCCTGAGCGTCGGGTCGCGAGCGTCGGGGTGAGGGACCGCGTCCCCGTTTCCCGCGCGCGAGGGTTGGGCGCCGAGCATCGCCCCCTCTCCCTCGGGCAGAGGGTTGGGGTGAGGGAGCACGTCCTCTGTCCCAGCTCGGTGACGCCCCTTTGCGAGGCAGCACATCCTTCAGCTCAGAGCTCGATGACGATCTTCCCGTGCGTGTGCTTCGACTCGAGCTTGCCGAACGCAGCCGCGAAGTCGCTCAACGGAAAGCGTGAGTCGATCACGGCCCGCAACTTCCCTTCGCGCAACCACGCCCCGAGCTGATCGAGATCATCACGACGTGGCGTCACGATGACGAGCCGCTCCTGATGCGACGACCACCGACTCAGGCGATCACTCACCACGCGGCCCAGGCTCGGCACCGTCGAGACGAAGACACCGTTCTTCTTCAACGCGCCGCGCGCCTTCCCGAAGCGCAGGTTGCCGAACACATCGAACACCGTGTCGAAGCGCCTGGAAGCCAGCACTTCCGGCAGCGTGGAGTAGGCCAGCGCTTCCTGTGAGCCGAGCGAGGTGCAGAACGCGCGCATCTCGTCGCTGGACACCGTCGAGACCTTCGCGCCGAGCACGCGGGCGAGCTGGATGGCGACGGTGCCGACTCCGCCCGAGGCGCCGTTGATGAGCACGTCTGCCCCCGGAGCGATGCGCGCCACGTCTCGCAGCGCCTGCAACGCCGTCAACCCGACCAGCGCGATGCTCGCTGCATCGGCCGCATCGACGCCTGGCGGAATCGCGGCGACCTCGTGCGCATCGGGAGCGACGAGCTCCGCGAGCGTGCCGCGTCTGAACGTCCACTCGTTCAACGCTCCGAAGACCGGAGTGCCGACCGAGAGACCTCCACCCTCGCGCTCGACGACACCTGCGAAGTCGAGCCCGCACTGCTTGGGGAACTTCCGCCCGGAGAGCAGCGCGAACTTCCCTTTGCGGAACAGCGAGTCCTTGGGGTTGAGCGCGGCGCACTTCACGCGCACGAGCGGACCCGTGCCGAGACGAGGCTCAGGCAGCTCACCCAACTTCACCTGCTCGAGACCACCGTAGGCGTCGTACCGAATTGCCCGCATGCGGCGCATCGATAACCCGACGGCGTGCGGCGCGCAGTGGCGCGTGCTCAGTCGTCGGCGTCTTCGCGGAACGCCGACGGGCGCAGGTCGAACGGCAGCACCTTGGCGAGCGCGAGCAACAGCAGCAGTCCGCCCGGTGCAGCGAAGATCGCGAGCGCCGGCACCGCCTTCGCCACGTCGATCAACTGCGCGCGCATCACGGCCTTCTCTTCCGAGCTGAGCTTTTGACCACGAGCCACTCGCGCGAGGAGGCGTGAGAGCTCACCGGTCTCCTTCACCTCACGTAGGAGTGCGCGGTAGTTCTTCCGCATGGTGGTCGACATCTCATCGACCCATTCCTCGCCCATCACCTCAGCTCCACCCGAGAGGCTGAACACGTCCACCACATCGCGGTGGCGGCGGTAGAACTCGGCCATCTCGAGCTCCATCGCGCGGAGTTGTTCGGGCGTGAACTCGAGCTGCTTGCCGAGTGCCTGCGTCCACTCGACTTCGCGTGGGCTGCGACGGCCATCGACCAGCGACGCCAACAAGGTCTGCTCGACGATGAAGCGGCGCATCTCGGTGCTGCGAATTCCCTTCGTCAGACGCGGCAGCGGGACGGGCTTGTCGAACGCCTTGCGCGCGAACTCGCGGGTGGCGTCGGCGAGCGCGTCGGGCAGGCGGAGGTCGTCGATCTGTCGAAGAATCGCGCGGCGCACGGGATAGCCGGGCTTGCGCTCGGAGCTCACGAGTCCGACCAGCACCTCGACGAGGCGCGCCTTCTGCTGCGCGGCGAACGCGACCTGTCGCTCGACGACCGCGCGTGGGAAGGCGCTGCGTGAGAAGTACGCCGCGGCGATGCGGCCGAAGAGGTTGGCGTCGGCGTAGACGGCTCCGTTGTGCAACACGAGGCCGTAGTACGGGTCGGACGCCAGCGAGAGCGCGCGCTTCTCGAGCGCCTCTTCGACGGTGAGCCACGACTTGTGCGGGAGCGGCCAGCTCCTCCCCGCGCGCTCGATGCGCCGGTGGATGTCTTCTGCGGCGTCGAGCTTGCCGATCATCGCGGCGAACAACAGCAGCACCTGTTCAGGCCGGGGCCCGGGCGCTGCGTCGGCATGCGCCGCCACGTCGAGCGCGATGCGGGTGAAGACGCGGAGCACGGCGAGGAAGAGTTGTTCTTCGTTGCTGCCGCCTTCTCCGGGGACTTTGGGCGCGTTGGGTGTGCCGAAGAGGAGGCCCGACTCACGCAACATGCCGCGCACGTAGCGGCGCGCGCGACCTCGGCCCGGAGGCATCGACTGGGCGGCGAGCGCTGAGCGCGAGGTCGTGTCGGGCGTCCACGCGCCGATGACGCCTCGGATGATCTGTTCGAGCCAGCCGGGTTGTGAGGTCGCTCCGCTCACGGCGGATGAGCAGTAACAGAGGCGTGCAGCGCGTGCTCGCGCGCTGTGCCGCTCGGCTCATCGGGCACAGCAGTGGGGCTGCGCGGTGCGCTCCTCACCGCTCGTCGCTCGCGGGCTGCGCGCCGCGGGCGGCCCGCTGCGAGGTGGATGCGCGCTCTCGTCTCCTCGCGCTGCGAGGTGGATGCGCCCTCGTCTTCTCGAGTGTGGACATCGCAACGCGCAAGCTTCCCTGTGCTGTGCCCAGGACGCGCTCCCTCACCCCGACCCTCTCCCCGAGGGAGAGGGAGATCAGGCGGCGAGCTCGGGACCTTCGTTCATCGCGAGCCGCGCGACCTTGCGCAGGAACGTCGGATCGAACGGCTTCACTTCGTAGTCGTCCGCGCCGAGCTCGAGGCAGGTGTGGCGCATGAACTGATCTTCCACCGCTGAGAGCACGATGACCTTCACGTCACGCGTCGCCGGGTCGCGCTTCAGCCGCGCGAGGAGATCGCGTCCATCCACCCGCTGGCGGAGGTCGAGCAGGATGACGTCGGGCTTCAAGCGCCGCGCGACGTCGACGACGTTCGAGGTGGTGTCGGCCACCGGTTCGAGACCGATGCGCCGCGCTTCCCGCGAGAGCGCGCTGACGAGCATGGGTTCATCGTCGGAAATCAAAATCACCGGCTTGGAACGGTCAGACATGTGCGGAACCCTGAGCAACGACCGATCCATCTCCGCCGCGCGACGCGAGACCTGAGATCACGTGCTTCGAAAGGCGAGGGTGGGTCATCGGCCGTCGAAAGGGCGTCATTCACCCAGTCAGGCTGCGCTGATCCACGCGTCGGGACTTGCGTTGACACGACGGGGGCCATCCGGTACTTGGCCGCTCGTCGCAAGCTGTCGCAAATCGGGGAGTGGCTCAGCCTGGTAGAGCACTTGGTTCGGGACCAAGGGGTCGCAGGTTCAAATCCTGTCTCCCCGACTGATTGAAGGCCGCAGTTTCGAGAGATTGCTCTCGAGATTGCGGCCTTCGTCTTTTCCGCGAACCGAGCCCGTTCAGGCGAGAAAGGCGTCTTGAGCGAAGGTCGCTCCGCCGATCTGCTGCTGGTGTGAACGCCACTTCTTCCACTCCGGATAGTGGCTCGTGAGGAAGGCGGGCTTCTCAGCGTCCGAGAGCTTCCAGCTCTGCGCCCAGTGCATGCGACCGTTGAGGGCCGCTGACCGGCACACCGCCTGATACCCCTCGATGCTCTGCCGAATCTGGGGAAGCCAGGTTGCAGTTCCCCCGGTGACCATCGGGAGCTCGATGCTGCAGAACTTCTCTTTCGCACCCTGCGAAGAATTGAACATCGACATCCGCGAGGTCGTGCCGTTGACGAAGCGAAGCGACACCCAGCCCGGGTGCTGGAGCCAGCGCATCGCGTTGGCGTGCAGATGCGCGAGGTAGGTGTCCACCGCGAGCTCGGCCTGCGACGCCTTGAAGATGTACTCGCCGGACACCGCGGGGATCTCATTCGCCTTGCCGATGTCGAAGATGTCGTTCGGTTCCTGAACCCGCCCGGTCAACGGCAGCTTCGCGAGGTTGCCTCCGAGCACCGCACCGACGATCTCAGGAGCGAGGTTGTAGGCCATCCACGTGAGGTTCTTCTGCCAGATCTTGTCCGCGGCGATGGGCGCCGCAGGGTCTTCGAACCCCGCGTCGTTGAGCGGCGCGTTCGAGTCGACCTGTTTGCGCTTCACCAGGATCGCCGAATGATCGCCGTTGAAGATGTTCGGGTACGGGTTGATCCACAGCTCGATGTGTCGAAGTGAAGGATCTTCCGACAGGCGCACGATGGTGTCGCGCTCGTGCTCCCACGTCGTGAGGATTCGCGATTCCTCGATTCGATAGTGTGGCACGACCTGCAACACGACCGCGTGGATGACGCCGAATTCTCCGAAGGAGACGCGCGCGCTCCGCATGAGGTCGTCGTCAATGAGCAGCGGCGTGCGTGGGACGTCCGGATACGTCGTCTCGAAATCCGCAGAC
>JAEUJS010000500.1 GCA_016792935.1 Archangium sp. | reverse complement strand
CCCGTCTCACGCCCCACCGGCGGCGGCGCAGCGCCCACCACGAGTGACGAGGGTGACGCGGGCCCGACCGTGGACTAAGCCGCACCGCTTCCCAGACTTTCAGGAGTTCACCACCATGCCCGGCGTCGATCTCAACTACTTCATCCGACAGGCGAACAAGCTCACCGAGAAGATCGAGAAGCGAAAGCAGGAGCTCGCCGAGGAAACGATCGAGAAGAAGTCGCAGAACGATCTCGTCACCGTGAAGGTCAGCGGCAGCCAGGAGATCAAGAGCATCAAGATCGCTCCGTCGGCCGTCGACCCCAACGACATCGCGATGCTCGAAGATCTCGTCATCGCCACCGTGAACTCCGCGCTGCAGGCCAGCCGCGAGCACATGCAGGCTGAGCTCGGCAAGGTCAGCGGCGGCATCAAGATCCCGGGCATCACTCCGTAAGAGAATGACGCCCGACGCGATCAACCGACTCGTCGCACAGCTCGCGCGTCTCCCCGGCATCGGAGAGAAGACCGCGCAGCGCCTCGCGTTCCACGTGCTGCGCTCTCCTCCCGAGTACGCGCGCGGGCTCGCCACGGCGCTCAACGAGGTCGTCGATCGCGTGAAGCTCTGCAACCGCTGCTTCAGCTTGCACGACGGCCCCGAAGGCACGTTCTGTCAGTTCTGCAGCGACACCCGCCGCGACGAGCGACTGGTGTGCGTGGTCGAGGGCATCGCCGACGAGCTCGCCATCGAGCGCACGCGCGAGTTCAAGGGCCGCTACCACGTGCTCCACGGCGTGCTCTCTCCGCTCGAAGGCGTCGGTCCCGAGCAGCTCCGCATCAAGGAACTCATTCTCCGCATGCAGTCGGCGCCCATCGAAGAAGTCATCGTCGCCACCAACCCCGACGTCGAGGGTGAAGCGACGGCGCTCTACCTGACGAAGTTGCTCAAGCCGATCGGCGTGAAGGTCTCACGTCTCGCGCAGGGCATTCCGATGGGCGGCGATCTCGAGTTCGCCGATCAGGCCACGCTCGCACGTGCGCTCGCGGCGCGACGCGATCTCTGATCAGGGCCGCACGTCCCAGCTCAGCGGGAGCGGCACGTGGATTCCCTGATCGACGTGGCGCGGGAAGCCGGCGGACTTCACGGCGCCTTCGACGCACTTCGACACGGCCGTCCCCGGCAGCGAGGTGGTGATCGACGTCACCTTGCCCGACGGCGCGATCTCGAAGTCGACCCGCAGCACCCCTTGCGGCGTGGGGAGCTCGACCTTGTGATCCTGGAAACACTTCTGGATGCGACCCTTCACGGTGTCGATGCGCTTCTTGACGATCACCGCGGTCAGCTGAATCGGCTTCGCGGGCACGACGCGTCCAGCATCGACGACCTCTTCGCTCCCCGCGTCAGGCGCAGGAGCCACGGCAAGCCCCGCATCGACGACCGGTGCGATCCCCGCGTCGACCACCGGTGGAAGCGGCTGGCTCACACCCGCATCGACCACCACGACGGGCACCACCACCGGCGGCTGCATCATCTTCACGACCACCACCGCACCGACGACACCGGCGACCAGCGCTCCGAGAATCAGCGCCCACGGCTTCCCTGCGCCTCCACCGCGCGCGGGGTCGGTCTTGATGTTCCCCGGCGTGGCGAGAACGTTGGTGCGATCTTGATTCGGCTGCACCAGCACGCCGACGTCGGTCTTCGGAGAGAGCGGGTTGCTCTTGCCCGGCACGTCGATGCCGCGCGCCGACAACTCGTCGAGCGACTCGATGCGCGTCTTGCTCTTCACGCGCTCGGGCCCGAAGAACCCCGCCATGAAGTTCACCAGCGCCTGACCACCTGACGCCGAAGTGGTCGCGCCGATGTAGCGCTCGATGTCCTGCGCCATCGCCAGCGCGCTCGGGTAGCGGTGCTCGGCTTCCTGCGCCATCGCCTTGTTGATGATCGACTCGACCTCGAGCGGGAGATCGGGCCGCAGCGCGCGCACCGGCTGGTACTCGCCTTCGAGCACCGCTTTGAGCACCGCGAGATCGGTGTCGCGCGCGAACGGCCGCTGACCGGTGACCGCCTCGTACAACGAAACACCGAGCGAGAAGACGTCGCTGCGGCGATCGACGGGGCCATCTCCGCGCGCCTGCTCGGGAGACATGTACTGGTACTTCCCCTTCACCACGCCCGCGCCCGTCGCCGTGGCGCGCGACTCGGCCTTCGCGATGCCGAAGTCGAGCACCTTCACCTGGCCCGAGTACGTGATGAACACGTTCGACGGAGAGATGTCGCGGTGCACGAGGTTGAGCGGCTGCCCCTTCGGGTCGAGCGCCTCGTGCGCGAAGTGGAGACCGACGGCTGCTTCACCGATCACCCGCAGCACGATGTTCAGCGGCGTGTGCTCTCCGCGGCGTTTCGCGGTGCGGAGCACGGTGGCGAAGTCTTCGCCCGCCAGGTACTCCATGCAGATGTAGTAGCAACCGTCGGCGAGCCCGAGGTCGCTGATCTGCACGATGTTGGGGTGCGCGAGCGACGCGGCGAGGCGCGCTTCGTCGAGGAACATGCTGACGAAGTCGGGCGCGGTCGACAGGTGCGGCAACATCCGCTTGATGACGACGTTCTTCTCGAAGCCTTCGACGCCCATCGACTTGGCGAGAAAGATCTCCGCCATGCCGCCTTCGGCCAGCTTCCGCACCAGGAAGTACTTTCCGTAGGCCTTCACCGCCATCTCACCGATGGCCATGCGCGCCTGTGGATTGCTTCCTGGGTTGTTCGCCCGGTCGGTCACTTCCCCCTCACGGTCCTCACCGTCCACGACTCCGCGCCACCAGAGACGAGTCTGTACACCAAACGTCCGCCGCCGAGGGGAGCGACTGACGTATCGAACCGCGCGTGCTCATCGAGCTCGACGGCTTTTCCGTTGATGTACAGCTTCGCGCCGACCGGAACGACGCCCGAGGTCTTCACCGTCTTGCCTCCGGGATCTCCGTTGCGCGGCGTCTTGATCACCAGCGACGCCACGCCGTTGTCGAAGACCACATGCAGCTTGAAGAGCGCGCCGCCTCGCATCTCTGCGCCCTTGCTGTCGATCGGCGTGAGTGACCAGCGGTAGTCGCCTTCGGGCAGCGTGTTCTCGGTCAGCTGCGTCTCAGTGACGGTGCGCTCGACGAGCGGAGCGCCCAGCTGACCTTCGCGGTAGATCTTCACCGCGTATTTCGCCGCCCCTTCTTCCTTTTCCCACACGAAGGTCAGCTGGGGAGGCTTGTCCTTGTCCTGGAAGTGAACGGACGTCTCCTTGCCAGCCACTTCGTTCTTCACGCGCGACAGGTCCGCCGTCTTGGGCTCGTTCGCGAAGTTCACGCTCCCCTTCGCCACTTCGTTGGGCCCGTTGAAGACGCGCCAGTACCAGCCCTTCGCGTTCACCGGCACGCTGACGAACGCGTCGTGCACCACGCCGTCGCGCACCGTGTCCTTGAATGTCGAGTCGGTGGCGAGCTGAAAACGCCACGCGCTCGTCTTGCCGTCGTCGTCGTCCCACGCGAGCGAGACCTTCTTCAGACCCGTGTGGAACAAGCGCACGTTGCGCGGCGGCAGCACGATCGCTTCCTTGTTCGCGGCACGCACCGCGGGCTTCCCACCCTTGAGCGGCACCGCGGCCGACTGCCCACCAGGAATCGTCTGCGGCGCTTCACCTTCGCGCTCGATGGTCACGTCGCCCGCGAGCGCGTCGATGTCGAAGCCGCTGCCCGTGCGTCGCAGCGTGAACTGGCCGCCCAAATCGCTCACCAGGGTGAGCCCGGGAGCCACGCCAACGCGGGTGGATTGCCCTCCAGGGGCCGCGACCTCGAGCTCGCCCTTCTGCACGTCGAGCGCGGTGGCGTCGCCCCCAGCGCCCTTGCGGGCCTCCACGATGCCGACCTCGGTGCCTTTCAACAGCACCACGCGCGTCGAGCTGCCTTCCGGAGCGAGCGCAAACCGCCCGTCCTTCACGCGCACCATGTCGCCCGCCTTCAAAGCGGGGAGCTTCCTGGGGTTGATGGGAACGAAGCTCCTGGTGTCCTTCGCCTTCAGCTCGGCCTTGCCCGAGGTCACCACGATGGTGAGCGGAATTTCCGGCAGCTCCTTCACCGTGCCGAGGAAGCCCTTCTTGCCCGCGCCGATCTTCTGCACCGCGCCGTCTTTGCCGATGAGCTCGATCTCACCGATCTTCACGTCGACGTCGGCGGCGCCGTCCTTCACCTTGAGCGAGAGCTCGGCGGCGCCGACGCGCGTGAGACCGAACGGCGTGGCGATCGTGACCAGCACCTGACCTTCGAATTGCCCCCCATCGGCGTCGCCCCCAGGGGCTTTGCCCTGCGCCGGAGTCGCCTTCACCCGCGTCAGCACCAGACCGTCGATCACGTTGAGCGAAACACCCGCGCCGTCTTCTCCGACTTCGAAGCGGCCATCGGGCCCGAGCTCGACGACGCGATCTCCGCCGAAGCGCAGGTTGGCTGAAGACTCAGCGCCGGTGTCGATCACGTCTCCCACGAAGAGCGGCTCGGCTTTCGCCGGACGTTTCCCGGAGCCACGCTCGAGCGTGACGGTTCCAACCGGTGCCTCGAGCTGACCGACCGCTTTCTTCGCAGCGACGGGAGCAGCTCCCGCATCTGAACTCGACTTCGGCGGAGGCGGCGTCTTCGTCGGGTCAGACGAATCTCCTCCGCAGCCGCAGAGCGCGATCGCCAGCGCCGAAACCGCGATGAAGACCGGTAAGGCTCGAGGGCCGAGCCGCTGGGGATGAAGTCTCACTTCGGAGCGAGATCGATATTGAAGATGGCCTGGTCGCCGTCCTGCACGGTGACCGATTTGGTCTGCGTGACGAAGCCCTGCGCCGTGATGCGCACCGTGTATTTGCCACCGGGAATCTGAACCGAGAACGTGCCGGCGGCTTCGCAGGCGATGGTCTGCTTGAGTTCCTTGATCTCGAGCTGCGCGGCGACCGGCTTGCCACCGCGCGCCGAACGCACGGCGCCAGACAAAGTCGCCGGCACTCGCTTCTTCTCCGGCACGAGCGTGACGACCAATTCGGCGGTGGTTCCCGCGACGACCGAGGCCGCTTCTTCCCCCGGCGTGAAGCCCAAAGCGGTGACCTTCACCGAGACCGGACCCGGATTGAGCCCCTCGAGGGTGACCGCGCCGGCGCCGCTGCTCTTCTGCGTGTTGCCGTTGATCTCGACGTTCGCGCCAGCGACCGCGACCTTGCCGTCGAAGTTGATGACCTTCACGAGGAGCCCGCCGACCTTCGGCTTCTCCTTGTTGAGCACCAGCTCGACCGCGCGCGACTCACCGATGGCGAGCGAGCTGCGAGTCTCCGTGCGCTCGTAGCCAGCCAGCGTCGCGCTCAACGACACCTCTCCAGGGTCGACGTCACCCAGCGCGCCCCGCCCCTGCGCATCGGTGGTGACGGTCTTGTGCGTGCTGCCAACGTCGACGCTGACCACCGCTCCTGCGAGTGGACCGTTCTCGCCGCGCACGATGATGGACAGAGAGCCCGTCGTCGCTTCCTTCTCGAGCTCGGGGTCTTTCCACTGCAGATCGAGGCCACCGCCGACGCGCACCACGCTCTGCGTCGCGGTCAACATCGTCGGAGCGGCGCGCAAAGTTCCATCGCCCTGGTACAGCGCCTCGAGCATCAGGCCCCACTTCACGAAGCCGGTGCGGAAGAGCTGAATGCGCGCGCCGCCACCGACCGCGAAGTTCAAGTTGCCGCTCGCGAAGTTGGTGACGATGCCCGGCGTGGCGTCGAACTTCGCTTCCAGCGTGACGGGGCCGAGATTGACGAGGCCGCGCGCGGCGATCAGCAGACCGTGCCGCGACAAGGCGCTGAAGGTTGGCGTCTGCACGGTGCCGAACACCGGCACCTGGTAGAAGGAATACGAGAGCGCGAGCTCGAGACGCACGGGGCCAAAACGGATGCGGCCCGTCGGCCCCGCGTTGAAACGGATCAAACCGCCGCTGGTCACGAGCGCGCCGTTGTCGAGCAGGCTGAACGCCTCGCGCCCGAAGCCGGCCGTCAAGCCGAGGTGCCCGTCGAGGAGCAGCCACGCCCACGCCGTCGCCGCCAGATCGTTCGGAGTCGCTCCGGAGTACGTCAGCCCGGGCCCACCGTCGTCTTCCGCACCGCTGCGAATCGCGCCGCCATAGTGGAGCCGCACTGCAGCTGCCTCGTCGGACCACGCGGGGTTGCCTCTTGGTCTGGCGGCCGCGGCACCGACCGATGGCTGGGCGCTCGCAGCTGCGGAGCTCAACATCAGTGCTGCGACCACCACGTTGATCGAGCGGAGCACGGTGCGGAGACTAACCTCAAGCAGGCCTCCGCCTGAAGAAATGACCACCCTGAGCGGGTCGCTGCTACATCATCCCCTGTGTTGCCCATGTGCCTGACACCACGACCATTTCGCCCGTCTCAAAGCGTGCACATCCGGAAGTGGTCTGATAGACCGCTCGAACCGTTTTGACAGGAGCACCTCCACCTCATGGCCTCGCAGCTGGTGATGTACGAAGAGGAGTTCCACCGGATCAACGCGGTGTGCGACCGACTTACGAAGGACGCCAACGCGAAGGTGGTCTTCCTCGTCGATAAGAATGGGCAACTGATCTCGGCAGCTGGTCAGACCCACAACATCGACACGACCTCTCTTGCCTCTCTCACCGCCGGTAACGTGGCGGCGATGGGCGGCCTCGCCAAGCTGATCGGCGAGAACGAATTCCCCAACCAATTCCATGAAGGAGCGAAGGACTCGCTCTACATGACCCTCGTCGGGGGGCGCGTGGTGTTGGTGGTCATCTTCGACAACCGCACGTCTCTGGGTCTCGTGCGCCTGCGCATCAAGAAGGCGTCCGACGAGCTCGAGAAGATCTTCGCCGCCTTGACGGCGCGCGCCTCGGTGCCTGGAGCCGGCTCGCCGTTCGCCGAGATCTCCGACGCCGACATCGACAACCTTTTCAGCGAATAACGAAAGAGACCCCGCGCGATGTCGTTCATCAACTACTCAAGCCGCGAGATCAACTGCAAGATCGTCTACTACGGCCCCGGTTTGTGCGGGAAGACGACGAACCTGCAGTACATCTACAACAAGACGAATCCCGAGACGAAAGGGAAGCTCATCTCCCTCTCGACCGAGACCGATCGCACGCTCTTCTTCGACTTCCTCCCGTTGTCGCTCGGTGAAATTCGCGGCTTCAAGACCCGCTTCCACCTCTACACGGTGCCTGGTCAGGTGTTCTACGACGCGAGCCGCAAGCTGATCTTGAAGGGCGTCGACGGCGTGGTGTTCGTCGCCGACTCGCAGGTCGAGCGCATGGAAGCGAACATCGAGTCGCTCGACAACCTGCGCATCAACTTGAAGGAACAGGGCTACGACCTCGACAAGATTCCCTTCGTCATGCAGTACAACAAGCGCGACTTGCCCAACGCGGTTCCCGTCGAGGAGCTGCGCAAGGTGCTCAACCCGCGCAACGTGACCGAGCGCCAGGCCGTGGCGCCGACCGGGGTGGGCGTCTTCGACACGCTCAAGGACGTCGCCAAGCTCGTCCTCACCGAACTGAAGAAGGGCGGCCAGTAAGTCATGTTGCGTCTGGGGGGGTTGTTGGTCGTGTTGCTGGCGAGTCTTGCGTACGCGCAGGACGGTGGCGTCGCGGCCCCTGCCCCCGCTGCCTCGAATCCCGCCGCCGATGCGCAGACCGCTGACGAGGCCTTCACCACGCGCGTGAAGACGCTCGAGGAACAGGTCGTCGATCTCAAAGAGAAGATCTTCCGCACCAAGGCGCGCTTGCTGCTCTTGCAGGAAACCGTGCTCGGCGGAGACTTGAGCTCGGGCGCGCGCGCGGTGATCTTCCACCGCAACGAGATGGGCGCGCAGTTCATCCTCGAGTCGGTCGCCTACGCGCTCGATGGTGCGCCGATCTTCACCAAGGTCGACGCCAACGGCGATCTCGACAAGCGCGAAGAGTTCGAGATCTTCAACGGCCGCATCGTGCCCGGCAATCACCAGATCGCGGTGCGCATGGTCTACCGCGGCCACGGCTACGGCATCTTCAGCTACCTCGAGGGCTACAAGTTCAAGCTCCAGTCGAACCAGACCTTCAACGCCGAGGCGGGCAAGGTCACCACCGTGAAGGTGGTCGGCTACGAGAAGGGCGGCATCACGTCCGACATCAAGGACAAGCCGGCCATTCGCTACGACATCTCATCCACGAAGGATCAGTCGGTACGAGCGCCTTCGGCGGAAGGCGCGGCCACGCCTCCGAACTCCGAAGCGAAGTGACTCTCATGCGCAGTGGAGAACCGACCAGGGGCGGTTCGGAGCGAGCAGGCAACCAGCGCTTCCGCGCGTTGCTCATCCTCAGTGTGGTTGCGAGCGTTGCTGCGGCGAAGCCGTCGGCGGCTGAGCTCCAGGGTCAGGTCGAAGAGGTCGCGCGGCAGATCGAAGTCGCCCGCAACAACATCGAGCTCGTCGAGAAGCAGTACACGCTGCGTGAAGAGACCAGCGATGAAGCGGCGCGGCTGCAGCGCTTCTCCGACGGCGAAATTCAGTATCTCCTCAACGATTATTCGACGGCCGCGGTGCTCTTCTACGACCTGGTCGCCAACAAGGACTTCCAGAAGTCGCCCCGCTACCCCGACGCGCTCTTCTATCTGGCCGACTCGCTGTACCAGCAGAAGAACTACCTCGGCTCGCGCCTCTATCTCCGCCAGCTGCTCGCGTTGAAGGCGGGCCACTACAGGGAAGCGCTCGCGCGGTACCTCGAGATCGCCGGACGGCTCAACGAGTTCACCGGCATCGACGACTACATCAACCAGGCGCGCGGGCTCTCCGGTGGAGCGCTGCCGCCCGAGCTCACCTACGTCTACGCGAAGTGGATGTTCCGCCGGCAGGATCTCGCGGTGGCCGATCGCGTGAACCGCAGCCGCCCCATCTTCCAGGTGCTCGCCGGAGATCAGACCGGCCCCTTCCACGTGCAGGCCGCGTACTTCATCGGCGTCGGCTACGTGCGGCTGAAGCAGTGGGACCAGGCGCTCGCGCAGTTCCTCGCGGTGACGCAGAGCGCGGCGCGTGACGACAAGGAGCGCGCGGTGAAGGAGCTCGCCGAGCTCTCGATGGGCCGCGTGTACTTCGAGGTCGGCAAGTACGACGAGGCGATCGATCGCTACGCGCGCATTCCGCAGCAGAGCGACAACTTCCCCGACTCGCTCTACGAGATCGCATGGTCCTACGTGCGCAAGGGAGAGCTCGAGCGCGCCAAGAACGCCACCGAGGTGTTGCTGCTCGTCGCCGAAGATTCAGTGCTCGCGCCCGAGGCGAAGATTCTCCAGGGCACGCTGCTGCAGAAGCTCCAGAAATACGAAGACGCCATCGACACCTACAACCAGGTCATCAATGCGTATGCGCCGGTGCGCGATGAGATCGATGCGCTCCTGACGGTCAACAAAGATCCCGTGCAGTACTTCGACGAGCTGCTGGCGCGGAACGAGAAGACGCTCGACGTCACCAAGCTGCTTCCGCCCGTCGCGCTCAAGTGGGCGAGCACGCGGCAGGAAGTGGCTGAGGCCGTCGAGATCACCAGCGCGTTGGATGCCAGCCGCAAAGGCATCGAAGAGTCGCGCGCCATCCCCGATCGCAACTTGCGCTCGCTCGATGAGCGCGGCGTCGAGAGCATACCGGTGTTTCAAGATGGCTACACGCGCGCGGAAGC
>JAEUJS010000423.1 GCA_016792935.1 Archangium sp. | reverse complement strand
CTTCGATGTGCACCTCGACGTGTGGCGATGGACTCAAGGCGGGCAACGAGCCATGCGATGACGGCGACCTGATGGGCGGCGATGGCTGCTCGGCGACCTGCACCACCGAGGTCGGTTGGAGCTGCACCGGCACGATGCCGTCGGTGTGCGTGATGCGGACGCAGGTGTGTGGCGACGGCTTCGTCGATGCGCCCGAGCAGTGCGACGACAACAACACGCGGTCGGTCGATGGATGCAGCTCGACGTGCCGCACGGAGTTCACTGAAATCGAGCCCAACGAAGACGGCTCGCCTTCGACCGGCGGTCTGGGAATCACCGGCAACGACGTGAACGCGACGGCCATCACCAACGCCAACACCAACGGCGCGCGGCTCGCGACGAACGGAGACACGGCGTACCTCGCCGCGTTCAGCCCGGCGGGTGATGAAGACGTGTTCGCCATCACCAACGACCGCGCACAGAGCGTGACCTTGCGGCTCGACGTGTGGAACCGCGCGGCGGGCTTCGGTCAGGGCGTGGCGTGTGGCACCAGCATCGACACCGGCCTGCGCGTGCTCAACTCGTCGCTCACGGTGTTGGCGTCGAACGACGATCGCAACTCCACGCTCGACCAGTGCTCCGGGCTGCAGATGACGATGACGCCGGGCCAGACGGTGTACGCGCACGTGATGGAATACGGCGACAACGCGGCCATCGCGGCCTGGGGGCTCGAGATTCGGTTCCTGGTGTGTGGCGACGGCATCGTCGCCTCGCCCGCCGAAGCGTGTGACGACGGCAACTCGATGAACGGAGACGGTTGCTCTTCGACCTGCACCGTCGAGACTGGCTTCCAGTGCTCGGGCCAGCCGAGCGTGTGTCGTCCGCCGGAGAACCAGTGCAACGACGGCATGGACAACGACATGGACGGTCAGACCGACTGCTCCGACACCGACTGCGCGGCCGGCTGCACGTCGTACTTCCCGGCGTGCACCGCGGGTCAGAACCTGCGCGTGTTCAATTCGGGCACGTTGAATCTCGCGATTCCCGACGGCAGCACGACCGGCGTGAGCAGCAACATCAACGTGACCGCCACCGGCACCATCACGCGCGTGGCGACGAAGTTCAGCGTCACCCACCCGTGGATTTCGGACATCGCGGTGTCGCTGCGCGGCCCGACCGGCGCGTTCATCGACGGCTCGAGCAACAACGGCGGCATCAGCAGCAACTACACGAACACCATTCTCGACTCGACGTGCTCCACGTTGGTGACCTCGGGCGTCGCGCCGTTCACGGGCTGCTATCGCCCAGAGGCTGCGTTCACCGGCTTCAACGGCCAGTCGATGACCGGCACGTGGACGTTCCGCGCGGCGGACACGGCGTCGCTCGACAGCGGGACGTTCAACAACTGGTCGCTCATCATGTGCACGCAGTGATCAAAGCCCGCTGGGGCGACGACGCACGGTGGGCAATCAGCGTGAGTGGAGCAGCACGCCGGTGCTACGACCGCCAACGGCCCACGCGTCGTTGACGGTCACGCCCCACACGCCGAGCAGATGGTCCGACGTCGGTGTCATCGAGCGCTGATAGCGACGCTGCGGCACGTTCAAGTGCACGAGCTGTCCATCGAGCCCGACGGTCCAGCCGAGACCACCGTCGGCGTTGAGCCACACCGAGCGCAGATCGCGGCGCAGCTCATACGTCTCCGCGTTCCAGCTCGGCGGCTGCCAGGGATACGCGCCGGTGTCGGTGTACGAGTACTGGAGCATCTGCCCGTCCGCTCCGACCGCCACGAGGATGCGGCCCATCGTGGGGTGCGTCGAGCCCGCCATTCCGAACACGCGAAGAATCGCTCCACGTCCCTGCGTCCACGAAGGCGCTGCGCCGTCCCACTCGAAGAAGGTCATGTCGCCCGCGGCCCACCACTCGTTCGGTCCGCGCGAGAAGAGACGAATGAAGTCCGCGCCCGGCTGATTGGGGTGCGTCGTCTGCACCACCTGCATCGAGCCGCCGACGCGATGCGCGAGCGTCGAGCCGCCACCGGCGACCCACACTTCCGTTCCATCGACCCACACGCCGCCCAGGTCCCACGTCGGCTGGCCGTTCAGCTGGAGGCCAGCGTCCATCAAGCTCGGCGACCACGAGAGCGGCTGCCACCCTGACGAGTCGAGATGGAGCACGAGTCCGCGCTCTCCAACCGCCCACACGTCGTTCGCGGTGACGGGGAACACGTCGAACAACGTGACGCTGACGCCCGAGTCCGAGCGCGACCAGCTGACGCCGTCGTAGTGGTACGCCGCTCCACGCGAGCCGACGGCCCAGATGTCGTCACTCGCGAGACCACGCACCGAGTACAGCGGCTCGGGCACGACCTGAAACACGCACCACTGGCCGCCATCGACCGGAGGTGCGCAACCCGCATCATCTGCGAGCGGCCCCCAGAAGCGCCCCGCGTCGAACGCGCCTGCGTCGGGAAGACCGCCGCCTCCATCGCTCGAGCCCGCGTCGGAGGTCCCGGAATCAGGAACGCCCGCATCAGGCATCACGAAGCCCGCATCAGACAGCCCTGCGTCGACGACTGAGTCCACCCACGACTGCACGCACGCCTTGTCCGCGGACGACAGTGAGCCACCCAGCGGCATCTGCGCGCCAAAGGGAGGCATCGAGGAGAGCTTCACGATGAGCGCGCTCTCGTCGGGCAGCTCGGGGTCGATGAGGAGGTAGTCAGGCCGCGCCGCCGCGTGTTTGCCGAACAGCCGCGGCTCGAGCGGCAACGTGACGAGGTCGAGGCCCGCCTGTTTGATGGTCGCGTCGTGACAGCCGGTCACGCAGGAGCGCACGAAGAGTGCGGGCGCATCACAGCCACCGTCGCTGAAGTTGGTGCCGCCTCCATCGGGAGGACCGCGCGGAGGAAGATCGAAACAGCCGCTCAACACGAGCGCGCCTGCTGCGACCGCGATGCGTTTGATCATCCGACCAGTCCGGGCAAGCCGCCGCTGCAGAACATCGGGTCACCGAAGGTCTGCACGTCACTCAAACCGGCCAGCTGCGCGAGCGAGACGTAGAGGTTGTTGGTGGTCTCGTTCACGTACGCCTGGCGGTTGTACGAAGGCCCGAACACGGTGGGCATCGCAGCGCGCGAGCGTCGGTAGTCGAGGAAGCGGCCGCTGCGCAGACGTCCACTCGCGCGACCGGCGAGCACCACGGGGAGCTCGAAGAAGTCGTGGTAGCTGCCCATGCCGAACACGTTGGTCCAGACGATGACCGAGTTGTCGAGCAGCGAGTTGCCGTCGGAATCAGGCGTGCTCTTGAAGCGGCTGACGAGCTGACCGAACTGATTCGAGTAGTAGTTCATCGTGGTGCGCCAATCTTCGCGGCGGCGCACGGGGTCGAGGCCGTAGTCGGGGCCCTGGTGGATCCAGTTGTGGTAGTCGCCGCCGGTGAAGCGCACCGTGAACGCCGGGTCTCCCTGCGGCCCGTTGATCATGTAGCTGCCGACGTGCGTGAGCTGACACGCGCATGCGAGCGCGAGCAGATACGCGGCGTGTTCGTTGTTCGGCCGGTTGTTCACGTACGCAGGCGCCTGGGGATCCGTCGCGCACGAGGTGCCCTGCGCTTCGAGCGCGAGCCGCAGTTCCAAATCACGCAGCAGCGTGAGGTGTTGGTCGAGCTTGCGCTTGTCGTCCACGCCGACGCGCGTGTTCACGTGACGGAAGTCGTCGATGACGCCGTCGATGACCGACTCGCGCATGCGGCGGCGGCGCTCGAGCACGACGGGGTCGGTCGTGCCCATGAAGTTGCCGAACAGGTCGTTGAACGCGCTCCACAAGTTGAGCGAGCTCTGCGGCTGCGCGACGTCGCGGTACGAAATCGCGAACGCGCCCGAGGGCAGGTTGATGTTCACCGAGCTGCGAGGAGCCATCGGCAACCGGCCCGCGATGTACTGGTCGATGCTCGGGCCGCCGGCGTTGGGTCCATCTCCAACGTTCGCCGCGTCAGTGCGCGCAATCGCCGTCAGCAGCGTCGCGTTGCCGATGTTGTGGCCGTTGCCGGAATGATTCCACGTGACGTGGTTGTCGATGCCGGCGAGCACGGTGAGGTCGCTCTGCACGTTCGCCAGACCGCCGAGCACGAAGGGCAGGGTGAAAGCTCCGCCTGTTCCGCTCGTGGGCGCCCACTCGTCACGCAGCGTGCCGTTGTCCTGCAGCACGAAGATGACGCGCGTCGGAGGTGTCATCGCTTGCGCGCGCGCCGCACGAGGCAAGAGCGAGCTGAGCAGCGGAATCGGCAACAACGCGCCAGCGCCGCGAAGCAAATGACGACGAGAGAGTTTGTGGTTCTTCACGGCAGCGACTCCCGGAAGAGGAAGGCATCAGAGGTGACGACTGCGACCACCAGGTCCTGCAGCGTCGCCTGCGGAGGCAGTGACGCCATCGCGGCGTCGAGGTGGCAGCGGTCTTTCGAGGTCTCCGAACGGCCGTGCGCGTACCGCCACGTCTGCGTCACGTAGCAGCGCTGCGCCTGCGTGCTGTCGGCGAGCGCTTGCGAGAGCCCGACGCCGCCGGTGAAGTTGGTGGTGTTTCCACCCGCGACCAGGGAACCGGTGGAGTCGATGGCGAGCCCGTTCGTCTCGGTCGTGCGGCCCGCGCCCATCGCGTCGTATTCCTCGAGGCCGAAGCCGATGGGGTCCATGAGGATGTGGCACTGCGCGCAGCTGCTGCCTGCCTCGAGATGTGCGGCGAGGCGCTGACGCAACGTCGAAGGCCCGGCGATGTTCGGCAACATCACGTTCACGCCCGGCGGCGGAGCAGGAATTTCTTCGCACAAGAAACGCGTGCGAATCGCCTTGCCGCGCAGCGTCGGCGAGGTGTCGAGCGGGTGCGCGTGCGTGGCGAGCCAGGCGACGCGGGTGAGCACGCCTGCGCGCGTCGAGCCGGCGTAGACGGTGGCGAGCGCCCCGGTGGCGTTGGTCTGCGTGCCGAGCATCAGGTCGCGGTAGCTGCCCCCGCTCGCAAACGTGTCGCCGGCGAACGCGTCGAGCTCGCTCGCGGCCGCGGTGGCAAGCATGGCGTTCCAGCTCGGGAAGCGCGTGCTGTCTTTGTTCACCGCGTCGATGGTCTCGAGCTCCAACCACTGGCGCGAGAAGTCGAGGTAGCCGCGGCGCGCTTTGGCGTCGGCGAGCATGCGGCGCGCTTCACGCGAGACGTCATCTTTCGTCACGAGGCGTCCCTGTTCGGCGGCGTCGAGCAGGGTCACGTCGGGCACCGAGCCCCAGAGGAGGAAGGACAGACGCGAGGCGACCTCGATGGGCGTGAGCTGCGAGGTCGGACGCTCCGCGTTCGCGACGGGACTGCCGACCTCGGTCAGATAGAGGAACTGCGGCGACTGCAACAGCACCTGCAGCACCGCCGAGAGGCCGTCGTTCCACGTCGCGCCGGTGAGACCTCGAACGGTGGTGAAGACGGTGCGCAGCGAGGTGCGTTCGTCGGCGCTCAACGTGTGTCGCCACGCGCGGCGCGCGAAGGTGTCGAGAATTTGATCGAGGCAGGCGCTCTCGGCGGTGGCGTTCGTCGGGTTGGCGCATGGGAACAACGTCGCTTGCCGCGGCAACGCGTTGGTGGCGAGCGCTTCGGCGGTGGACACGTAGAAGCGCAGCAGCACTTCGTCGGGCGCGATCCACTCGTGGTGGTTGTCGAAGCGCGTCTCGGACTGTGGGCGCTGCAAGACGCGCGCGGGACGGGTGGTGTCGCCGAGCAAATCTTCGACCACCCAGTCGAACTGCCGCGCCGTCATCGCGCGCATCGGAGCGCTCACGGGCCGGCACGTGCGTGGACCATCACCGGTGCCTCCACCGGTCGTTCCGATGCCGCCACCGACACCGGGAACTTCGGGCACCACGTCGGTCACGCTGCCCACGCACGACGTGAACGCAGCGAACGTCGCGGCCGCGAGGAGAAGTTGAGAGCGCATGTTGGAGATTCCTGAAGGCTACCCCACTGAGCCTCAGCTCTTCGCGAACAGCTCAGCGCGTGTGGTTGAAGGTGCGCCTGCCGCGCAAGAACGCCAGGGCGAGCAGCGCGAGGGGGCTGAGGGCCGACTGACCGCAGCCACACGGCATGATGGTGAACTCGGGCACGGCAGGCGGGTCGGTCATTCCCGCGTCGTTCTCGCGACCGCCACCATCGACGTCGGGGCCTGCGTCGACGGGAACCACGTCGCCGCCCGCGTCACTTCCGGCATCACGAACGAGGCCGGCGTCGAGCGTGCCGCCATCGACGACACCCGTGCCCGCATCGACCACGCCGTTTCCGCCATCGATGACTGAACCCGCGTCGACCATGCCCGCATCGTTTCCGGTGTTGCCCGCGTCGCTGCCGCCGTCTGGATCGTTCGGGCCGGCGTCGGTGCCGATGCTGCAATTCGTCGAGCCCACCAGGTCCGCGCAGACGACGCCGCCAATGCAGCGACCGACGAAACAGGTGCCCGGCATGCCCGTGACGCGACAGAAGGGCGCGCTCACGTCGCATTCCTGCTGCACGCCCTGGATGAAGCCGAGCGGCGCCCATTCCTCGGGCGTGTCGCGGAACACCGCTCCCTCGTCAACGAAGGGCCCGTCCCACAGCGGCGCACCCACCAGCAGCTTTCCGTCGGTCTCGATCGCGAGCGCGCCCCCGAGCTCGGTGCCCACCGGCGCGTTCACCTCGACGCCGACCACGCCTGCGTCTCCGAGGAATCGATACACGCGCGCTTCTCCCGGAGAGCCGACCCACAACGACGCCAACCCGGCGCCCGCGTCGATCCTGTCGATGGCCAGCGCCTGACCGAAGCCCGCAACGGCCTGGGGCGGACGCAACGTGTAGAGCAAGCTCGTTCGCATGCCGCGCGAGTAGACGTCGACCACGCCGTCACCCGCGATCGCGACCTCGAGGCCTGGCGCGGGGCTGAGCTCTCCGATGGCGATGGCCGTGACGCTGCGACCCGCGTCGGGAGGAGGGATGGCGTCGAGCTCCTGCCCCAGCTCAGCGTTGTAGATGGTGGCTCCGCTGGCGCGATGCGCGACCGCGCAGAGGTTGCTGCCGTGCGCGCACGCGACCCGCACGTTGCGCCGCAAATCGGTGTTGATGAGGGTCGGCTGGTTCGAGCCCGTGTTCGAGTAGAGGCCCGCATCGACCGCGATGAGGTACGGGCTCATGGCGCTGTCACCGCGCGCCATCGCGTCGACGCGCGCGCCGACGAAGAGCACGTCCGTGCTTCCGCTGAACGTCTGCCTCCAGGCGTTGGGTGCCGAGCTCCACGCGATGAGCTCCGGCTGGTTTCCACTTCCGGTGCACAACACGCCGATGCCGAACTCATTGCCCGCGTCGGGTGGCGTGAACGCCGAGGGTCCCGAGGTGTAGAGCAACGCGGTGCCAATTCCGGGAGCGCCCGTCGCGAACGCCTGCGCTGTGAAGAGCCCGTTGGAACGGCACGCCGCGATGGAGCTGCCCAGTCGCGCGTTCGTCACTCCACCCTGTGCGACTGGCATGCGCGGGAGGCCGGCCTGGCGAAGCACCGCGACGTCGTCGAGCGGGTCGAAGTCACTGGGGCTCGGGGCGCACGCGGTCAGCACCGCGAAGACCAGCGTCGCACCGCCGAGTGAATGTCTCATCGAGGAGCTCGCTGCTTCGGCCCGCGTGCGAGCGTAGCACTCCGAGTCGTGGCAGAAGCGCGCCGTGCGCAGCGCCACGAAGAACGAGGGCTTCAGCCCGGCGGCGCCGCGCGGAGCCTGGGCCGCCACCACCGCGTGGGTGTTGCTCGCACTCGCGCTGCTTCCATCCCGACTGGCCGTCGCGATGCGCGTGCGTGGCGGCTCGAACTTCGAGCGCGCCAGCCGGGCGCTCGCCGGAACCGTCCTCGATTTCTCGCACGCCGCGTGGCTCGTGGCGGCGCTGCTGACGTTGATCATCGCGCTCGCCGCGGTGCCGCTCTTCCGCAGGCGCGTGCAGGCGTTCGGCGCGGTGCTGCTCGTCTTGCCGTGCGCGGTCGCGCTGTACCTCATCACCGTCACCGAGCAGGAAGTGAAGGCCGAGCGCGGCGCCTTCTCGACGCTGCGCGAGATGCTCGACGCGGCCGCGGAGCCGTCGTTCATCGAGGGCGCTCCGGGCTTCATTCGCTACCAGCGCATTCTCATTCCCGCGTTGCTCTGCGGCAGCGTCTTCCTCGGGGTGTTGGCGTGGCGCGCACGTCGCGCGGTGCGTGAAGACGCGTGGCCGCATCCCCAGTGGAGTGCGGGCTTCGTCGCGGTGCTCGTGGCGGGCGTGCTCGGCTCGCAGCTCGCGGTGCGGGGCTTCGCGTTGAGCTCTTCGCGCCTCGGCCCCGCGGGCCTGGGAGATCCACTCGACAGCGTGCTCGAGAGCGCCGTCGATTCTCTTTCGGGTCAGCCGCCGCCCACACCGCTCGAGCTGCTCACCGAGTGGGAACCGACGCCCGACGAGCTGAAGCGCGGAGCGGCGCGACTGGGTTGGCCCGAGGAGAGGCCGCTGCGCTGTCCACACCCCCATGCGCGTGCGCTCGACGAGGTGACGCTCGACGCCGAGCCGACGCGTTCACCACCCGCGCGCGCGTTGCTCGAGGCGTTCCGGCAGCTCTCGAAGGCGCTCTTCGCCGACGGAGATGGGCGCGTCGCCGTGGTGCAGGTCTCGCTCGAGGGCTTTCGCGCCGACGACCTCGCCGCGCTCAACCCGCACGCGCCGGCGACGCTCGCGCCCTTCATCAACCAGCTCTACGCGCGCCCGCACCCTGGCGTGCTCGTCAGCCGTCACACGTACCAGGCTGGCGTGCGCACTGCGCAGGGGCTCGCCGCCATGACGTGTGGCCTCGGCACGCTCCCGTGGAACATCAGCCTCATTCGCGACCTCGACCGCGAGGGCTCGGTGCCGCTGCGGTGCGCCGGCGACGTGCTCGCCACGGCGGGGTTTCAGGGCTCGTTCTTCTACGGCTCCGACCCCGACTACGACGAGATGGGCCCGTTCCTGCGCAGGCGCGGCTTCGTCGAGGTGGTGGCCGAGGCCGATTTCCCGGCGACGTCGCCGCGCGGTGCGTGGGGCGGCGTGTCTGACTTCGCGCTCGTCGACGAAGCGGCGCGTCGCGTGAGCGCGGGCGTGCGCGACGGACCGCGCATGGCGCTGGTGATGTCGCTGTCGAACCACTCGCCCTTCACGCCACCCACCGACCTGCCCGAAGACGTTCGCGCACGAGCGGCGGCGTTGCTCGAGCCCGGGCGCGCGGTCACCACGGCGTCCACCGACGACCTCAAGCGCCTCGTGACGTACGCGTACACCGACGAAGCGGTGAAGCGCTTCCTCGCCGGACTCGACGCCGCGGGCAGCTCGGACCGCACCCTGGTGCTCCTGATAGCCGACCACTCGACGGGCGATGCATACGTATGGGGACCGAACGACTTCGACCACGAGACCGACGACGCGAAGACGCGCGTCCCCTTTCTCATCGTCGTGCCGCCGGCCTTCATCGCGCGCGCGGAAGCCAGCGGCGCCGACGTGCGTGGTGCGCTCGAGGCGGTGCAGCGGGCCCTCGACGAGGAACGGCTCTCGCAGAACGACGTGCCTTCGCTGCTGCTCGCGCTGCTCGGTGCGCACCCGCGCGTGGCCGCGCTTCCGAGCGTGGAACGGTGGCACACGCTCGGAGGTCAGCGCACCAGCGGCTGGTTCGATTCGGGTGAGCCGGGCGTCGCGCTCATCGGCGTGAACGGCGTCGACGAGTCGTTCGCGCTCGACGAGAAGGGCGTGCGGCGGTGGCCGTACGAAGACGCGATCTTCCTGCGCACGCGGGGCGATCGCTCGCGCGTCACGCCGCGTCTCGCTCCAGCCGCCGCCCCGCTGCTCGAACTCTCGCGGCCGCGCCAAGATTGCTCAACTACAGTTGACTCAAGTACAGTTGAGTAATGTTGACGCGGGTCGCTGCCTCGTCGGGTCCATTCGTGGGTCGCGCCGCCGAGCTCGCGGCGCTCGAGCGTCAGTACCGGCGTGACGGTGGTGCCTTCGTGCCGGTGTATGGCCGGCGGCGGGTGGGGAAGACCGAGCTGCTGCTGCGGTTCTGCCGCGGCAAGCAGGCCATCTACTTCGCGGCCACGCAGGGCACCGCGCCACAGCAGCTGCGCTCGTTCATGCGCACGGCGGCGGTGGCGTTGGGCAAGGCGCTGCTCGCCGAGGTGGCGGTCAACGACTGGGACCACGCGTTCGAGTTGGTGGTGCGCGAGGCGAACCCGGCGAAGCGGCTGCTGCTGGTGCTCGACGAGTTCCAGTGGCTGTGCGCCAGCGCGCCCGAGCTGCCGTCGATCATCCAGAAGCGGTGGGACCACGAGTGGCAACGCAAGCGCGGGCCGATGCTCGTGGTGTGCGGCTCGTACGTCGGCTTCATGGAACGCGAGGTGCTCGGGCACAAATCGCCGCTCTTCGGCCGGCGCACGGGTCAGCTGCAGCTGCGGCCGTTGAACTTCTTCGAGGCGGGCGAGTTCTTTCCCCGCTGGTCACGTGAAGACCGCGCGCGCGCGTGGTTCACCTGCGGCGGTGTGCCGGCGTACTTGAAGGCGTTCTCGCAAGACCGGTCGGTTGATCAGAACCTCATCGAGGCGTTCCTCGAGGTCGACTCGCCGCTGCAACGCGAGGCCGAGTTCCTGTTGCGCGAGGAGCTGCGCGACGTCGCCTCGTACGCTACCGTCATCGAGGCGCTCGCCGCCGGTCACGCTGCGCCCACCGCGCTCTCGAAGTACGCCGGGCTCACCGTGCCGCGCGTGATGTACTTCCTCAACACGCTGCTCGAGCTCGGCTACGTCGAGCGCCGCCTGCCGCTGGTGCCCGGGCGCGCGTCGAAGAAGCTCACCCGGTACGTCATCGGCGATCCGCTCCTGCGCTTCTGGTTTCGCTTCGTGGCGCCGCACTTCAGCGCCATTCGCCAGGGCCCTCCGTCGCGCGTCTTCCAGCAGCTGGTGCAGCCACACCTCGAGCCGTTCTACGGGGCGGGCTTCGAGGCGCTGTGCCGCGAGGCGTTGCCGGCGCTCCTGCGGAGCGAGCGGGTGGTGGCCGACGTGCAGGTCGGCGAGTTCTGGAACCGCGACGCGCAGCTCGACGCCGTGGCCCTGCGCGCCGATCGCTGGGTCGAGCTGGGCGAATGCAAATGGGGCGCGCCGGGCTCGGTGGCGTCGGTGCTGAGCACGCTCCGCACGGCGGCCGAGGCGTACCCTTCGCGCGGGCTCACCGTGCGATACCGGCTCTTCACGCGGCGCGCGGTGCGGGTCGCGGCCCCACCCGACGTGAAGCTCCACGACCTCGACGACCTCTACGACGCCGTCAAGATGACTCAACCGTAGTTGACTCAACCATGGTTGAGTCATCTCGAGTTCGGGCCCAGACGTGGAGCCGGGTAGACTCGACGCCATGACCTCAAGGCCGCTGGCGCTCGCAGTGCTGCTCTGGCTCTCGGGATGTGCGGGCGTTTCGCCGGCCCGGCGGGCGCAACTCGACGCCGACGCGCTCCCCGCGGTCACGGCGCTGCAGGCCGCGCAGTTCGACGACGCGCGACGGTTGTCGGACGAGGCGCTGAAGAAGGACGAGACCAACGCGCGGGCGGCGGCGGTGGGCGCCATCGCGCGCTATCGCCAGGCGGGGCACGACCTGGTGGGCGACGTGCTGACGGTGGCGGCGAGCTTCGTGGCCAGCGCGATGATGCGGGGTGACGTCATCAACCAGGACTTCCTCGACTTCGCGTTCGGGCGGGCTGATCAACGCCTCACGGAGATCGACGCGCTGTTGGCGGTCGCCGAGAAGGACGAGGGCTTCTCACTCGAGCTGTGCCTGGCGTGCTGGGAGGTCGACTGGAACCGCAGCGGCGAGGTGGACGACCGCGACCGGCGGCTGTTCGAGGTCGAGCTCGATGAGCAGGGCAAGCAGCTGCCGCTCGATGATCCACGGAGGCGGCCGACGTTTCGCTTCGACGTCGCCGACGTGACGTGGCTGCGGGCGATGGTGCACTTTCAGCGCGCGGCGTTGAACGCGGCGCTCGCGTACGACGCGAACCTGACGTGGCGCTCGCGGCGGGAACAGAACCTCACCTTGAAGCTGCGCAACGGCGCGAAGCTGGGTCAGGCGCGGGAGCTGATTCTCGCGGGGCTGACGCACGCTGAGCGGTGCCGCGTGGGAATTCTCGCGGAGCGCGACGATGACCGCGAATGGGTGCCCAACCCCAGGCAGAAGAACCACGCGCTGCCGCTGCCCGTCGATGAGGCGCTCTTCGAGACGTGGGCAGGCGTGCTGGTCGACGTGCGGGCGCTGGTGAAGGGAGAGCAGGGGCTCGACGTGGCGAAGTTGGTGCAGTTGGGCGACCGCAAGTGGACGTCACCTCCGCCGGGTTTTCTCGATGTCGGCGCGTTCTTCAGTCAGCCGCGCGACTTCGTGCTGCATCCCAACGCCGAGCGTGAGCTGCGGCGCAACGCGGACCCGGGTGTCGCGTCGGAGGCGCTCGGGCGGATTCTCGGGCCGTCGTACAAGCAGTCGATGCCGCCGTCGCCCATCATCGAGCGGCTCAATCGCATGGCGAAGGAGCTCGATCGCGGCGAGGACACGTTCGAGCGCAAGCTGCGGTACCTGCTGTGGTTGAACTGAGTTGAGCTTGCTGCACGCCGATCGCCGCGAGCTGACTGCCGGCGGCAGCGATCCGCGAGTTGGCCGGTGACCATGGGGCCTCTCGCCGGAAATGTGGGCGACGCGTAAGACGGCGAGCCGATGCGCGCGTGCTTCTTGTTCTCGACGATGCTGGTCCTGGGCTGCGGCACGATTCCGCTCGGAGGAATGGATTCCGGCTCGCTGATCACTGATGGGGACGCTGGCACTTCGATCGACGCAAGCGCGAACGACTCCGGCACCTCAGACGCAGGGCTCATCGATGCAGGAACGAGCGACGCCGGCATGCCGGACGCTGGAACGGACGCCGGCATCGTCGATCTCGATCTCGATGGCCTCGACGACGCGTGGGAAGCGCAGCTCGCCGAGCAGTACCTCCCGGTGCTCTCACTCCACCCGCAAGACGGCTGCCCGCTCGGCGGCATCGTCTTCCGCCTTCGCCCGCACCCCATGGACAACGGCAATGGGCTGCTCGCGGTGACGTGGACGTATTTGTTCCAGCGCGACTGCGGCATCACCTCACACGTCGGCGACAACGAGGGCTTCGGAGGCACCATCGACCCTACGCGTTCTCCCGAGACCGGGCTCGTCGCGCTGCGCGCCATCTCGCACCAGAACACCCTCTGCGAGCGCACCACGACCTGTGGCTCGTGCGGTGGGCTGACGCCGTGCGAGCGCGCCGACGCTGGCGAGAAGCCGAGGCTCTATTCCAGCAAGGACAAGCACGGCGGCTACGTCTCGCTCTCGGGCTGCGGCACGTTCACCTGTCTCGACACCTGCGCCGTCGGCAGCCGCACTGGCGTTCCGCTCGTGAACGCCGGCGAACCGAACGCGCCGCTCACGCGCAACTTGAGCCTCGATGGCGGCTTCATCACCGCCGCCAATGGCTGGACCGAGCAGAGCCTCTTCAACTTCGACCCCTGGGGCATGCCCGACTTCGGCGGCGCTGGAAACGTGAAGGGCGACCTCGAAGATTCGGCCTTCCTCACGCCCGCGTGCCGCTGACGTGTGCTTCCCAGCGCGCCCTCAGCGCGTAAGCTGACGCTCCTTCAGGCCGTCCGTCCCCACCGGAGCCCTCCCCATGTCGTTGTCGCTGCTCGTCACCGGTCTCTTGTCGGTCACCTCTCCGCGCCTTCCCGAAAACGGTTCAGCGGCGTGGGATGCCTGGCTCGAGAGCACGCGCACCATCGAACTCACCGACGCTCGCTCGAAGGCGACGCTCGAGCTCCTCAACCACTCGTACGTCACCGCCGTCGAGCCGCGCCGCGGCGTGCCGTCGTTCCTGTGGGCCGAGCGTTTTCCCGGAGCGCGCACGCCGGCTGATCAAGGCCTCACGTCGAAGGAAGCCGCGCGCATGCACCTGCTGCGCTTCGCCTCGGTCTATCGCCTCTCTCCTGCGACCGTCGCGCGGCTGATCATCTCCGAGGTGCACGACCTGGGCGGCAGCGGAGCGGTCATCGTCGGCTTCGCGCGTGACCGCGATGGCGTGCCGTTCCTCCGCGATGAGATCGACGTGGTGATGACGCCGAAATACGAGCTGGTCGCGCTCACCGGGTCGCTCGCCACCGTCGAGCCGCACGACGCGTTCCGTCTCGGTGCGCCCGCCGCCCTCTCGGTGGCCGCGCAGTATTTGAGCGGCACCATGCTCGACCCCGGCGCGATGACGCTGGTGAAGCAGAGTGGTGGCGGCTGGGCGAAGTTCTCGACGACCGCGAAGGACGTTCCGTTTCGCTCGGAACCGCGCGCGCGCAAGGTCTACTTCGACGACGGCGACGCCGTGCTCCCCGCGTGGCACCTCGAGGTCGAGACCGCGCGCTCGCTCTTCGCGATGGTGGTCAGCGCGACCGATGGCCGGGTGTTGTCCATCACCTCGCTGCGCAGCGACGCGTCGCACACCTACCGCGTCTTCGCTGACCCGATGTCGCCCAACCGCGCGTTCGACAGCCCGGTGGGCAACGCCGCGCTCCCGCACCTCACCGGCTTGCCCGATGCGTTCACGCCTCCGATTCTCGACGCCGGCACGGTGACGCTCGACCACGCGGGCATCTCGACGATGGACTCGTGGCTGCCGAGCGGAGCGACCGCGCTGTCGGGCAACAACACCAACACCGTCGTCGGGCTCGACAACGACGGCGGCGCGCGCGCGGTCACCACCACCGGCACCGAGACGTTCGACTACGTCTACGCGTTCGATCGTTCGGCCGACGCGGGCCCCGCGCAGGCCTCGGCCGCCGCGGTGCAGGCCTTCTACATCACCAACCAGGCGCACGACGTCTTCTACGACCTCGGCTTCGACGAGCTCTCGCGCAACGGTCAGAACGACAACTACGGTCGCGGCGGTCTCGGCAACGACGCGATGTTGGTGCGCGTGCAGGACCCGTCGCGTCGCAACAACGCCAGCATGGACACCAGGGCCGACGGCGAGGCGAGCATCATGCGCCTGCACCTCTTCGAAGTGCCGCGCGCGAGCACCATCGACGTCAGCACCGCGTTCTTCCCCGACGGCGGTCTCTTCGCCGGAGTGCCCAACGTCGTGGAGCGCGAGTCGGGCTGGGACGTGAGCGGCGCGCTGATGACGGTGACCGACACCGACGGTGGCTTCGGCGGCTGTGACCCGTGGGCCGACGCCGGCCAGTACGCGGGGAGCGTGGTGTTGGTGCGCCCGCTCGGCTGCGCGCTGACGGACCGCATCGAGTTCGCGCGTGACGCTGGCGCGGCGGCGCTGGTGCTCGAGGGCGCGTGCGTGGCGACGACTGATCAATCGTTGATCATCACCTGCATCGAGCCCGACGCGGGACAACAGCTGCACGACGCGGTGGTCAGCGGGCAGCCCATCACCGCGCGGCTGCAGCGGCCTGCGGCGCGACCGGCGTTCGACGTGGCGTTCGATTCCACCGTCGTCACGCACGAGTACATGCACTTCGTCACCAACCGCCTCATCGGTGACTCGATGGGGCTGCTCAACTCGCCGGCCAATGCGATGGGTGAAGGCTGGAGCGACTTCGCCGGCCTCTACCTCTCGCTGCGCCCCGACGAGACGATGCGCGCGGGGAATGATCAGTGGCAGGGCACGTTCGCCATCGGCGGCTGGTCGGTGCAGGGCGAAGACTTCGACGGAACGCTCGTGCCCGCGCACTACTTCGGCGTGCGTCGCTACCCGTACTCCACCGACCGCGCGAAGAACCCGCTCACCTTCAAACACGTCGGGCTCAACGTGCCGCTCCCCGCGGTGACGGTGGCGCCGCGCCAGTCGATCGACCCCAACAACGCCGAGGTGCACAACGCCGGCGAAGTGTGGGGTTCGATCTTGTGGGACGCGCAGGTGCGCCTGCTCAACGCGCCCGGAGCGACCTTCGACGGCGCGCGCGTGGCCATGGGCCGTCACCTCGTCGCTGCGTTGAAGGCGACGCCGGTGTTGCCGACGTTCATCGAGGCGCGTGATGCCTTCCTCTCCGTCGTCTTCGCGTCGAGCCCGACGGGCGACTTCCCGCTCGTCTTGAACGCGTTCGCGCAGCGCGGGCTCGGCGTGCTCGCCCAGAGCAGCGATCGCCGCTCGACGACCAACGTGCCGCTCGCCGAGGACTTCACCGGAGTCGGCGGCAACTACCGGCTGGTCAGCGTGGTGGCAGACGACGACGACGATGATTGCGACGCCGACGGCGTCATCGACTCCGCGGAATCGGGCACCCTCACCGTCACGTTCATGAACATCGGCTCAGTGCGCATGACGCAGACGCGCGTGCAGGTGTTGAGCGACCTGGTGAACCTGCAGGTGTCTCCGGCGATGTTGAACTTGCCCGCGACCGACCCGTTCACCACCGCGTCAGTCACCATTCCGGTGAACATGACGCGCCTCATGGGCATTCAGCGCGCGAACCTGACCATCCGCGCGACGGACTCGCAGATCATCCTCCTGCAGAACCGCTTCGAGACGACCGCGACGTTGCGCCTCAACGCCGACACCATCGAGTCCGACACCGAAGACTTCGAGCAGGACGTCACCGACTGGGTCGCGACCGCCGACGGCTTCTTCCCGTGGGAAGACGGCTGGGCGCTGAAGACGGTGATGATGAGCCAGGCGATGGCGGGCGCAGACATGCGTGCGCAGGGCGTCTCGATGCTGACGTCGCCGCCCATCGCCGTCGGGGCGAACCCGTTCAGCGTGACCTTCGCGCACAGCTTCCAGTTCGAGAACGCGATGAACTTCTTCGACGGCGGGCGACTCGAGATTTCCACCGACGGAATGAACTTCACTGCCGTCCCGGGCTCGGCGCTCGCGCCGACGTACACCGGCATGTTGCGCGCGGGCACCGCCAACCCGCTCGCCGGGCAAGACGCGTTCGTGGGCGCGAACACCATGCGTCACGACATCGTCGCGAGCTTCGGCACGATGTACGCGAACCGCACGGTGTGGCTGCGCTTCGTCATCGGAGCCGACGCCACCGGCGGCGCCAACGGCTGGAACATCGACGACGTGCGCGTGACGGGAGCGATGATGCCCCCGTTCACGCAGGTCGTCGGTCACCGCACGATGTGCGCGAATCACCCGCCGACGGTTTCGGGCACCAGCAGCATCAACACCGCGGAGCGCGAAGAGGTGTTCCTCGTTCCCGGCAGCGCGTTCGATCAAGATCAAGATCCGCTGACCTTCACGTGGATGCAGACCAACGGGCCGTCGGTGCAGCTCATCGGCGACTTCTTCGTGGCTCCCGAGGTCGGTCCGGCGGGCGCGGTGCTCGGCTTCCGCGTCACGGTGAGTGATGGCCGCGGCGGCACCGACACCGACGACATGACGGTCACCGTGCGCAACGTGAACCTCGCTCCGGAGATCACCAACACCACCGGGCCGATCGAGGTGATGGGTGGAGATCGCGTCACCTTCACCGCCACCGCGGAAGACCCCGACATGGACGCCATTTCCTTCCAGTGGATGGAAGAGGGCACCAGCTCGGTCACGCTCGAGAACGCGACCACCGACACCGTCACCTTCACCGCGCCCAACGTGAAGGTGGGCGAGCAGCTCAGCTTCCGCGTCGTCGCGCTCGATGGAGCGAAGGCCAGCGACCCGGTCTTCATCGGCCTCATCGTGCGCCCGAAGGCGGACCAGTGCGGCTGCACGTCGTTCAACGCCGCGCTGGGAGCGTTGGGCCTCTTGCTCCTCGCGCGTCGGCGTCGGCGTTGATTACTGCTTCTTCCCGGTCGCCTTCTTGAACGAGTCGGCGACCACGTCGTTGCCGAAGCGCTCGTAGTTCGCGAGCCACGCGGCGGCGTTCATGATGTAGCGGTTGGTGCCCGCCGAGTCCCACTTGTACGAGAGGCGGGTGAAGCCGCCGTCGACGAGGAGGCGCTTGCCGTTCGACTCGAACGCGGCCGCGACGAGATTGCCGGCCGAGCCGTAGATGACCGGCGTCATCTTGCCCGCGGGCTTCACGGTGGCGACGGTGACGCCCTCGTAGACGTTCTCCACTCCGGTCGAGAGCAGGTGCTCGCGCACCACACCCGGCTTGCCCGGCCCATCGCTGCGCGACACGACCTGGTCGCCGGGGAGATTTCCCTTCACGCGCGCGTCGATGAGCATCTGCGCGAGCGAGTCGGCGTCGGCGTTGCACGGGTCGTTGTCTCCCCAGAGGTACACGCCGTGGCCCGCGTCGAAGAACTTCTTCACCGCCATCTGGTGCGCCTTGCTCAGGTACACCGCGTCGTCGCAGCTGGCGATGATCCAGAACTGGTTCGACTTGCTGAGCGCCTTCTCGAACTCCTCGAGGGGCGGCACGTTCTGGTAGCGCACCACCGAGAAGCCCTTGGTCTTGATGGCCGCCGCCGCGAGGCTGAAGTCCTGCCGGTAGAGGTCGACCACCAAGACCGTTTGTCCGTCGAACGCGCCGTCGACCGCGAGGTCGTATTGCGCGCCTGCCGCGTTGCCGTAGCTGTCGCGCTTCACGTTGACCGGGCGCTGCTCGGTGTCGAAGGAAACGGTGCCGTCTTTCGCGCGCCGTTCGACCTTCACTGACTCACTGGCGGCCGGGGCGTTGTGGCCAGCGAGCGGGTTGTACTGAGCGAAGGCAACGCTGGCACAGAGGGACAGCAAGAGGGCAGGGAGGCGCATGCGACACCTCAACGGCTGGGGTGTGAAATCGATCTCTTTCTTGGGTTAGCGTCTGTGGTTGCTGTGGCTTCCGAGAACGACCCGAAGGATCCGCCCGCGGACCTGTTTCCTTTCGACGAGATGTCGACGGGTGAGACGTCGTCGCTGATCCGCCGTGCGAATCAGCTCACGGGCAAACCTGATCAGCCGCTGTCCCTCAAGGAACGCGAGCGCGCCGAAGCGCCGCCGCTCAAGCCGATGACGGGTGCGCAGCTGGCGTTCCGGCCGAGCGCTCCGCCGCGGCAGCCGGGTCAGACGGGCTCGTTTGCGCCGCTGCAGCCCAACGCGAAGCCCGCGACCGGCACGCAGCCCGCCTACAAGCCGTCGGCGCCTTCTTCTGGCTCCGCGACGGGCAACTTCAAGCCGCTCAATGCCGCGGGCGGCACTCAGAGCAACCCGGCGTTCAAGCCGCTCAACACGCCTCCACGCGGGACGACGGGGACGAACCCCGCGTTCAAGCCGCTCGCCTCTTCGGGTGGCACTCAGAGCAATCCCGCGTTCAAGCCGCTCGGGGCGAGCACCACGGGCACCAATCCCGCGTTCAAGCCGGGGAGCGGTTCGCAGCCCGCGCACAAGCCGACGACGGGCTCGCCCGCTCGGCCACCTCCGCAACCGCAGGAGCCCAGTGAGAGTGACGAAGCTCCGGTGTTCGACGTGGAGCGGTTGCAGGCGCAGATTCGTCACCTCGGCATCACCGACTCGGCGCTCGGTCGCGCGGCGCAGGGCAACAAGGTGAAGCCGCAGAAGGCGACCAGCAGCGCCGCGGAAGACACGTTCGTGAAGTCGAAGATGAAGCAGGCCGAAGCGAAGGTGCCTGACTTCAGCCTCGATGATGACCTGGGCTGATCAGCGCTGATGGGTCCGGGCGTTCCTTTGAAACCTGGCGTGGTGCAGGAAGTGCTCGGCGCCTTCGTGCTCGCCGAGGCGCGCGAAGAGGGTGAGGTCGCGGTGACGCTCGGGCCGCGCGAGACCGCGCTGCTGGCCGACATGCCGTGGCCGCTGCGTCGCTCGGAATGGCTCGCTGGGCGTCGCGTCGCCAAGCGGTTGCTCGATGAGGCGTTCGGGCTTCCGGCGGAGCGGACTCAGGTGGTGCCGCTCGAGTCGGGTGCTCCGCAAGTGCTCGTCGACGGCGAGCCGCGTGCGGGCCTGGTGCTGAACATCAGTCATACGAAGGGGTGGGCGGTGGCTGCCGCGGCGGGCGATCGCGTGGGGGTCGATGTGTGTGACGACGTCGATGGCGTGCGCATCGCGCGAATTGCGAGGCGGGTATTCAGCGCCGGCGAGGCCGATGCGTGCGGGGCCTTTGCTTCGGTGCAGAGTCAGGCAGCGGTGTGGGCGCTCAAGGAGGCTGGCCTCAAGTTGTTCATCGGTGGCGTGTTCGATCCCGGGGCGCGCGCGATTCGGGTCGAGTCGTTGGAGCCACCCGTGGTGACTGCGAAGCCTGCGATGCGCGTCGCGTTGCTCCGGTTGCCGACTGCGGCCGTCGCGGTGTCACGCGACGTGTGAGCGGAACGGCATTGGGTCGAAGTGGTTGGTGTGGGCGACGGTGTACCGAACGGTGAGCGTGCCTCTCGGGCTTCGAACGAATTCCTGTCTGATTCGCGCCAACAGCGCGCCATGCCTCCCCCGCGCGCTCACGCATTTTTGAGCTCCCGCACTCCCTTCCCCTCCAATGTCACTTTGGATGGGCGTTGGTGCCGACTTCACGCTCGTCACGAACGCGGAGTCCCGATGTGGTCCTCCGGCATTGCGTCCTCGTTCATTGGCTTCGAGCGCAATGACAGACATCGCGTCTGAGCAGAGGTGGCGCTGGGTCGTTCGGCGAGAGCCGTGAAACCTCAATGGCGCGAGGCGAGCGTGAAGTCAGCAGCGGCACCCATCCGAAGTGACATTGGAGGGAAAGGGAGTGCGGGAGCTCAAAATGCGTTGAGCGCGAGGGGAAGCCGCTGCGTGCTCCTGGCGCGAATGAGAAAGGAATTCGTCAGAGGCTCGAGAGGCAAGCGCGGCTCTCGCACGGTGTTCGCCACACCAAAATCTTCAACCTCAAAGCTGCTGTTCGTGAGCGTTGTTACGTGCGATCGAAGCGCGCAAGCCCGCGCGACTGACCGTCGCCGCGATCGAACGTGTTCACCGCGTCGAACAACTTCTGCGCGCTGACCAGCCACGGGCCGTAGCCGGCGTTCACGTCGAGCACCAAGACGAGATCTTCGGTCTCGAGGTAGCCGCCGATCGGAGAGTGGTGCCCACCACCATGCCCGAAGATCGGCTGCCGCGAGAAATTCACGATGAAGCGGTGCGTCGGCTGATTCGCGCGGTGCAGCTCTTCGCGCAGGGCACCGACGCTCGGGAGTCGCACCGTGTGCACCGACCACTCACTCGGGAGCAGCGGACGTGACTCGTCGGCGATCTGATCGAGCGACATCGCGCGCACACCGAAGCGGCTGAACGGGTTGTTGCCGCTCTTCACTCCGATGGAGCGAAGGACGTTCGCCACGCTCGTCGGGCCGCAGATGGACCGCCAGCTCTGCGAGAGCAGCGGCGCGTACTTCTGCGCACTCGGAAGCGCCCAGGCCTTCTCGAGCAGAGCGTCCTCGCGGCTGACGGAGCGGAGCATGGGCGAAGAGTTAATCGCCTCGAAGCACGGCGCCACAGTCCCTGACCGTCGTGGCTGGTGACTTCAGCGAACCGGGAAGGGATTGCGTTCCACGAACTGCGCCTGGTGCCAGTACGGGTACGTCATCGGCACCTTGCTCGCCGCGTCCAACTTCGCGCGCTGCGCTTCCGTGAGCGACCAGCCGATCGACTCGAGGTTCTGCGCGAGCTGCTTCTCGTCGCGCGCGCCCATGATGACCGTCGAGACGCCCGGCCGCGAGGCGACCCAGTTCAGCGCGACCTGCGGCACGGTCTTCCCCGTCTCCTTCGCGACCTCATCGAGCGCGTCGACCACGCGGAACAACAGCTCGTCCGGCACCTGCGGGCCACCATCGGCCGTCGCCTTGTTCTGCAGACGCGACACTTCAGGCAGCGGCAGGCCGCGCCGAATCTTCCCCGTCAGCCGTCCCCAGCCGAGCGGGCTCCACGCCACCGTGCCCACGCGTTGGTCGAGGCCGAGCGGCATCAGTTCCCACTCGAACTCGCGACCGACGAGCGAGTAGTACGCCTGATGCGCGACGTAGCGCGTGAGGTTGCGCGCGTCGGCCACCGCGAGCGACTTCATCAAGTGCCAGCCCGAGAAGTTCGAGCAGCCGAGGTAGCGGACCTTTCCCTCGCGCACGAAGCCATCGAGCGTGCTGAGCACTTCTTCCACCGGCGTCAGCGCGTCGAACCCGTGCAGCTGAAAGAGATCGATGTAGTCGGTGCCGAGCCGCCGCAGCGCTCCGTGCACCGCGTCGATCAAGTGATGGCGCGAGCTGCCCGTGTCGTTCGGGCCCTTGCCGAAGCGAAACGTCGCCTTGGTGGAAATCAACGCCCGGTTGCGACGGCCCGCGAGCGCCTTGCCGAGCAGCTCTTCGGCGACGCCGCCCGAGTACACGTCGGCAGAATCGAACATCGTCACGCCCGCATCGAGACACAGGTCCACCATGCGGGTGGCCTGCGCGAGGTCAGCCTGACCGAAGCCCTTGAAGAACTCGTTGCTGCCGCCAAACGTGCCCGTGCCGAGCGAGAGCACCGGCACCTTCAAGCCCGAACCACCGAGGAGTCTGTTTTCCATGCGCGGTGACTAACCGCGTGGGGTTCAGAATTGCCAGCCGAGCGTGGCGAACGCGCCGTTGCCGCGTGGGTCGATGAAGCCAGACACGACGGGCACCGCAGGGTGTCGGCGCTCTTCGCGTTCCCTGATTTTGTCCTGCACGAAGCGCACGCCGCTCGCGATGGCGATGACGACCAGGAAGATGCCCTCGGCGAGCATGACGAGCCCGATGCCGAGGAAGTTGCCCGCAGTCGGTGACTGCAGAATCGCCGCGAGAATGCCGATGCCGGTCAACATGCCGCCGAGCGCCACGTGCCCCAGGCCCCACAGACCCTGAAGAATGCCCCACCCCGGCTTGAGGTACCCGCCGGGGATGAAATTGATGAGGTTGACGACGTCGATGATCAGATCGAGCCCGAACGTGATGCCGACCGTGACGCCGATGGTCGTCGCGCACGACGCCCCGCAGCTCGCGTCACTGCCACCGCCGCCAAAGTCCGACGCCCAGGCCGCCGGCGCCATCAACACCGCAACCAGCAGGAGCATTTTCATGCGCGCCAGTATCGCTCACTCGCTCTTGCCGTCGAAGAGCGCGGCGCTCTTCGCCCACGCGACGTCGGCGACCTGCTTTCCCAGGGCGAGGCCTGCGAGGTTGTCTGACTGAATGTGGTACCCGCCGAGCACGCGGCTCCAGCCCGCCATCTCGGCCGTCGCGCTGAAGGTGGGCAACCCAAGCACCACGTCACACGCCTTCTCGTCACCGCTCGCCTTCTTTCCGTCGACGCTCATCATCAACGCGTGCGACGCGCCCTTCTCGGTGAGCGAGCCGGCACGGCGCGCGTCTTCGTCTTCGAAGCGGTCGGACCCGGTGAAGAGCGCGAGGGTCTTCGCCGCCGCGCCGCTGACCGTCGAGTGTCCGCTCACGTACCCGGGAAACGGCGGCGTCACGAACGACGCAGGAGAGTAGGGCGCCCACTTCTCCGCCGGCACTTCTCCGACGCCGAGGCCGGGCCCGAGCCAGCCGCGCACCTTCTTCCCCGCGTAATAGAGGCGCACCAGGGTCCACGGGCGCACCGAGTCGTAGGCGCGCTTGGTGTCCCACGCGGCGATGAAGGCGTCGAAGCACGAGGCCGCGACCGCGAAGAAGAGCTTCACGTCTTTTTCGAGCGAGTGTTTGTCGCGACGCGAGACGGCCTGCGCGAACCGCAGCCAATGCCCCGACTGCCCGGTGCTCCGTGGACCATCGCGCATGAACTCCACGGTGGCCTTCTGCTCGGGCGTCAGCGAGGCGTTGAGCTTGAGCACCTCGTCGACTTCCTTCTTCAGCTGCTCGCTCCCGTATTTCGGCGGAGGCCCGGGACGGAACTGATCCGCGCTCTTCAACGCGAACGTCTGCACGCGGTACCAGTGCGGCGTCAGGAAGCCGGGGCGGATGACCTTGCCGTCGTCGAGCGTGAAGGGAATCGGCTGCCAGCGGTCGTGGTCGATGACTTTGTCCGGCCCGTTCACCGGTGCGTAGAACGTGTAGTCGCCGTACGCGGTCGCGTCTTTGGATCCGCGCTCATCTCCGAGCTGATTCGCACCGTCGCGGCGGCGCGCGTCGATGATGCGTTGGCCGGCCTTCGCTCCGAGCTGCTCTGCGGCGCCCTTCGCCGAGAAGCCGCGCTTGTTGCACTCGCCTTCGATGAAGTCCTTCTGCGTTGGGTAGAGGTCGAGCAGCACGGTGCGCAGCGCTGACAACATCGCCTTGTGTCGATTCGCGTCGGTCCTCAACGCAGCAACGGCGCGCGGAATCGCTGGAGTGGCGTGCGAGGCGTTCGCCTTCGCGTCGTAGAGCGACCATGCGTCGTACATCGCGGCGGCTGCGAGGAAGAGCTCGCGAGAATTGATGGTGGGTCTCGCTCCGACGCGTTCGATTTCGCGGGCCGTCGCTTCGAGCGCAAAGTCGATCAGCTCGTAGGCAACGGACGGCTTCCAATCGGGCGGGGGCGCTTTCGTTTGTGCGAACGCCGCGGACGCGATGAGGGCACAGCTCAAGGACAGAGCGCGCATGGCTGCCAACTATCCCGCTGTCTGCGTGATGAAGGGTGAAAAGGATGCGCTCCCTCACCCAACCTCTCCCCGAGGGCCCCGAGGGCCCCGAGGGTCCTGAGGGCCAGGGAGTCATCGACTCAGTTCACGCCACCGACGCATGATGTCGGCCTCGAGCTTCGCGAGATCGACTCCGCTCTCACGCGCCACCTCGCGTTCGCGCGTGAACGAGGTGCCCATCGGCGTCGGGTCGTCACTGCCGAGCACGCAGTGCACGCTCGCCTTCTGCAACGCGACGAGCGGAGTCGCTCCCTGCGTGTGGTCGCGCTTCAGCGCCGCCAGCGCGCTCGGAATCAGCAGGTGATTCGACGTCGGGCACACCTCGAGCGTGACGCCTTCCTTCGCCAACCGCTCCAGCGTCGCGTTGCTCTGCACCGAGTGCACGCCGTGGCCAACGCCGCGCGGCTGCAGCGCGAGCGTGCGGTCCACCGACGCGTGCCCCGCGAACTCTCCTGCGTGAATCGTCAAATCCGGCAGCGAGCGCCGCATCGATTCCAGCACCCGCAGCAGGCCTTCCGGCAGCGGCTCGGTGTCGACCCCCGTCACGATGCCGAGCACGTCGAGGCCCACCAACGACGCCGCGTGTTCCTTCACCATCTCGCCGAGCGCGACATAGTGAGAGTCACTCTCAAATGTTCTCGAGAGCCCCAGCCGCAGCAACATCGGCTTGTTCTTCTCGCGCTGTGCCTGGTCGCGCGCCTCGATGACCGCCAGCAGCAACGGACGCGCGAAGGCTTCGGCGAACTCCACCGGCTTCACGTCACGCCACACGCGCTTCTGGTTCTCGAGCAGCGTGCGCGTCATCGAGAACAGCGAGAGGCGCATCTCGAAGCCGTCTGAGTCATCGGCCGCCTCGCGAAACGCCTCCAACGCGAGCGCCTTCACCGCGGGAATGCTCACGTACGCCGCGCGCGCCTTCACGATGCACGCGTAGAACTTCGTCGCGTCGTCGCTGGGCTCCGCCAACACCAACTCGCGAGCGAGCTCGGCTTCGGAGCGACCGAACAACGCGTGCGTGATGCCGAACTCCCCTGCCACCTTGAGCAATGCGCGCGGACTGTGCGAGCCCTCGAGGTGCCGGTGCAAATCGAACCACGCCATGCGGCGCCCTCTACACGTAGAGTCCGCGCGGTGCGAACTCTCCTGCTCGTTGCCGTGACGACGTGTCTCTTCGCGTGTCCCAAGCCGCCGCCTCCGCCGACGTTCACGCCGCCGACCGACAGCGTCGAGCTGCCGATTCAAGACCGCGACTGGGACGCGAAGGCCCCACCCGAGGGCTGGTGCGGAGAAGCGTGCCTCCAGATGGCAGGCCTCCACTACGGCGTGTGGATTCCGCAGAAGCTCGCCAACGAGAAGGGCAAACCCAAGACGCCCGACCTCTGGGAGCACGATTTGCCCGTGGCGATGAACGGCCTCGGCATGTCGTTCGAGACGGTGAGCAAAGAATCGACGCCGGTGCAGGTGCTCGAGTGGACGGTGAAGTCGCTGCGCAAAGGCACGCCCGTCATCCTCGGAGTGAAGCTGACTCCCACCAAACACCCCGACTGGGACGTGGACCACCTCGTGCTCGCGGTCGGCTTCTCACCAGAAGGCCTGCTGGTGAACACCAACCTCGAGGGGCAGAAGCGCCTCGCGTGGGCCGGTCTCAGCTCGAAGGACGGCAGCGGCGGTTACAGCCTCGCCAACGACAAGAAGGTCGCGTGGGGCTTCGCGGTGCAGGGCGTGAAGAGCGAGCGGTCGGGCCTGCGCGCCGACGTCATCTACGACATGCCGGAGACGGTGACGCTGCGCTTCGAGAGCGATGCGGGCGTGCAGGACGAGCTCACCATCACCGTGCCGCGCGATGAGCCGTATGGACTCGCTCCGTGAGTGACGGCTGGGTTGCTCCGCCAGCTCCACCCGCGCCAGCTCCGCGCCCGATTGCGAAGTGGCTCGCGGGGCTCGGCATGGCCGGCTGCTCAGCCCGTCTTCTTCGAGCCTGACGCCGCTGCGCGTTTCTCGACGAACGCCTTCATCTTCCCGTCGAGCCACGCCAACGCTTCAGCCTCGTCCTTGAACGAATCGGTGTTCGCGTTGCCCGACAACCGCATGGTCAGCGACGCCGCCATTCGCGCGAGCGCCGACTCGAGCACCACCGCGACCGGAGTCGGATTCGATTGATCCGTCTGCTCCGACGACAAGACCTTGCGCACTTCACCCGAGACGCCAGTGACGTTGCCGCACGCGAGGTGGCCCCAGCCGTCGTACTTCGCCCCCGCGCGCACCGCCGCGAAGTACTCGGTGGCGTCACGCACCGTGACCTCCGACACGAACTTCGCTCGCACGATGGGGTGACCTGACTTCGTCTTCAGCTCGGACAATTCGATCGGCACGCGGTTGTGAACAAGCATCACAACCCGCGTCGCCTCGTGCAACGAAGAGACATCAGTCAGCGGGCGACTCAGCCCTTGTTGTAGTTCGCCATGATGTTGCGCACGTAGGTGCGCGTCTCACGGAACGGCGGGATGCCGCGGTGCTTGAGGACGTTGCCCGGGCCTGCGTTGTACGCCGCGAGCGCGCGCGGCACGTCGCCCTTGAACATCTTGAGCATGCGCGCGAGGTACTTGGTGCCGCCCTCGATGTTCTGGCGCGGGTCGAGCGAGTTGCGAACACCGAGCTCACGCGCGGTTCCCGGCATCAGCTGCATCAGGCCGCGCGCGCCCTTGCCCGAGCCCGCGTTGGGGTCGAACTTCGATTCCTGGTCGATGACGCTCTTGATGAGGCGCGCCGGCACGCCGTACTTCGCCGACATCTCGCGGATGATCGAGTCGTACTGGTTGCTCTTGAACCCGCTCAGGTTGTTGCTGCCCTTCACGCTCGTGGTGCCGCCCAGCTGCGCGCCCGCACCCGCGCTCGCGCCGACCGTCTTGCCGGTGCTCGAGGTGGTGTTGGCCGCTCCAGTGCGCGGGCCTTCGTAGACGAAGTACTGCGGCTCCTTGTTGCCGAAGCCCTGACGCACGGTGCCCTTGTTGAAGTTGGTGCCGCCCGCCTGCGCCATCGTCGGCGAGCCGTTCTTCAGCTGACCCGGACGGATGACGCCGATGTGGCCGTGACCGCCGCTGGGGTTCTTCCACGTGGCGACCGTGGGCTTGCCCTGGTTCGCCATCTGCTGCGCTTCAGCCGCTGAAATCTTCCGCCAGCCGTTCGCCGCGCCCTTCTGGTGGAACCAGGTGTTCATCTGGTTCGCGAGTCCCGTCGGGAAGTTCTTCTGCGGCACGCCGAGGCCGCGCAGCGCGTCCTGCGAGTAGACGTTGCACCACGTGGTGCGGTTCCCCTTCGGGCCGCTGGGCAGGTACTTCTTGTTGCCCTCGACGTTCAACGAGTCGAGCACCTGGTTGAGGCGACCCGGGCCGCCCTGGCCCGTGGTGGTGGGAATGGTGCTGGTCGTCGGAGCCGGTCCACTCGCCACCCCGCCACCCGCGCTCGCGCCGAGCTGGCCTTCCGCGCCCGCGAAGTCACCGAGGTCGATGGGCGCCGCGAACGGGCCACCCGCGAGCGGGCCGAAGTCGAAGCCGTCGTCGTTGCCCGCGCCGAGGTGACGGCCGATGTCTTCGATGGCCTTGTTCAACATGCCCTCGAGCCCCTTCACCAACGCATCGGCGAAGGCCTCGACGAGCGCGTCGACGAGCGGGTCCATCACCTTGTCGAACATCGGCGACTTCGACGCGATCACGCTCGACGGAGCGACCGACGAGGTGGTGGGAGAGAAGCTGCTGACGCTGGAGAAGGACGAGTTCGAGAAGTTCCGCAGTGCAGTGGTGGTCATGCTCGGAGGACGGAGCCAGTGCGCCGACCGTGCGGGCTCATTTTCGGTCGAATTATTCCGTCCTGCCTTCGCGGGGTTGCGGGTTTCAGGCGCCCGCACGGTCTGAAATTCGGGTTCGTCCTCCAGCCATGCGCGCTCCAGACATGGCCGAAGACCCGTGGCATTGCCGTTCACTCCCGCAGGCGCTCGCGCGTCGCGCACCGCTTCATCCGCGCTTGCGAAATACGCGCACGGTGTTGGCCGAAGCCCAACAGCTCGTCGAGCAGGTGCTGGCGAAGGGCTTCATCGATGGGCCATGTGTGGACCTGCTGGCGGTGGTGCCTTCGCTCCCCTTGCTGGTGCAGACGGCCGTGCGGGTCCACCAGCGGCGGGAAGGAGACGCGGTGTGCGTGTGGGGCATCGACGTGGTGGGCGTCCTGGGGAGGATGGAACGACGCGCGGTGCTGGTGGCTCCAACCCAGAGAGCGGTGCTGATCTTCTCTCCGCGCGGAGTGCTCGATGCAGCGGGCACGTTCCACAGACGCTCAGGGGTAGAGTGGGATCCGCACGTCACCGAGCACGACTGGTACTGACCGACACACCGATGAGCGACCCCGACCAGACGAGCGACGACATCCCTGCGCTGCAACAGACCGCGCCGCTCCCGGTCTTGCGCGACGCGCACCTCGAGGAGAGCGAGTTCATCGAGTTCTCGAACAACTTGATGGAAGCCTCGGCGCGGCAGGCGGCGCTGCGGCACCTCGACACCTGCCAGCGCTGCCGCGAGGTGCTCTCGGAGCTGCACCGCGACGACGATGGGCACGGCTCGACGAAGCTCAAAGACCCGCTGCTCGGGCGCATGCTCGGCGAGTACCGCGTCGAAGACGCCCTCTCGCGCGGAGGCATGGGCGTCGTGTACCGCGGCGTGCATCCCGTCATCGGGAAGAAGGTGGCCATCAAGGTGCTGCTGCCGGAAGCCGCGGCTGATCCGGATCAGATGGATCGCCTGCTCGCCGAGGCGCGCGCGGTGAACGCCATTCGGCACCCGAACATCATCGACATCTTCAGCTTCGGCACGCTCCCCGACGGCAAGCACTACTTCGTCATGGAATTGCTCGACGGCGAGCCCCTCAACGAGCTGTTGCGCGAGAAGGGCCGGTTGAGCGCGCCCGAAGTGATGGTGGTCATCGAGCAGACCATGGCCGCGCTGGCGGCGGCGCACGCGGCGAACGTGATTCACCGCGACCTGAAGCCGGCCAACCTCTTCGTGTCCACGCTCCCCGACAAGAGCTGGCACGTCACGGTGCTCGACTTCGGGCTCGCCAAGCAGCTCGGCGTGTCGTCGTCGACCGCTCCGAACCTGGTGATGGGCACGCCCGGCTACATGGCGCCCGAGCAGATTCGTGGGCAGAAGCTGTCGCCGAAGGTCGACCTCTATGCCGTCGGCGCCGTCGCGTGGGTGTTGCTGACGGGGCGCGAGCCGTTCGAGGCGAACAGCTTCGTCGACTTGATGGTGAAGCACCTCGAGGAGCCGCTCCCCTCGTTGGCGCGCGCGGCGCCTGATTGTCCGTCGGCGCTGGTGCAGCTGGTCGAGAAGCTGCTCGCGAAGCGGCCTGAACAACGTCCGTCGTCGGCGCTCGAGGTGCAGCAGACGGTGCTGCGCATGCGCAAGGAGCTGCATGGCCGCGAGACGATGAAGAACATCCCGCCGCCGATGGTGCCTCTGGATCAGCTCCAGAAGCCGCACGTGCGCGCCGCTGCCCCGACGGTGCCCGCCGGAGACATCGAGAAGACGCAGCCCCGGGATGGGCCGCGTCTGCCTGAGCCGGCGCGGGCGGTGAAGCGGAAGACTGCGCGGCCGACGCGCTACGACCGGCCTGCCGCTGAGCGTTCGTCGCAGCCGCTCGAGGGCGAGGGAGAGCTCGAGCAGGAGCACGACGATCTCGCGCCGGTTGCTCCCACACCGGCTGCGCCGCCGGGACGGTTGAGCGCGATGCTCGGTGGAGCGGCGCTGACGCTGCTCCTCGTCGGTGCGGTGGCGCTGGTGTGGCGCTTTGTGCAGTCGAACGACGGGAGTCAGGGCGACACGCGACGCAGCGGCGATGAGACGCGGACGGTGCCGCCGGAAGATCCTCCGAAGTTCGCTGAAGCGAAGGACAGCGTGCCGAACACGGACGCTCCGAACGTCGACGCGAAGAACACGGACGCGAAGAACACGGACGCGAAGAACACGGACGCGAAGAACACCGACGCGAAGAACACCGACGCGAAGAACACCGACACGAAGAACGCAGACGCGAAGAACGCGGATCTGAGCAGCGACAACACGGAAGCGAAGAACGCGGATCTGCTCGCGAAAAATGCGGGTGCGAAAGACGCGGTCGTCGGCGCGAAGAACACCGGCGCGGACGCGAAGAGCACGGACGCGAAAAGCACCGGCGCGAAGGACGCGGACGCGAAGAGCTCGGACAAGAACACCGGCGCGAAGGACGCGGACGCGAAGACCACCGACACGAAGACCACCGACACGAAGAGCAGCGACGCGAAGACGACGGACGCGAAGAGCAGCGACGCGAAGACCGGCGCGAAGAGCAGCGACGCGAAGACGACGGACGCGAAGAGCAGCGACGCGAAGACCGGCGCGAAGAGCAACGACGCGAAGACGACGGACGCGAAGAGCAGCGACGCGAAGACGACCGACGCGAAGAACACGGACGCGAAGAACACGGACGCAAAGAGCACGGACGCAAAGAACACCGACGCGAAGAACACGGGCACGAAGGCGCCGACACTCCCGCGTGGCCCCACCGCGGAATCCGTTCAGGAGCGCATCGTGCGTGCGCGCGCCTCGGCCGCGAAGCTCGATTCAGGTCCCGTGAAGCGCATCGTCAACACGTCGCTCGACGACCTCTCCGCCCGACTCCAGGCGAAGGAAAGCCCGAAGGTCATCGCTTCGGAGTTGGACGAGCTCATCAGACAGCACAAACTGAAGTGAGATGATTGCTCTCGTCACAGCGCTCGTCCTGGCGGCTCCGACGACCGGACTGATGGTGTCCGAGCAGATCGGCAAGCCGACACAGCCGCTGGCGACCTTCCTCGATCCGATCGACGCCGAGCTCGTGGCCGCGAAGCTCGAGGTGCGCCGGTTGAGCGCGAAGTGCGACGGCAAGCGCGACTGCCTCGTCGAGGCCGGGCGTGCGGCGCAGTTGAAGACCGTGGTGGCGCTCACCATCGCGTGGGGAAAGCGGCAGACCATCGACGTCGAGGTGATTCGCATCCGCGATGCGGTGACGCTCAACCAGCTCACGTTCACCACCGCGGGGAAACTGACCGACTCCGATCGCGCGAAGGTGCGTGTGGTCGGTGCACAGCTCTTCGAGGCGCTGTCCGCCGAGGAGAAGACGACCGATGTTCCGCGCCGCGAACCCGAACTCGTGACCAACGCTACGCCCTCGACTGATGCGGGGCTGGTGTTGACCACGCCTCCTCCGTCTTCACGCTCGAAGGTGCCCGGGTGGGTGCTCGTCGGCGGTGGCGCAGCCACTGGAGTCGTCGCCGGAGTGCTCACTGGCGTCGCCACGTCGCAGCGCGCGGACGTCGAGCGCGATCCCAATCCGCTCACGCGTGTGCAGGCGCAGGAACTCGCGAATCAGGCCAACGGTGGATACACGGCCGCGCTGGTGTGCAGCGTCGCGGCGGGCGCGTTGATCACCGCCGGCATCGTGTGGCTCGTCGCGGAGTGAAGTGAGCGCTCCCTCACCCCGACCCCCCCGACCCTCTCCCCGAGGGAGAGCGGAAGTGTCGTGCTCACGCTGCGCGCGCCCGAGGGAGAGGCGACCGTCGGACTCACGCTGAGCCTCTCCCCGAAGGAGAGGGGATTTTCGCGACGGAGGCTCTCCCCGCAGACGACGGGAGCTTCGGCCGCTGGAAGATGCGCGAGAGGTTCTCCGCCAACGACGGCCGCATCGCGCGCAGCAGACTGTCCACCTCGCGCAGCGGCATCCCGAGCCGCTCTGCGAGGCGCTTGCGCGTCTCGGCCATCAACTGCTTCTGCGCGCGCTCGAGCCAACGCATCGCTGTCGTGCGGTGGACACCGAAGGCCGCTCCGACGGCGTCGATCGACAGACCCTCGACGAAGCGCATGCGCAGCCACGTGCGCTCCTCGGTGCCGAGCGACTCGACCGACTCCTTGAACGCCGCCGTGAAGTGTTTGCGTTGCGTGGCGTGCGCGAGCCTGGCGTCGACGCCGTCTTCGATGACGGCCGCTTCGAGCAGCTCGTCTTCGCTCACGTTCTCGTGGCGCGCGGCGCGCTGCAGGTCCACCGACACCGACAGCACCACCGCCTTCAAGTACTGCACGAGCGCTCCGGTGCCGGAATACGCCGCGAGGCGCGGGCGCTCTCCGACGAAGAGCCGCGCGCGCGTGCGTTGCAGCACTTCCTGCACGAAGTCGTCGTCGCCCTTCTTCCCCGCCACGCTCTTCGCCACTCGCTGCAGCCGCCGCTCGACCTCGTGCACCGCGGTGGCGTCGTGCTCGAGCGCCAACCAGCACAACTCGAGGTCCTCGAGATTCATCAGCGACCACGCCGCGCGCGGCGCACGTCCCTCGAGCCACGTCTCGAAGGTGCGACGCTGCGCCGCGCTCAGGGCCATGCATCGACACCACCACGTTGACCCGGTCGAAGCGAGGTTCGCGCGCACGTCCGAGTCAGACGCTGACCAAGGGCGGGCCGCGGCTCCCGGTGGCGCCCCGCACCACAACGGCTAGCCTGCCGCTCGTGCGTTCGTTTCGCCTCGGGCTCTGGGTGCTGGTCGCGAGCTGTGTGGGAGCTGCCTGCCAGTGCGTTCGCGTTCGCGACGACGTTCGGTACGCGTGCGTCGAAAACACCGACTGCGCCGCGGGCCAACTGTGCCTCTCGCAGCAATGTGTGCCCGCGTTCGTCGATGGCGGCGGTGGCGGCTCCAGCTTCGGCGGTGGCGGCGGGACGAACGGTGGCGGCGGCGGCGCGATGGGCGGCGGCACCAACGGCGGCGGCACCGCGATGGGCGGCGGCACGACGGGCGGCGGCGCCACGATGGGCGGCGGGAACGCGATGGGCGGCGGAAGTGGCGACTCCGGAACGGCGTGCAACGCGAAGAACTGCGCCGGCTGTTGTGTGAACGACGTCTGCGAAGTGGGCACCACCGCTGCAGCGTGCGGCGCGGGCGGAGCGATGTGCCAGACGTGCCCAGCGACGTCTCAATGTCAGGGCGGCACCTGCACGGGCTGCGACGCGACGTCGTGCCCGCTCGGCTGCTGTTTCAACGGGGTGTGCCAGGCGCAGTCGTCCACCTCGTGTGGAGTCGCCGGTGCGGTGTGCACCACGTGCGTCACGCAGCGCACCGATCGCTGCATGAGCGGCGCGTGCGCGTGCGGCAGCGCGGGCATCGTGTGCACCTCCGGGCAGGTCTGCCTCTCGGGAGTCTGTCAGTGCAACGCGAGCTCATGCCCCAACGGCTGCTGCGACGGAGACCAGTGCCGTCCGCTCTCGGCCACCTTCTGCGGTGCGCCCGGTCAGATGTGCGCCGCGTGTGACGCGCAACGCGCGAACGCGTGCTCGGCCACGGGACAATGCGCGTGCGGCACGAGCTCGGCGTGTCAGCAGGGACAGCGGTGCGTCAACGGCACGTGCACCTGCGACTCCACCTCGTGCCCGACCGGCTGCTGCGACGCGCAGGACGTGTGCCGCACCGGAACCTCAGCCACGGAGTGCGGGAACAACGGAGCCGACTGCCAGAACTGTCCCGGCGGCTGCATGAACCAGCAGTGCGCGGGCTGCAACGCGACGAACTGCGCGACGGGCTGCTGCGTGAACGGCAACTGCATCGCGCCCGCAGCGCAGAACGCATCGCAGTGCGGCGCGGGCGGTTCGTTCTGCGCGGTGTGCAACGGCAACGCTCCGGACTGCGTGGGAGGCAGCTGCGGCTGCGGAGACGCCGGCGTGTGCGCCGCGGGCCAGACGTGTCAGGGCGGAATGTGCGTCTGTAACTCGAGCTCGTGCCCGGGTGGCT
>JAEUJS010000381.1 GCA_016792935.1 Archangium sp. | reverse complement strand
ATCGCTACAGCTGAGCCTGCCGCCACCGGCCCCTGGGCCAGCTTCAAGGCCTTCAAAGAGCAGCATCACATCGCGTTCGAGGTAGCGTTCTTCTTCGCCGGCTTCCTCTTCGACGTGGTGCTGCTGCATCGCATCGACTCGACGCCGCTGTTGATCCACCAGGGCATCTATCTGGTGCTCAGCGCGGCGCTGATCTTCTGGGATCACCGACTGCACGCCGCGGGGAAGGAGCCCGAGGGTTTCCTCGGCAAGATCGCCGGCTTCCGTTTGTGGGTGATGCACTTCTTCCTCGGGACGCTGCTCAACGCGTTCATGGTTTTCTACTTCCGCGCGTCGTCGGGGATTCTCGCCTTCCTCTTCATCGTGATCCTCTCGGTGATCATCGTGGCGAACGAACTGCCGCGCTTCCGATCGCAGGGGCCGATCGTGCGCGTGTTGCTCTTGAGCTTCGCGATCACCAGTTACCTCGCGTACCTCTTGCCGGTGCTCTGGGGCTCGCTGCATCCGTGGCAGTACCTGGTCTCGGTCGCCCTCGGCTGCGGCGGCACGTACGGCCTGTGGAGATTGTTCACGAAGTTCACGCACGACCCGAACTGGACGTTCAAGCGCGCGGTCGCTCCGGGGCTCGGCATGCAGCTCTTCCTGCTGACCTCGTACGTGCTCGGCGTGATTCCGCCGGTGCCGCTCTCGCTCAAGCACATCGGCATCTACACGGCGGTGACTCCGAACCGCACCGAGAAGTCGATGCACTACGGGCTCACGTACCAGCCGGCGCCGGGCTGGGAGTTCTGGCGCAAGCAGGACACGACCTTCGTCGCGCCGACGGGTACGCACGCGTACGTCTTCGTGCGGATCTTCGCGCCGACCAGGTTCCACGACTCGGTGAAGTTCGCGTGGGACTACGACGATCCCGACAAGGGGTGGACGCAGCGCGGCTCGCCGTACGCGACGAAGCTGAGCGGCGGCAACGAAGAGGGGTACCGCACGTTCGCGTTCTCGACGATGGGCAAGGCTGGCAAGTACCGCGTGCGCGTGCTGACCACCGACGATCGCGAGATCGGCCGCGCGAGCTTCCACTACGTCGAGGGAGAGATGCCCGCGACCGAGACCGAGACCGACTGAGCCACTCGGCTATGCCTTGCGCAGCGACTTCATCCACTTCTCGACGGCCTTCGCCTCGGAAGGAATCGACGCCGACAAGTTCTTGAAGCCCTTCGCGGTGACGAGCAGGTCGTCTTCGATGCGCACTCCGATGCCGCGGTACTTCGTTGGCACGGTGAGATCGTCTTCCTGGAAATACAGCCCCGGCTCGACGGTGAGCACCATGCCGACCTGCAACGGGCCGTAGCGGTAGACCTCTTGCCGCGCCTTCGCGCAGTCGTGCACGTCGAGCCCGAGCATGTGACTCACGTTGTGCAACGAGTAGCGCTTGTAGAACTGGTGCTCGTCTTTGAGCGCCTCGTCGGCCGTGGTCTTCAGAATCCCCAGCGCGACCAGGCCCTCCGCGAGCACTCGCATCGCGCGGCGGTTGGGTTCCATGAAGTCGTTGCCTGGTTTCACGGCTTCGAACGCGGCCTGCTGCGCGCGCCACACCAGCTCGTAGATCTCGAGCTGCTCCTTCGAGAACTTCCCGCTGATCGGCAACGTGCGCGTGATGTCGGCGGTGTACAGCGCGTGGCCTTCGACGCCCGCGTCGAGCAACAGCAGGTCCTTCTTGCGAAGCGCGCCGTCGTTGCGCGTCCAGTGCAGCACGCACGCATGCGCACCACTCGCCGCGATCGTCCCGTAGCCGACGTCGTTGCCTTCAACGCGCGCGCGCAGACCGAACACGCCTTCGACTTCGCGCTCGCTCTTCGCCTTGCCGAGCGATCGGATCACGTCTTCGAAGCCGCGCTTCGTCGCGTCGATCACCGTCTGCAGTTCCTTGATCTCGAGCGCGTCTTTGCAGAGGCGCAGTTCGCTCAACGCAGTCGCCAATTCCGCATCGCCCGGCCGCTCGTGATTCGGCGCGCGCATTCCATCGACCATCGCCGAGATGCCGCGCAGCGTGCGCGAGAGCGGGTGCCTCTCGAGGAACGTCGGCAGCTCAGGCAACCCGCGCGCGAACTCCACGTCGTAGAACGCCGCGCTCTGCGGAACACCGAAGCGCGCTCCGACCCACAGCTCGCCCTTCTTGCGGTCCGTGTAGAACGTCTCGTCGCTGCGACCGGGGTTGGGCTCGACGAACAGATGCGCGTCGTGACCACCGCGCGCCGACGGCACCATCACCAGCACGCAGTCGGGCTCGAGGTTGCCGGTGAGCCAGAAGAAGTCGCTCCCCGCGCGGAAGCGGAAGTACGTGTCGTTCGCGCGGACCTGCTCGTGCCCGGTGGGAATCACCAGCACGTCGTTCGGGAACTTCGCTGAGAGCGCCGCGCGCCGCGCCCGGAACACCTTCGCGTGCTTGTGCGGAGCCGGCAGCTTCGCGGACTGGGGCTTCCAGTCCTTCATCATGAACTCGAGCAACGCCTTCGGGTTGACGGTGTCGCGCTTCCGGGGGGCGGCTTCCTTGTCGAAAGACATGCCGCCGATTTACCGCGCTCCACCGCCGCGCGCACGGAGCGCGGCTACCGACCGGTCAGCGCTGGTTTCAGGTCGGGGTGCTTCGCGGCGAGCTTTGCGAGGACTGGCTTGACCTTCGCGCGCGTCATGATCTCGCTGTCCTTCGAGCGACGGAAGACCACGCGCGCGATCTCGAGCTCTGGCTTCACGGACAACCAGACGAGCCCGCCCGTCGCAGCGACGGTGGCGTTGACGCGTTCGAGAGACCCGAGCAGCGCGGCGTCTCGACGTTCGCCAGGCAGCGCTTCGAGACAGCGTTGCGCTTCTGGAAGTTCGTCGCGATGCGTCGGCACCGGGAAGAGCGCGTCGAACGCGGGCGGCACCTTCGTCTTCGAGCGAATGAGCGCGAGGAAGATCGCCCAGCACTTTGCGTTCGCTGGCTGACGGCCGGGGCCACTCGCCGCGTGCTCGAGGAGCGCCTTCCCGTGCTTGAGCGCCTCTTTCGGTCGCTGATGGAGCGTGGCCCACGCGCCGAGCTCGTGCGGCGCGAGCAGCTTCTCGAGATCGATCGCCATGAACGGTTTGTGGCACGTCACGAAACGGCGCGCACGGCTCCCAGAACGGCCGGAACGGCCACTTCCCCTCGGAGCACCCGCCGTCCCAGCGACACCGCCATGAAACCGAAGCGCGAGAACAGCTCGACCTCGTACGGCACCCAGCCACCATCAGGTCCGATCGCGAGCGCGACGTGTCGACTCGCAGCGACGGGCTTCAACGGAGCTGCTCCCGTCGGGTGGGGCAGCAGTCGCACCGCGTCCTTCGGGATCCACGTCTCCAACTCATCTTCGACGAACGGCTTCAAGCGCTCGCGAAGGGTGATCACCGGCTTCACCGTGTCGCACGCCTGCTCGAGCCCGAGCTGCACCAGCTCGTCGAGGAACGCGTCGTTGAGCACCTTCGAATCAAAGTAGCTCTTCTCGACGCGCGCGGCGTTCACCAGCATCACGCGGTCCACTCCGAGCGAGGCGATGGCCGGAATCACGCGCTTCAACTGCTTGGGCCTGGGGATCGCCAGAATCAACGACACGTTCGCGCGTGGCGGAGGTGCGTCGGTCAGCGTGCATCGCAAGTGCAACACGCGCTCATCGATCGCGAGCACCCTGGCTTCGCCCATCAATCCGCCGACGACTCCGACCCGGAGCGAATCGTCGACCGCGAGCTTGAGCACGCTGCGCACGTGTTCGAGTCGGCGGCCTTCGAGGCGCGCCTCTCCCTGCGCGTCGACTTCGTGCGGCTCGAGCAGGAGCAGGTTCACGCACGCGCCCTCTACACCAACTCGCCTCGACGAACGGCTTGCGGGGCTCCCCGCGCAGTGTTGTCGTCCGGCCGTGAACTCATACTGCAACGCCTGCGGTTTCCCGCTGAGCGACCGGCGCTGCAAGGTGTGCGGAACGGACAGCACGGCCAGGGTCGCCGAACACGCGCAGCGCGTCGGAGTGCGCGTACTCGCTCCGTCGCCCGCCGACTTCCCTGAGCTGACGGCGGCCTTCGACGCGTGGGGGAAGCGCGAGTTCGCGAAGATGGTGTCGGAGTGCCTGACGGTGTGCGGCGTGCGCATGAGCAAGCCCGAGCGCGTCGACCGCGGCCTGGGGTGGATCTTCTTCAGCGGATCGAGCGTCGTCTTCGTCGTGCTCGGCGCGAGCGGAGATCTCTCGGTTGAGTCGCCGGTCGTGCTCGTGCCTCCTGCCCAGCGCACACCGCTCTTCCGCTCGCTGCTCGAACTCAACGTGCGAGCGCTGGGTGCGGCGCGCTTCTGCCTGCGCGTCGATCGAGTGGTCCTCAAGTTCTCCGATCGCGTCGAGAACGTCGCGCCGCCGAAGCTGATGGCGGTGCTCCGCGAGGTGGCCCTGGCGGCCGACCACTTCGACAACCTGCTCAGTCATCGCTTCTCGGCGCCCATGGTCGGGCCCGAACTCAAGAAGGCCTCGGCACAACCGTGGCAAGTGCTGGGCAAGCCTCTGCCGCTGTCACTTTCCGAGCGCCCCGAAGCGCCGCCGGAGCCGCGAGAGCAGCGAGAGCAGCGAGAGCCGAGGGTTCTGCCAGGCGACATCGACTTCGAGCCTTCGCTCGAGCGCGCCTCGGCGAGGCCTGGGTTCGAGTTCGAGCCCGCCCCCACGAGGCCTGGGTCCGAGTTCGAGCCGCCACCCGACGATGACGAGGTCATCGAGCTCGCCCGCGATCCCTACGCAGGCCGCCGCAATCCAGCGCAGCCGTTGATCGACAAGCTGCGAGTCGCGCTCGCAACGGCGAGACGGATCTCGAGCGCCGAAGGCGGGCTCTTCTCGTTGCTGGTGTTCCGGGCCGTGGCGCTGTGGGGCAGAGCCCTGATGCCTCTCGAGGGCCAGTCCGTGGCGTCAGCGTTGTTGGCGGCGCTTGGCGAGCACGTCGAGCGCTTCCCTGAGGCCGCTCCCCGCCCGGGCGTCGGCCCCGCGCTCACCGCGTTGGAGGCCTACTTCGTCGAGGTCGTGAACCGCGAGGGCAATGTCGACTCTCCCTTCCCCGAGGGGCAGGTGTTTCGGCTGAGCCCTTTCCGCGCAGACCAGGGGCGCACCCACGTTCGCAAGTTCATGAGCGTGATGATCAGATGCCCCAAAGACGACGAGGCGCGGACGCAGCTCCTCGA
>JAEUJS010000356.1 GCA_016792935.1 Archangium sp. | reverse complement strand
CGCGCCGGCTTCGTCGTTGATGATCAGCTCTCCACGTTCGTCGCGCAGACTCGAGAGTCCCGCGCCGCTGCCTTCGAAGAGGACGCGCGTGCCGTTGCTCGTCGCGTTGCGTGCGCGTGAGGATGGCGTGCCGAACGTTCGCACGCCGCCGTCGAGTTGGAGCGCGAGGAGTTGTTCGACTTCGCCTTCGGTGCGCGTGACGAGGAGCTCGCCCTGCGACGTGACTGCGCTGAGGAAGTGGTTGGGGCCGGTGGTGAGCGCGAGGCCGTCGACCACGACTTGCGGCTTGCCGCTCGCTTCGGAGATCCACGCGAGGCGGTAGCCGGTTGGTGGAAGGTCTGGCGGCGGTGGTGGCGGTGGCGGCGCTTCGGTTTTGATTGCGATTGGTTTTGGCGGCGGCGGTGGTGGTGGATCTTTTTTGCAGCTGATCAGTGCCAACAGCGTTGCGCTGAGAACTGCTGATCTTCCCCTCACCCTGACCCTCTCCCGCAGGGGCGGGAGAGGGGATTCTTCTCTTCCCTCTCGAGCGGCTGCTTCAGCGGATGCGGACGGCATCGGCGATGACGACCTTGCCGGGCGCCTGCCAACGCGAGAGGACGATCTTGTTCCAGCCCACCGTGAAGTTGAATCGGCCGACCTGGTTCCACTTGCCGCCGTTGATGGTCTGGTTGACCGTGCCCTCACCGATGCGATCTCCCTGCGCGTTGAAGGCGACGAAGGTCGCGCCCGTCGAGCGATCAGACGCCGCGGTCCACCACGCGTCAATCGTTCGCGCACCCGCGGTGTCGACCTTGAAGAAGAACGCCGCGCCATCGCTCACCGACGCCGTCGGAGCGTGCCAGTAGCCGCTGCCGTAGTAGCCCGCGACGTTGGTCGAGCTCTTCCAGTTCGCCGAGACCTGGATGTAGCCCTTCGCCTGATTGTTGTTCGCGTTGTTGCTGTCGATGATGACTTCCGTCGGAGTCGGGTTCGGGTTGGGATTCGGATTCGGAGTCGTTCCGCACGCCGCGTTGATCTTCTGCAGGTAGCTCGTCCACGGCCAGTTCGCGCCCGGGTCCGTGCGGTTCCACGGCTGCAGCTGTCCGTGACCGACGATGTGGAAGCGGTCGCGCGCGATACCCCAGTCCTTGGTGATGTTGCACACCAGCCGCGCCGACGCGTCGATCTGTCCCGCGGGCCACGAGCTCTGGCTCGCGAAGCCGGCGTGCTCGATGCCGACCGAGTGCGTGTTGCTGCTCGCTCCGTTCAGGCCGCACATCTGGTTGCCGTTGCGCGAGCACTGGTACTCGGCGGCGATGTGCCAGGCGCGGTCGCTCTCGCGCACCAGCTGCGAAATCTCCGAGCCCGTCGAGTTGACGACGTAGTGCGCGCTCGCGCCCGCGCGGGTGTTGGTCAGCCAGCCCCAGCAACCCGAGTACGCGCCTTCGCAGGTGTGAATGACGACGAACTTCGGGCGCTCACCGCCGCGCGAGTTGAAGTTGGGAGAGGGACGCCACACGCCGCTCCCGAAATCCGGAGCGCGCGTCAGGCCCTGCTGCACGTCGGCGTACTCTCCGAGCGCTCCCTGCACTTCGGCGCGCGCGTCTTCCGACAACGCGTCGCCGGGCGCACCGACGCCGAGCTCGAGCGCCGTGTAGACCTCGCCACGCAGGAACGCGGCGCGCGCTTCGAGGTCGTCGAGGCCCGCGTAGTCGCCGATGACGGTGGACCACGACAGCAACTTCGCTCGCTCCACGCCGGCCACCGTCGCGCGCGCAGACAGCACCGCCGCCGCGGCGCGAATGTTCGCCTTCGCCTCGGTGCGCACCTGGTCTTCGCTGACGTGCGCGAGCAGCGCGCCTTCGGTCACCGCTTCGGCCGACAAGCCCATCAGGCCGATGGAGACGCGGCCCCCTTCGAACTCGCCTTCACCGGTCACCATCTCGTAGCGCGTCAGCGACCACGACAGCGCCTTGAGCAGCGCGGGAGGCACGTCGAACTCTTCACCCGCCGCCTGGAAGTCCGCGTCGTAGAGCGGAGCGGTGCGCGCGCTCACCTCTTCGTCACCGCCGACGAAGCGCTCGCTGTCGTCTCCGCCTTTCACCACCAACGAGGCATCGGCGTTGCCGCATGCCGTCCACAACAGCGCGACCATCGACGTCAGGAGAATTCGGTTCATCTGAGGAGACTCCGCGTGGGGCGGTGAAACGCGACGGTTTCACCGGGTTCACGGGGAGAAAGAGCGAGAAGCGTTCCAGCCGCCGCGAGCGGAACCGTCGTCGTGATTCGCGCGGTTGCCAGCACTGTCACGCGCGCGTTTCTGCGGCATCGACAGTCCGACTGCGTTCGCTCTTCGCACTCGCGATGTCAGATCGCTTTCACCTGTCGCGAGCTGGTGACAGTGGGCGCGTGTAGGAGATCAGCGCAGACGCGCGGCGCGCTCATCGGCCGAAAACGGATCGACGTCGGGCGGGTAGAGCACTTCCCACAGCATCAGCGGCTCGGCCGGAGCGACGGGGCAGTGGAAGAACGTCTCGCGCTCGAGCCCATCGATGAACAGCTCGCGGCTGATTTTCCCGCTCACCACCGCGAGCATTCCGCCCATCAACATGCGCACCATGTGCCGCGCGAACGCGTCGCCCGTGAACGTGACGACGCCGTCATCTCCCACGACGACGGAGTGCACGGTGCGGGTCCGCGCTTCGCTGGTCTTGAAGTGAAACGTGCGAAACGTGCGCGTGCCGGGAACGAGCGCGGCCGCTTCACGCAGCGGAACGAGCGGCACGTCGCGCGTGGCGTAGCGGTAGACCTTGCCGGTGGCGCTCCACGCGGCGTGAAATTTTTCCACCGCGGGCTTGATGAGCTCGACGCGCACGTCTTCGGGGAGCGCGGTGTTGAGCGCGCGCGTCATCTCGTCGAGCGATGACGTGCGATGCACGCGCGCGGACAACACCTGCATGCGCGCGCTGACGCCGCGATCCGTCCGTCCTGCGACGACGGGATTTCTCGGCAACCCGGCCTCGCGAAACGCACGCAGCAACTCAGCCTGCACGGTGCGCAACGTTCCCTGCGCCTGGTAGCCGTGAAAGCCCGCGCCGTCGTAGCGACACCACAACGCGACGAGGAGATCCGGCTTGCTCACGAAGGAATCAACGCCGGTTGGGCACGGCGCGCCTGGTTGATTCCGAACCAGTCGGTGAGCATCCGCACCAGCTCGTCCGGAGTCTCGCCCGTCGGCTCGGCCATGCGGCGATGCCTATCAACTCACTCTTTGCCGAGCACGGAAGGTTCGCAGCTCGAGCGCAGCTCCGATTCGATCGCGAAGCGGCGGTGCGGATACTCGGTGGCGAACCACTCGAAGAGCGAGGCGGCTTCGGTGTCGCGGCCGATCGCGCAGAGGCTCGAGAGACGCACGCGCCAGGCCTCGTCGCTCCACTGACCCGAGGGGCAGTGCTTCTGGTACGCGCCGATCAAGAAGAGCGCGTGCTCGGCGCGTTGATCGACGAGCAGCTTGCGCGCGGCGAGCGCGGTGCGGAGCTCAGTCGCGCTGTCGCAGCTCGGGAAGTGCGCCTCGACCACGAGCTCGAAGCCTGCCTCGGTGGTGGCGGATTGCGGCGTCGGAGCGGCAGCCGGAGTCGGCGGCGGAACGAGCTCAGGCGTGTCGCTCAGCTTCGACGGAGTCGGCGCGACGGCGACAACAGGGTCGGGCGTCACTTCGGGCTCCGCGGCTCCGATGAGCTTGCGCGAGAGCTTCGGCGCGCTGCTCACCGGCGTGACCGGCTGCGGACCGCGCGCTGCGAGGGTGGCTCCGGTGGGCGCGTCGACGAGCGCAACCTGCGCGGTCGGACATGGATCGACCTGGCCCGCTGCGAGCTGACCCGGAGTGCACGGCGCGACCTGCGCGGTCGGGCATGGATCGACCTGACCCGCTGCGAGCTGACCCGGAGTGCATGGCGCGACCTGCGCCGGACACGGATCGACCTGGCCCGCTGCGAGCTGCCCAGGAGTGCACGGCGCGACTTGTGGGGCCGGACATGGATCGACCTGACCCGGAGTGCACGGCGCGACCTGCGTGGCCGGGCATGGATCGACCTGGCCCGCGGCGAGCTGGCCCGGAGTGCATGGCGCGATTTGCTCCGGCTGATTCGCGGCCGCGGGCTGCGTTCGATTTCCGCGCGACGACTGGGCGCTCTTCGCGGTGCTGGCCGCAAGCGCGACCGCGGCAGGCTTCGAGACGACCACTGCCTTCGCTCCTGCCGTCACCACCGAGCCGACACCGACCGCCGCCACGAACAACATCACCTTCGCGCCAGTGCCGAGCGCCGTGAAGCTGGCGACCGTCGCGCCTGATGCACCGCCCGCACTCATCGCCGCGGTCGACGCACCGGTCGCCGCCGCCGCGCTCGAGCCCACCGTCACCGCGCCCACCACCGCCGCCGCCGGAAGCACCACGCCCACCGCGCGCTCGAAGCCTTCGCGCACGCGCCGCTCATCGGCCGCCGTCGGTTCCGGAGAACCGAGCGCACGCAACGCGGCGCGCGCCTGTGGAGACAGCTCACTCATCGCAACTCCTCCGCGGAACTGGCCACCAGCGTCTCGAAGTCAGAGCGCGCCGCGCGCAACCGCGTGTACAGCGTATTCAGGTTCACCTGCGTGGCTTCGGCGACTTCCGGCACCGAGTAGCCCTCGAGATCCACGAGCACGAAGACTTCCCGCCGCTCGCCATCCATCTTCGACAACATCGCCTCGACCTTGCGCGCCGCTTCACGCGCTGCGGTCACGCGCTCCGGCCCCGGCGCCATCGCTTCGAGCTGCAGCGACACTTCTTCCATCGGGCGCTGCTTCTTCCGCGCGTCACTCGCCACACGCAGCGCGATTCCGAGCAGCCACGTGCGGTGCGTCGAGCGCCCTTCGAACTCGCTCCAGCGACGCCACGCCACGATGAACACTTCCTGAGTCGCGTCATCGAGGAACGCGCTCTGCACGCCAAGCCTGCTCAGCGTGCGCCACACCGACCGGAAATGTTCCGCGTAGATCTCACCGAACTCCGCGGAATCTGGCGGTTTTGGCATGCGAAGCGGGCGCGCAGTCGCGGTCACTTCCCATGAGTGGACCCGAACCCCTCGATCCGTTGCAAGAGGTTGAAGTGTCCGGCGAACGTAGCCGCAGGCGGAGACTCGCCGAGCGAACCAGCTAGATCTTCACGTCGACGACGGCACCGGCGCGCAGCTCCTGCACATATTGATCGGTGTACTTCTCGAGCTGGCTGCGCAGCATCGCCTCGCGGAGCTTGTCCTTCACTTCTTCGAGCGGCGGCGCGTTCAACGCCTTGCGTTCCTCGACCTTGAGCACGTGCCAACCGAACTTGGTGCGAATGGGCTCGCTGATGCCGCCGATGGGCAACGAGAATGCCGCCTTCTCGAAGTCGGCCATCATCACGCCACGTCGGAAGAAGCCGAGGTCACCACCATCTGCCGCGGAAGGACCTTCGCTCTTCTTCTTCGCGAGCTCGGCGAAGTTGGTGCCGGGCTTCTTCGCTTCTTCCATCAAGCCGACGGCCTTCAAGCGCGCGACCTCGATTTGTTCCGGAGTGGCCTTCGCCGCGACCTGCACCAGCAGATGCCGCGCGTGCACTTCGTATTCGTTCGCTTCGTCGTGCGACCAGCGGGCGTATTCGGCCTTCAGGTCTTCGTCGGAAATCTTCACCTTGCTGCGCACCTTCAAGTTCACGAGCTTGAGGCGCGCGAGGTGCTTGCGCATGAACGTCTTGTACGAGGCGAGCGTGTAGCCTTCCTGACCGAGGAGCGCTTCGAACTGCTCGCTGCTGATGTTGTTCTGCTTCTTCACGTCCTCCATGCCCATCTCGATCTCGGAGTCGGCGACCTCGATGTTGAGCTCTTTGACCTGCGACTCCATCAGCTTCTCGCCGATGAGCAGCTCGAGGCCGCGCTTCACGAGGAACTGGCGGGCCTCCGCGCGCTTGGTGGCGTCCGGTTCCTGACGCAGCTTCGCGAGGTCGGGAGCGATGCGCGCTTCGACTTCGCTCAACGTGATGATGTCGTTGTTCACCACCGCGGCGATGCGATCGACCATTTCGGCCGAGGCGACGACGGGGGACAGACACAGGAGGCTGATCAGCAGGCGCTTCATTCTGGGCGGCTCCATACTCCAAACGAGTCAGACCGACACCGCTTGCACACATCGTTGCGCGCAATGATTCCGCGCGCTTGGTCCGGCTGTTAACGCCGTGCAGAGTGGTGGTCTCCTGTGCGTTGGCAAGCAAAGCCCCTTGGGGCGACGCCGTTAGGTGGAATGTGGCGCTCTCGGCAGCACTCTCGCAGGACCCGCGCCCGAAGCCGCCAGAGGAACGGATCCGCGCCGTGTGGGTGAGCTGGGTTTCGGCTGCGCGCAAAGGTGATCACGAAGCGTTCAAGGCGCTCCATGGTCACTTCGGAAAGCTCGTGCACGCCATCGTCATCTCACGCGTTCCGGCGAGCGACGCGGCCGATCTCGTGCAGGACGTTTTTCTGACCGTGTTTCAGAAGCTCTCGCAGCTCGAAGACGACGCGGCGTTTCCAGGTTGGCTCTCGCAGCTCGCGCGCCATCGGGCTTCACGTCATCAACGCGACGCGCGTGATGAAGAGCCGCTCGAAGACGAGCCGCAGTTGGAGGCGCCGGATCGATCCGCCGCGCCCGATGCGAAGAAGATTTTGAAGGCGCTCCACTCGTTGCCCGAGGCGTACGCCGAGACGCTCGCCATGCGCCTCATCGAAGGCATGACGGGCCCGGAGATCGCCGAGCGCACCGGCCTCACGCCCGGCAGCGTGCGCGTCAACCTTCACCGCGGCATGGAGAAGCTCCGAGAGAAGCTCGGGCTGCCCACCGCACAGAACAAGGAGGCACTCGATGATCGAGAGTGACTACCTCTGGGACAAGTCGGGCTCCGACCCCGACATCGAGGCCTTCGAAGCCTCACTCTCTGGTCTTGCCTACGACGGAGATCCTCCGGTGTTGCCCGCACCTGTTCCGCGCAGCGGAGAACCGACTCGGGGCGGTTCGCAGCGAGCAGGCGAATTGCGCGTGTTGCAGCTGCCTGTCCAAAAGTCGCCGCGCCCCTCGCCGCCGTTGCCCGTCACGCAGATTCCCCGCACGCGCGCAGGTCTCTCGATTGGAGGCCGTTTCACGCCGCTCGCCATCGCCGCGGGCCTGATGTGCATCGGCTTCGCGCTCGCGTGGAGCGCGCTGATGAAGGAACGCAACGACGTGCGCAAGGGCTGGAACCTGGTGCCCGTCATCGTCGCGAGCGTCGACTTGTCGGAAGGCACCACGGTGACCATGGAGCACCTCTCGCAACGCTCCGTGCCCGAGCAGTTCGTGACCGGCTCGGTCGTGAAGCCCGATTCAGCGAGCTACGTGGTTGGACAAAAGGTGCAGGTCGCGATCGCCGCGGGAGATCCGCTGCTGTGGAGTCAGTTCGAGTCGAGCAAGCTCGCCGAGCGGCTCGCCAGTCGCGTGATGAAGCGCGCGCGCGGGCTGGCGGTGGAAGTGAAGGGCACGACCGGCGTCGGCGGGTGGATGCGGCCGAACGATCACGTCGACATCATCGGCAGCTTCAAGGATCCGATCTCCAACGAGCAGGTCGCGGTCACGCTAATGCAGAACGTCACCGTGCTCGCGACGGGCAAGATCACCGGCACCACGAACGTGAATCTGATCCCCGAGACCGAGCGCACCTACGGCAACGTGACGCTGCTGGTGCTGCCGGAAGAGGCCGAAATCCTCGCGTTGTCCGAGCAGCTCGGCTCGCTGACCTTCACGCTGCGCAACGAAGACGATGTGGACGTCCTCGAAGAGCGGGGTCGCGCGACGATGAACACCTTGCTGTCGGGAGAGCGCACCAGGGTGCTGCAAATGAAGCGCTTCAACACCATTCAGGTGATTCGCGGGTCGACCGCGACGCCTTCTCAGGCTCCGACGCTGGCGAAATAGTCCGCGAAAAATCGTCAGGCTGCCCGCGTGGCTCTCACCCCGTTCCGGAGAGCTCATGAAACTCGGCTTCCTCGTCGACCTGAACAACTGTATCGGCTGCAAGGCGTGTGAGGTCGCGTGCAAGGCCGAGAACGACGTTCCGGTGAACAGCTGGCGGCTGCGCGTGAAGTACGTCGACTCGGGCGTGTTTCCGGAGGTGAAGCGGTCCTTCACACCGCTGCGGTGCAACCACTGTGAGAACGCGCCGTGCGTGCGCGTGTGTCCGGTGAGCGCGCTGCACACGCTGCCCAACGGCATCGTCAACGTCGACAAGGACCGCTGCATCGGTTGCGCGGCCTGCATGATGGCCTGCCCGTACGGGGCCATCTCGATGGACCCCGAGACCAACACCGCCGACAAGTGCACCTACTGCGCGCACCGCGTGGAATCGGGTCTCCAGCCGGCGTGCGTGGTGGCGTGCCCGACCGAGGCGAACATCTTCGGCGACCTCGAAGATGCCGAGTCGCTCATCAGCACCACCATCGCGTCACACCGCGACGTGCGGGTGCGGAAGCCTGAGAAGGGCACGCGGCCCAAACACTTCTACACGGGCGGTGGAGATCGCTCGCTCGACGCGCTGGGCGCGAAGCGTGACGAAGGCCCGACGCTCTTCGGTCACAACGGCACGCTCGAGAAGATCGGAGGCAAGTGATGGGCGCCGCCAACGACGCGCAGGTCACGCTCGACGTGCTCCACTCGGGGATCATCTGGGGCTGGCTGGTCACCATGAACTTCTGGGCGAAGAGCATCTCGACCGGAGTCTTTCTGCTCGGCGCGTTCTTCATGAAGCAGGAAGGCCCGAGCCGCCGCTTCTACCGGCTGGTGGTGCCGGCCATCGGCTTCGTGTTCGTGAACATCACGCTCTTGTTCACGGTGCTCGACCTGCACCAGATCTTCCGCTTCTGGCACATGTTCGTGTGGCCCCACACGACGTCGGCCATCAACCTGGGCGCCTGGGTGCTCACCGCGTACACGGGCCTGACGGCGCTGCTGACGTGGCTGGCGTGGAAGAAGAACGACGCGCTCTACGACCGGCTCATCGTGCCCACGTGGATCATCGCCTTCCTCGCGACCATCTACACCGCGGCCCTGCTCGGTCAGGCCAACGCGCGCGAGCTGTGGCACACGCCGACCGAGGTGGCGCAGATGGTGCTCGCCGCCACGCTCGCTGGCAGCGCGGTGTTCCTCCTCGCGCGCGGAGCGACGGAAGATCAACGCACCCGCTTCGCGTGGACCCTGGGCTTCTCGGCCTCGTTGATGCTGACCATCTTCATCACCGAGCTGATCTTCGCTCCCCAGAAGTCGGAAGAAGCCGAGTTCCTGATTCACGTGCTGACGACCGGGAAGATCGGCGCGCTCTTCTTCTCCGGGTTGGGGTTCGGCTTCGTGCTCCCGGCGCTGCTGACGTTCTCTGGGCTCTCGCGAAAATCACCAGCCCTGTGGCCACTCGCCGCCGCGTCGAGCCTCGTTGGCTTGTGGTTGGTGAAGCACGCGTGGCTGCTCGCGCCGCAGCTCATTCCGCTCTCGTGAGGAAGTCATGACGAACCTGAAGCGACGAGACTTTCTGAAGGCCGCGGCGGTGACCGGCGGAGTGACGGTGGTCACCGCCGGCGCGGTGCGTTCCTTCATCCCCGAGGCGCGCGCCGGTGAGCCCCTGGCGGCGACCTTCGACAAGGTGCCGGTGGTGAAGGGCAACTTCGCGATGTACCCGCCGCCCGAGAAGTGGAACGGCTGGCGCGAGCTGTCGGGAGACGACTGGAAGCGCGGCGGCATCGCCCGCACCGACGTGAAGGTGCACGAGCACGTGCTGGTGCCGACCATCTGCAACAACTGCGAAGCGGCGTGCGGGCTGACGGCGTGGGTCGACAAAGAGACGATGGTGGTGCGCAAGTACATGGGCAACCCGTTCCACACGGGGAGCGTCGGGCGGAACTGCGCCAAGGGCTACGCGGTGCAGTCGCAGATGTACGACCCCGACCGCATTCCGTTTCCGCTCAAACGCGCGCCGGGAACGAAGCGCGGTGAAGGCAAGTGGGTGCGCACCACGTGGGACGAGGCGCTCACCACGATTGGCGCGAAGATGAACGCCGCGCTCAAGAGCGGCGACGCGTTCTCGAAGAAGAGCATCATGCACCACGTGGGGAGGCCCAATGAGTCGGGCTTCACGCCGCGCGTGTGGGCCAGCCTCGGGCAGGACTGTCAGAGCTCGCACACCAACATCTGCTCGGCGAGCGGCCGCCTGGCGAGCCTGTTGTGGGTGAACGACGACCGCAGCGCGCCCGACTGGGAGAACTCGCGGTTGATTCTCCTCGTCAGCTCGCACGCCGCCGACGCGGGCCACTACTTCCAGCAGTCGGCCGCGCAGATCGCCCGCGCGCGCAAGAAGGGCGCGAAGCTGGTGGTGCTCGACCCGCGCCTGTCGAATTCCGCGGGCATCGCCGACCTGTGGATTCCGTGTTGGCCAGGGAGCGAGGCGGCGATTCACCTCTCGATGGCCGCGCGGCTGATTCGCGAGAAGAAGTACGACCGCGAGTTCGTGCGCACGTGGTGGAACTGGCAGGACCTCCTCGCCGACCAGGACGAGCTCGAGGTGCTGCGTTCGCGGGGCTTCCTCTCGGCGCTGCCGCAGGGCGACACCTTCGAAGACTTCGAGAAGCTGCTGCTCGACCTCTACGGCCGCTACACGCTCGAGTGGGCCGCGCAGGAAGCGCGTGTGCCGGTCAGCAAGCTGGAGCAGCTCTACGAGTACGTGGTGTACGCGGGCGACCGCATCACCAGCTTCTATTGGCGCTCGACGGCGGCGGGAAATCGCGGCGGGTGGATGTCGTCGGGCCGCACCGGCATCTTGTTGCTGTCGCTCACCGGGAACTTCAACGGCGTCGGCGCGCTGGGCTTCGAAGAGGGGCGCATGATCTCCGTCGGCGGGAAGGGCGGCGGCGCCACCCTCGCTGAGAGCCCGGCGAAGGTGAACGAATGGAACGACCTCTCGTGGCCGCCGGAGTGGCCGCTCGCGGCGTATGAGCTCTCGTTTCTGCTCCCGCATTTGCTGAGCGACACCGAGTGGCAGCAGAAGTGGCGCGACAAGGGCCTCACCGTGCCCTCGAAGCTCGCGGTGTGGATCCCCCGGCAATACAACCCGGTGTGGATCAACCCCGACGGCTTCCGGTGGATCGAGGTGCTCCGCGACGAGTCGAAGCTGGAGCTCACCTTCAACCCGTCACCCACCTGGTCCGAGACCAACTGGTTCATGGACTACATCCTCCCGGTGGGGTTGTCGGGAGAGCGGCACGATCAACATTCGGAGCCGACCAACACCCAGGCGTGGATTGGGTTCCGTCAGCCGGTGCTCCGGGTGGCGCTCGAGAAGAGCGGCTGGCAACCCAAAGACCCCGCGCGCGCGACGCTGGAAGCGCACGTCAAAGCCGGCCTCGGTGAAATCTGGGAAGAGAACGAGCTGTGGGTGAATTTGCTGTTCCACCACGTCGACCCCGACGGCTCGCTGGGCATCAAGAAGTTCTGGGAAAGCCGCGAGCGCCCGGGAAATCCGGTCACCATCGCCGAGTACTACAACGCGGCGTTCGGCACGTTGCCCGGGCTGCGCAAGGCGGCGGCGGAAGCGGCGAACACGAAGGAGGCCGAGGCGAAGAGCGACCTCGAGCGGCAGCTCGCGGCCTTCGCGAAGAAGTACCCGAACTACGACTTCCTGCGAGACCGCGGCGCGTGGACGGAAAAGTACGAGGTCTTCAATCTCCATGAAGAAGAGCTCCACGTCGACGAGAAGGCCGGCACGCTCAAGGTGAAGGCGCCGCAGTTCTGGCAGGGCTCGGTCGAATACCAGCTCGACCAGCTCAAGACCGACGCGAAGACCAACCAGCTCTACATCGAGACGGCAGAGGGGCGGCACAACATCGGCGTGCTGCACGAGGGGAAACGCACGGCGGGCTTCGCGACGCCCAGCCGCAAGATGGAATTCTACGCTCGGTGGATGAAGGACTGGGGCTGGCCCGAGTACGCCGTGCCCATCTACCCGCACACCGCGGAACAGCGTGGCGCGATGGTGCACATCGTCTCGCACGTGCATCACTCGTACATGACCGAACCGAACGCGTTCGCGCTCAACCCCATCTTCCGGCTGCCGTACAACATCCACACCCGCTCGGTGAACGCCAAGTGGTTGATGGAGATCTCCCAGAACCACAACCCGGTGTGGATGAGCACCAGCGACGCGAAGCGGCTCGGCTTCACGCGCGGGCAGCCCATCAAGCTGCGCGTGTTGGACACGTTGTCGGGCAAGGAAGCGGGCTACTTCATCGCGATGTGCATGCCGACCGAGGGCATGGCGCCGGGCGTCGTCTCGTGCAGCCATCACGCCGGCCGCTGGCGTCGCGTCGGTCAGGTCGACGTGGGCTTCGAGCAGCCCCTGCACTTGATGCGGCTCGGCTCGGTGGTGGTGAAGCCGACCGAGAACGGCACCGTGCGTGAGCACACCAACGTCGAGGGCGTGAAGCCCTTCGAGGTGGAGGCCAGCAAGGAGTTCGGTGAGCGCGGCTGGCCGTTCGCCGACTTCAACAAGGACCTCGACAACATCAGCTGGGATGGCTTGTCGGGTGTCTGGCAGAACGCCGTGCATCACCCGCATCCCGATCCGATCTCCGGCATGCACTGCTGGCATCAGAAGGTGCTCATCGAGGCGGCGGCGCCGGGAGAGAAGATCGGCGACCTCAAGGTGGACATCGCGGCGACCTTCGAGACCTTCCGCGTGTGGAGAGATCAGCTCACCCGCCCGGCGCCCGGGCCCGGTGGCCTGCGACGCCCCGAGCACTTGAAGCGCCCGTGGGTGGCGTTGACCCGCGAGGCCTACAAGATGAACGTCAAGACATGACGGCCGCGGAGCGTCAGCGCCTCTACGCGTTCTTCTCGCGGCTGTGGGTGAAGGAGCCCGACGCGGACTTCCTCGGGGTGCTGCGCGGGCCGTTGGGGCGCGAGCTGCTCGAGGTCGAGCCCGACGCGGCGCTCGACGAAGACTTCGCGCATCTCACGGTGGTGAACCTGGCGCCGTACGAGTCGTTCTTTCGCCGTGAAGACG
>JAEUJS010000331.1 GCA_016792935.1 Archangium sp. | reverse complement strand
AGCTTCAGATCTTCGAACACCAGCTCCGCCGTGTCCGACGCGCGCCAACCCAACTTCTTGAGCCGCTTGCTGACCTGAAAGCCCGGCATCGTCTTCTCGACGAGGAACATCGAGAGGCCCTTGTGGCCCTTCGTGGGGTCGGTCTTCGCCGCGACGATCAGGTAGTCCGCGCGCACGCCGTTGGTGATGTACGTCTTGGACCCGTTCATCACCCAGCTGCCGTCGGCCTGCTTCTTCGCGTGCGTCTTCACGCTCGCCACGTCGGAGCCCGCGCTCGGCTCGGTCACCGCAAAGGCGCCGATCCATTCCCCCTTGATGGCGCGCGTCAGGTACTTCTGCTTCTGCGCGTCGCTGCCAAACAAATGCAGCGGACCTGTCGCAATCGTCGCCTGACCCAGTAACCCCGCGGCCACTCCGCCGGAGCCGCACTTGGACAACTCTTCGATCGCGATCGCCTCGAAGAAGAATCCCGCGTTCGTTCCTCCGTATTTCTCTTCGTACTTGAGCCCGAACAGACCCAGCTCCGCCGCCTTGCCGAACAATTCTCGCGGGAATTCTTCAGCCTCTTCCCACTTCACGACGTGGGGTTTGATTTCCCGCTCGACCCACTTCTTCACCGTCTCGCGGAAGGCCTCATGTTCTTCGGTGTACGTGGCAAAGCCGGCTGAGCTCATGGCCGCGCACTTTGACTCAAGAATCAATGTTTGCGGAAGCAGTTACGTGATGCGATAAAAACCTCTCAGTTCGGCGCCATAGCCAAGCGGTAAGGCAAGGGTCTGCAAAACCCTCATTCCCCGGTTCGATTCCGGGTGGCGCCTCTTGTTTCGCCCCGCAGTTCTCGCGCTCTTGACGGTCTCGAGCGCCGCGGTCGCCGGCGATGATCTTCCTCCGCCTCCTGCTGAGCTGACGACCAAGCGGCTCGACTTCAAGGGCGGCTCGCCGATCATCCCCGTGCGGCTGATGGAAGGCTTCACCGAGGTCACACTCATCGGTCGCGGCCGCCTGCGTTTTCGAATTCCCGGCACTCCGGAGAAGTTCGTCGAAGGCCCCAGCGGCATGGAATGGAAGGTGCGCCGCACGAAGGGCACGCCCGCCGCCATCGTCGCCCGCATTCAGGTCGCCGAAGTTCCGTTCAATGACAAGCTCGGCCTCGCGCAGGCACAGCAGGAATGGTCGGAGCGTGGGCTGCAGCTCAAGTCGCAGATCCTCGGAGGCGTGTACGGCATCGCCGGCAAGGTGATCGACAACCGCCGCTACGTGCTGGTCGTCGATCAGCCCCCTGCTCCGCCCGAGTCGCTCGCCGCGCAGCAGGCGGAGATCCTCCAGAAGTTCCAGGTGCGCACCTCGCTGCTGGAAGACGTGAAGAGCAAGGGCACCATCTCGCTCGAACTGCTCGACGGCAGCGGCGGCGTGGTCGCGAAGTCAGACGATCGCCTGACCGCCGAGTCTCCCGATGGAGCGCCGATCGAGGTGAAGCGCGTCGAGTACGGCGTCGGCTACGACTTCCACAACTTCGAAGATCGCGCCTACCGCGGAGCGATCCTGATGACGTCCGATCGCGCCGGGAAGATCGCGGTGATCAACCAGGTCGATCTCGAAGATCTGCTCAAGGGCCTGGTGCCGAGCGAGATCTTCGCCAAGGGCCACCCGGAAGCGCTGAAGGCGCAGGCCGTCACCGCGCGCGGAGAGGTGCTCGCCAAGATCGGCTTGAAGCACCTCGCCGATCCCTACGTTCTGTGCACCGAGCAGCACTGCGCCGTCTACAAGGGCGTCGGCGGTGAGGCGCCGACCACCAACGCGGCCGTCGAGGCCACGCGCGGAGAGGCCAGCTTCGACGCCAACGATCGCCTCGTCGATTCCGTCTACAGCGCGGTCTGCGGAGGCCACACCGAGAACAACGACATCGTGTGGGGCGGCGTGCCGAATCCGTCCTTGCGCGGACGGCCTGACGTCATGCCGGGAAAGGCTCCGGCCCCTGCTCCGGGAGATGGGCTGACGAAGTTCCTCACGGCGGATGCCGTGCACGCCTGCAAGGTGTCGAGCTTCGCGCAGCTGACCAAGTACCGCTGGGAGAAGCGCTTCACCGCGAAGGAAGTCGACGAGAAGCTCGCCAGCTTCGGAGTCGGTCGCGTGATGGCGATGAACGTCACCGAGCGTGGCGTGTCGGGTCGCGCGCGGCTGTTGCAGATCTCGGGCGAAGAGGGCGCGACCACGCTGCGTGGAGAGCTCACCATTCGTCGCACCTTCGGCATGTTGAACAGCGCGATGTTCGAGCTGAAGGCCGAGAAGGATCCCAAAGGGAAGCCGGTGACGTGGGTCTTCACCGGCGGCGGCTGGGGCCACGGCGTCGGCATGTGCCAGACCGGAGCGATCGGTCGCGCCGAAGCGGGCCAGACCTACAAGCAGATCCTCGATCACTACTTCAACGGTGCGCAGGTCGCGCGCATCTACTGAGGCGTCGTTGTTGGGGTTTTCGCGCGATTGACCCACCCGCGTGGGCAGGCGGTCATCGCGCGTCCTCGCTATGCTTCCCAGCGACGTGATTCTGGTGCCCCTCCCTCCGCGGAAAGTGCCCGACCGGCGAGCGCTGGCGGCTGCGCTCGCTTTGGGCGGCGCGCTCGGGTTCCACGCGTTGCTCGCGGTGTTGGTGGTGTTGAGCTCGTTGCTCAAGTGGGACGTGAAAGATCTCCCGCGCAAGCCGCGCACCGCTTCGAACCGCCCTGTCGTGTTGCGCGGGCTGACCAGCGAGCAGTTCGACAAGAACCGCGGCAAGAGCGCGCCGGTGCTCCGCGATGAGCGCAAGGTCATCGCCAGGAAGCCCGAGCTGAAGAAGGAAGAGAAGAAGCCCGACCCGGTGCCCGACGGCCAGGTGGTCGACGTCGCGCCCGGAAACGATCAGGTCGATCCGAAGGCCAAGTACCTCGCGGAAACCAACAACGTCGCCAAGAAGGAAACGCGCGCCAAGGAGACGAGCCCGTTCTACCGAAACGCGATGCCGCAACGGACCGCGCCGCAGAAGACCGAAGGCGACGGCAGCGCGCAGGTGCAGAAGGCGCAAGTCAGCGGCAACGACGGCATCGGACAAGACGATCGCCCGCTCAACGAGGCGAACCCCAAGATGGCGATGCAGGTGCCCGACGTGCAGAAGCGCGCCGAGGTGTCGCTCAAGTCGACGTCTGATCAGGGCCCCGGCGTGAACGTGAACAACCGCACCGAGACCGAAGCCATCAAGGGCAACTCCGATCGGCTGAAGCTGATCCCCGGGTCGATCAACACCGGAGAAGACGCTTCGGCCGGGAAGATCGGCAAGGCCGGTGTGCTCAACCTGCTCCCCTCGTCGGCGGTGGTCGACAAGATCACCGGCGCGGCGCCCAACGACTTCCTCAAAGACGTGGACGAAGGCGACGGCACGTACCTCTCCACCCGCGAGTGGAAGTACGCCAGCTTCTTCAACCGCGTGAAGCAGAGCGTCGGTCAGAACTGGTCGCCGACTGATCAGCTCCGCCTGCGCGACCCGACCGGGCAGATCTACGGCGGCCGCGATCGCTACACCATCCTCAACGTCACGCTCGATGGAAACGGCCGGTTGAAGGACGCGTTCGTCGACAAGTCCTCGGGCCTCGACTTCCTCGATCTCGAGGCCATCAAGGCGTTCGAGCGCGCGCAGCCCTTCCCCAACCCGCCGCCTGGCCTGTTGGCGAACGATCAGACCGTGCGCTTTCAGTTCGGCTTCTACCTCGAGCTCAGCGGGCGACCGGGCATGCGGCTGTTCCGCTCGACGCAGTGACGCGCTAACCACGCACTCGTCATGACGGCTCAGGCACACGACGCGAGAGTCGGGCCGATCAAGCGAGTGCTGTGGCTGATCCTGATCGCCAACTGGGTGGTCGCGGCGATCAAGACGGCCCTCGGGTTGATCGCCGACTCGACGGCCATGACCGCCGATGGTCTCCACTCCTTCATCGATGGAGCAGGAAACATCGTGGCGCTGATCGCCATGCACTTCGCCTCGCAGCCCGCCGACGAGGAACACCCCTACGGCCACCAGAAGTTCGAGGCGCTGGCGTCGCTGGCGATCGGCTTGATGATCAGCTTCGGCGTGGTCGGTCTGGGGCGCATGGCCTTCGAGGCGCTGGTGCACGACAAGCACCCCGAGGTCGGCCCGCTGCAGATCGGCGCCATGGTGGGCACGCTGCTGGTGAACATCGTCGTCACCCGCGTCGAGCACACGCAGGGAGAGAAGCTCAAGAGCGAGCTGCTCAAGGCCGACGCCGCGCACACCAAGTCCGACGTGTTCGTCACCATCGCGGTGATCAGCTCACTGGTGCTCACGTCTTTCGGCGTGCGGCGCGCCGACGGGCTGGTCGCGCTGGGCGTGCTGATCTTCGTCGCGTGGACGGGCTGGCAGATCTTGAAGCAGGCCATCGGCATCCTCGCGGACTCGGCGCGGCTCGACGCCAAGAAGGTGCGCACGGCGCTCGAGGGCGTCGGGGCGATCGATCGCGTCCGCGCGGTGCGCAGCCGTGGCCTCGAGGGAGCGGTCTACGTCGATCTGATCATCGAGGTGAACCCCGAGCTCACCGTGAAGACGGCGCACGAGATCACCGAGGGCGTCGAGGCGAAGATCCGCGAGCGCTTTCCCGAGGTGATCGACGTGGTGGTGCACGTCGAGCCACGCACCCCGTCAGTCGGCTGAGGTCCCCGCGGGGAAGCGCACCTCGAACGACGTGCCCTTGCCGATCTGCGTCTTGAAGGTCGCGGTGCCGCCGTGTTCCCTGGCGATCTTCCGCACGATCGCCAGGCCGAGGCCAGTGCCCGACTTCTTGCTGGTGACGAAGGACTCGAAGAGGCGATCTGCGATCTCGGCCGGAATGCCCGGGCCGTTGTCCTTCGCGCGGAACACCAGCTCTTCACCCTCGCGATCGACGCTCAACATGAAGCGGCCACCGTTGGGCATGGCGTCGATCGCGTTGCGCGCGAGGTTGAACAGCACGCGCCGAATCTTGCTCTCGTCGAACCGCGCCGCCCCGGTGTAGCCGACGAGCATCTTCAGCTCGACGTTGGTGCCCGCGAATTCCTGCGTCAGCTGCTCGCCGAGCTCCTTCATGAACACGTGCATGAAGACCTTGCGGATGAAGACGGCCTTCTCTCCGCGCACGAAGGCGAGCGTTTCCTGCTGCATGGTCGAGATGTGCTCGAGCTGGGCCATGATCGTGCGGCTCATCTCGGCGCGCAGCTCGGGGTTCTCTTCGCCCGCCATCATCTCGGCGTAGCCACCGACCACCGTGAGCGGAGTGCGCAGGTCGTGCAAAACGCCGCTGAGCATCTGACCGATGGTCACCAGGCGCGCCTTGCGATCGATCTCTTCCTTCGACTGGCGAGTCTGCAGCGCACGCGCGATCTGCGCCGCGAGAAGCTCGGCCAATCGCTCGTCTTTGTCGGTGAAGCCGTGCTTCTTGTTCAGCAACTCGAGCGCGCCGATGGTCGTCTTGCCCGAGCTGATCGGCACACACAGCACCGCGCCGGTGGTGGTGCCGAGCTTCCTGGCGATGGTCTTGTCGTAGAACGGAGAGTCTTCGGCGCGATCGACGCGAATGATGTCTCCGGTCTCGGCGACGCGGCCCGCGATGCCCTGCCCGGCCTTGATTCGCACCGAGACCAGCGCTTCCGACTTCTCGCCGCGCGTGGAACGGAACAGCAACGCGTCGCGCTCTTCTTCCACCAGCAACACGGAGCCTGCCTGCGCACCCGTGCGCTCCAACGTGATGTCGAGAATGCGCCCGAGGAGATCGGTCTGCTCGGCCGCCTCCGCGCTCGCCCGCTCGACCTCGTAGAGCGCGTCGAGATCGTTCACGCGGCGGTTGAGCTCATCGACGAGCAACACGTTGTCGAGCACGGCGGCGACCTGCAGCGCGATGCCCTCGACCAGCGAGCGATCGTCGGGAGTGAACAGCCCCGCGCGACGATCGAGCACCTGCAACACGCCGAGCACCTTGCCGCTCACGTGCCGCAGCGGCGTGGCGATGATCGATCTCGTCTTGAAGCCCGACTGGCGATCGATCTCCGGGTTGAAGCGGGGGTCGTCATACGCGTCGGCCAGCATCAGCGTGTCGCGCGAGGTGAAGACGTGACCCGCGATGCCATCGTCGTCGGCGAGCCGAATGTCCTTGAGCGACGCGCCCCGCATCACGCGCGACCAGAGCTGCTTGTTCTCCGGGTCGTGCATGTAGAGCGTGGCGGCTTCCGCTCCGAGCAGCGAGGTCAGCCGCGCCATCACCGCTTGCAAGAGCGAGTCGACATCGCGCGCGAGCGACAAGCCCGTGCCCACTTCGATCAGCGCGCGGAACCGCTCCGCCTGGCGATCGATCAGCCGCTCGAATTCCTCGAGGCGGCTCGGCGTGAGCGAGCTCGCGGCGGAAGCGGAGCTCCCTTTGGGCGTCTTCTCAGTCATGAAATCAGTGTGCGTCTGCCCACGAACGGCCACGCCCCACGTCCACCACCAGTGGCACCTTCAGCTGCGCTGCTCCCGTCATCACTTCCTTCGCCAACGCCGAAAGGCGGTCAGCTTCGCTCGCAGGGCACTCGAACAAAAGCTCATCGTGCACCTGCAGCAGCATGCGCCCTTCGAACTTCTCCTCGGGAATGCGGCGGTCGAGCACCAGCATGGCGCGCTTGACGAGATCCGCCGCGGTTCCCTGAATCGGCATGTTGATCGCCGCGCGCTCGGCGGCCATCGAGACCTGCCGGTTGCGAGAGACGAGATCGGGCATGTAGCGGCGCCTCCCGAAGATCGACTCGACGTAGCCCGTGCGTCGCGCCGTCGCGATGGTGTCTTCGACGTAGCGGTTGATGCCCGGAAACCGCGCGAAGTACGCGTCGATGATGCCCTTCGATTCCTCGAGCGGAATGTTGAGACGCGTCGACAACCCGTGCGGAGAGAGCCCGTACGCGATGCCGTAGTTCACCATCTTCGCGACGCTGCGCTGCTGGCGCGTGACGTCTTCGGGCTTGATGCCGAACACCTCGGCCGCGGTGCGCACGTGCACGTCGGTGTCTTCGGTGAAGGCCTTGATGAGCCCTTCGTCAGCCGAGATGTGGGCGAGAATTCGCAGCTCGACCTGCGAGTAGTCGGCCGAGACCAGCACCCAGCCCTCTTTCCCAGGCTCTGCGCGCGCGACGAACGCCCGGCGAATCTGTTTCCCCAGCTCGGTGCGGATGGGGATGTTCTGCAGGTTGGGGTTGGTGGACGACAAGCGCCCCGTCGCCGCCATCGCCTGGTGGAAGGTGGTGCGAATGCGACCGTCGGCCCCGATGAGCGTGGGAATGGTGTCGAGGTACGTGCTCTTGAGCTTCGCGACGGTGCGGTACTCGATGATCGCGCGCGGGAGCGGGTGCTCTTCGGCGAGCTTCTCCAACACCTCGTGGTCGGTGGAGATGGAGTTCTTGTTCTTCTTGAGGATCGGCAGCTTGAGATCTTCGAACAGGACCTGCGCGAGCTGCGCGGGCGAACCGAC
>JAEUJS010000557.1 GCA_016792935.1 Archangium sp. | reverse complement strand
GGGCGTCACGGGCCTGGAAGTCGTGTCGCCCAATTGTCTGCAGTGTCATGCCGGTCAGTTGCTGGGAAAGACGGTGTTGGGGCTGGGCAACTCGCAGCTCGACGAGACGGTGGACCCTTCGGCCATCGCGCAATTCGCGCGCGGTTTTCTTCCTCCGGGGAAAGCGCGCACCGAGGTCGAGCGGTTCTTGCGGCCCATCTCCGCGGTCGGGCCGCACATCGTCACCGACACGGTCGGCATTTCTTCCGCGGATGATCTCGCGGTGGTGCTGATGGCCCATCGCGACGCGAAGACCCTTGCCTGGAAAGAAAAGCCCGAGCCCGCACTCGACGAAGAGCCGCCCGTTCCCGTCGACGTGCCTGCGTGGTGGCTCGCGCGCGACAAGAAGTCGGTGTTCGCCACCGGCATCGGCAGAGGAGACCGCGCCACGCTGATGGCGAGCGCCTCGCTGCTCTGCACCGACTCGGAGAAGGACGCGCAGAAGATCATCACCGCGTTCGCTCCGGTGCCGAAGTACGTCGACTCGATTCAGCCGCCGAAGTGGCCGTGGCCCACCGACGCGGCGCTCATCACCACCGGCAAGGCGCTCTACGAGAAGCGCTGCGCGGGCTGTCATTCCAAAGCCGAGGTGATTCCGCTCGAGAAGGTGAAGACGGATCCACTCCTCGCCGAGAAGACGAGCACCGACGCTGCGCCCCGCCTCGCGTGGTTCAACGCGTCCATCTACGGAAAGACCGCGAAGCTCGAAGCGACGAAGGGCTACGTCGCGCAGCCGCTGACTGGCGTGTGGGCGACGGCTCCGTATTTCCACAACGGCTCGGTGCCGACGCTCGAGGGCGTGCTCGATTCCACGAAGCGTCCGGAGAAGTTCAGCCGCAGCTTCGATTCCAACGACTACGACCAGAAGAACGTCGGCTGGAACTTCACGCTCGAAAAGGAGAAGACCAGCGCGCGCGTCTACGACACCACGCAGCGCGGCTTCGGAAACGGCGGCCACACCTTCGGAGATGCACTCTCGAGCGAAGAACGCCGCGCGCTGCTGGAGTTCTTGAAGACGCTGTGAGGGTTACTGGCAGCCGACTCGGTTGTCGTCGATCGCCAGGTCGTCGAGGTACGCGGTGAGCGTGCCGTTGCTGTTCACGTAATAGATGGTGCCCAGCGCCACGTTGGTGAAGTCGGCGAGCCGCGCGTTGGAATTGCCGCTGAACATCAGCGAGTTCAATTCCATGCCGTCGATGAAGAAGCGGTACGAGTCGGTGCCGTTGTTCACGTACCACTCGGCGCAGTGCCAGTTGCCGTCGTAGCGCCAGTTGTACGCGCTGCCGTTGCAGCAGGAGTCGTCGGGCAGGTTGTACAGATATTGAATCGTGCCGTTCGGTGCCTGCACCGTGTCCACCACGCGCGACTCGCTGTTGTTGGTGGTGAGCCCGACGAACGTGATGTGGAAATACTGCATGGTGCTCATCGCGTTCGGAGCCGGCGTCGGCACCTTGTAGAAGACGCGGCCCCAGTGCGTGCCCTGCGTCGCGCCGAGCATCGAGAGGCTGCGCTGCGCGCGCGGCTGGCCGGTGTTGGGCGAGACGCTCTTCAACGCGCTGCTGCCGCTGTGCGCTGAGTCGGTGGAGACCGCGATGGTGCCCTGCCCCCAACCCGGCTTCAGCGTCCACCCCATCGGGAGCTGACCCACCGTCGCGCTGTCGAAGTCTTCGCAGAGCTTCACCGTGCGTCCCGCGCAGCCCGCCATCGCGCTGCCGCCGCCAGTCGCTGCGCCGCCGCCGCTCGCTGCGCCGCCACCCGTCGCCGCGCCGCCGCCCATCGTCCCGCCGCCCGTGCCTCCGCCTGAGGTTCCGCCGCCGCCCGTGCCTCCGCCTGAAGTTCCGCCGCCGGCCGCGATGCCGCCGCCACCTGCTCCACCATCGAGCGGCTCGACGTTTCCGGAACACGCGAAGAACGAGCCCACCACCGCTGCGAAGAGAAGGGAGCGCATTGGCGCGCACTCTACCCGAGCTGATCAGCCCCAACGCCAGGTGAGCTTCGCGCCGTGCACTTCTCCGCGCGCGAGCTCCTGACCACGCGGGCCGAGCAGCAACACGTGTGTGCGGTCTTTCGTCGCGACCTGCACCTGGAAGCTCTTGCCGCCGTCGATGGTGTTGAGCGCCACCTCGGCCTTGCCGCCGTGCTGCGAGGCGAACGCCTTCACCGCGCTCGAGAGCTCGGCGGGAACGGCCTTCAGTTTGAAGACCGCGGGCAGCTGCGCCTTGCCGTAGTGGCGAACGAGCTGCTCGTAGTCGTAGCGGGCGGCGCTCGTGAACTGCGCGGTGCCGGGCTGAATCCGCTCGCGCCTGGGTTCCGTCCCGGGCTGCAGCCGGTTGAAGAGCGTCAGCTCCTTCGCGGTCTGCGTCACATAGGTCTGAGAATTCGACGGAATTCGCACAGGCGGCCTGCGCACATTCTCGGGACGCACCGCGTCGTTGTTGCCGTTTCTCGGATCACGAGAACGGTCCGCAAACACCTCTCACACTTCGTTCAGAGATCGAGCCGATAGCCGCGAGAACAACGGCTTGCGCGGCGCTGCGTGTCGTCGCGAACGAAGCCATTTCGCTCGTAGAACGCGATGGCGGCCTTCATTTGTTCAGTGGTGTCGAGCACGACGCGGGTGCCTCCGGTCGAGCGCACGTGCTGCAGACACGCGTCGAGGAGCTGCTTCCCCACGCCCGCTCCACGCGTCGTCGGAGACAGATACATCTTTCTCAGCTCGAACAGCTGCGGCTCGATGCGCGCCACGCCGGCGGTGCCGATGACCGCGCCGTCCTTCTCCGCGACGAAGAACGCGCCGCCGTCATCGGTGTAGCTGCGCGGCAGCGCGAGCAGCTGTTCGTCGGTCGGAGAGCCTTCACCGAACGTGATGCCGAACTCACCGAGCGTGGCGCGGACCAATTCCACCACCTGCGGAACATCGGAAGGCGTCACCACGCGAATCTGCATGCGCGACGCTTTACTTGGCCCACGACTCACTCTGAAGTCCCGCGCGTGCTTCGGGGGATTCCGGTTCTCGTTCCGTTTCTGGTGCTCACGGTGGCGTGCAGCAAACCGCCTCCTCCCAAACCAGTGCCTCCTGTCGTCGTCGATGCGGGCGTTCCGGAGGAAGTCGATGCTGGGCCGCCGCCGCCGAAGGTCGAGGTCGAGCCCGAGCCCATCGACATCGTCGCCGCGTTTCCCGAGCCGCCGGAGCCAGACCCGGCGACGGACGAGGGCTTGTTGCAGCTGTTGCTCACCGACCCCGCCCACGCCGAAGCCGCGCTCGTCGACGGACAGTCGCCCGACGCTTTTCGCATCGCCATTCTCGCCGGCTTCGCGACCTCACGCGGAGAGAAGGGCTTTGACGTTCGACGCGAGCCGCTGCTCCCGGTGCTCGAGGACGGTGGCGTCACTTCTCAGCTCGACGCCGGCGCGACCGCCTACGTCGTCGAAGACGACGCAGCGCTCACCAGCGGTGGAAAGACCGTGCGCACGCTCCCGCTGGGCACGGCAGTGCAGGTGGTGAAGAGCAACGCGAAGACCGTCACCGTCGAGCTCGAGAGCGCGAAGGTGGTGGTGTTCGGCATGACCGGTCGAACGCCAGAGAAGCGCGTCACGGAAAAGGTTCGCGGCGAGGTGAAGGGCTCGGCGCTGCGTGTCGCGCCGCTCGACGTCGACGCCATGGTGGCGCAGGCGCGCGCGCTGCCCAGAGACGACGACGACGCGAAGCTCCGCGCCATCGCGTGGTGGCAGCGCGCGTGGCGAATGGAACGCAGCCCACGCACGCGAGAAGGTCTGATGCGCGCGGGGTTCGCGGCGCGACGCGCGTCCACCGTGGTGCTCGCCGCGCTCGCGCGTGACTTCGCACCGGTGAAGGGCCTGACGATCGATTGGGCATGTGGCAGCGATGCTCCACCTTCGACGCAGCGGCTCGACGCACCACCCGCGAAGCTGGGGCCGAAGCAATGCGTTCGTGCCTGGGACGCGCGCATGTCATGCCCGAACGACTCGGCTTCGGAAAAGAAGAAGCGGGAGGCGCGCAAGACCTTCCTCGACTCGGCGCCGTCCGCGACGGCGTGGCTGCACTTCACGGTGGACGCGCGAACGCCCCGACAGCTCTTCGTGGTGAGCAGCCCGCTGGAGTTCCACGACGCGTGCGCGGACTTCAAGGAAGTCTCGCTCGAGGCGGGCAACGGTCGCGTGCGCCGTCTGGCGTTCCCGCTCGGGCCGGCGACGCAGGACGTGTGGGTGCCCATCGAGCGCACGCTGGGCGTCGAGCACGCGATCATCTCGGCGGCGTCCGAACAACATGCCATCGAGTGGATGCGCGCGAGAGAGCGCTACCGGTGGACCATCGGCGCCGCGCAGGAACTGCAAGTTTCGCTGACCATGAACAACACCAACTTCAAGCTGCCCGGCGACGTCAACGCGGCGACCCGCGTCGTTTCACCCGAGCGGAGTTGCGACTGCGCCGCGCAGTCACCAGAATGACGACATGGCTTCTGGTTACCGTGAAGACCGGCGCATCGACGCCATCAAGCCGCTCTCGGCGGTGACGAAGAACGAGGCGGCCGAAGCGACCGACATTCGGCGCGAGAAGGCGCTCGAGCTCGAGCGTGAACGCATCGCCGATCAGATGCGGTTGAACGGTGTCCCGAAGCGCAACTTCGCGGACCTGATCAAGAAGAAGCCCTGAGCCTTGAAGCGCGTCTGGGTTCCGCTGCCCGACATCGACTTCGACGTCACCGAGGTCGCGGTGCCGTGGAAGCTGTTGGTGCGCGCGGGCCATGAGGTGGTGTTCGTCACCGAGCACGGAGGCAAGGCGCCCGCGGCCGACCCGCTCCTCCTCACCGGTGTCTTGTTCGGTCAGCTCGGCGCGGAACCGGAGCCAAAGCAGTTCTACGAAGAGCTCACGCGCTCGAAGGAATTTCAGAATCCACTTTCCTGGAAGCGCCTCGACGTGACGGGCTTCGACGCGATGTTGCTCCCCGGTGGTCACGCGCCCGGGATGAAGCAGTACCTCGCGAGCGAAGCGCTGCAGGCGAAGGTGCGGGAATTCGTCGCGCTCGATCGCCCGTGGGCCGCCATCTGTCACGGCGTGCTGGTCGCTGCGCGCGCCGGAGTGCTCAAGGGCAAGAAGACGACGTGTCTGCCCCTCTACATGGAGCGCACCGCGTACTGGCTGACCGCGTGGAAGCTCGGGAAGTACTACCGGACGTATCCCGCGTACGTGGAAGAGGAAGTGCGCGCGGCGCTCGCGGCGGAGAGTGACTTCGTGCGCGGGCCGACGCACTTGATGTCGCGCGGCACCGACGCGAACGATGCACCGGCGTTCGTGGTCGAAGACGGGAAGTACGTGTCGGCGCGTTGGCCCGGTGACGCGTACAAGTTCGCGCGTGCGTTGATGGCGCGCTTGTGAGCGCTCACTTCCGCCGAAACGAATTCTCGTAGCTCTGCAGCGTCGCCTCGACCGCTTCACGTTCGCTCGACGACATCGCCTCGACGCTCGTCTCGGCTTGTGGCGGGAGCGGCACCTTCAGCGTGAACTGCTGGTACGAGCCCGCCTTCATGTACGCGAAGATCGCTTTGTCGAACTCGTCTTCCCGGTGATTCACGAGCAGCTGATCAGCGATGCGCGGCCCCGAGCGCGCGAGGTCGGCCATGTACTTGCCGAGCGCCTGCGGTTCCTTGTTGCGCAGGTAGTGCACGAACGCCCACGCGAGGCCGTAGTAGCCGGCGAGCTCGAGGTCGCGCTTGTCGGTGTACGAGTCCCACGCGAGCACCTCTTTCACGCTCAGCGAGCGAATGGCGCGATACGCGCGGTACGCAGAGAGATTCGGGTCACCGAGCTGCACGGTCTCGGCGTCGAGCCAACGGAACGTCTCGAGGTACTCGGCCATGCCTTCGGCGAACCACTTGTTCTGCTCCGTGAAGTAGCGGCGCAGCACTGCGTGCGCGAGCTCATGGTTCACGACCGACTCGGTGGCGTCGAAGGTCGCTTCCTGGCGCACGAACCACTTGTCGGGAGTTCCGTAGAGCACCAGCGTCACTGATGAGTCGGTGCTCACCGCGAAGCCACCGACGCGACCGCTGAAGCGCCGCTCGAAATCCATGCCGTCGCGCATCGCGATGACGGTCACCTTCACCGGGCCGGCGACTGGAGCACGCGCGAACATCGCGTTGAGACCGGCGAGCGACTGCGCGATGAGTGACGCGGCTCGCTGCGCCTCGGGAGTGTCGAGGTCGGTGAGCAGCTCGAACTCGGGCGTGACGATCTTCTTCCAGCCCTGCGCTTTCGTCGAAGGCCAGAAACGCAGCGTGTCTCGCACCACCGAGCCCGTGCCCACGGTGCAACCCGTGAGCATCGCGACCACCACCACCATCATCAGAGAGCGCATGGCGCGCGGGCGTATCGCTGGTATCTCTCCACGTCCATGGCCAGCAAGAAGGCACCGGCGAAGAAGGCTGAGAAGTCCGAGAAGGCGCAGAAGAAGCCCGCCACCAGGAAGTCGAAGGGCGAGGCCGACATCGCCAGCGCGGTTGCCGCTGAAGCCGAGCGCAGCGCGTCGAAGAAGAGCACCGCCGCGAAGAAGTCGAGCGACAGCGAAGCGAGCGTGTCGAAGAAGAAGGCGGCGACGCCCGCGGCCGAAGCCAGCGCCTCGAAGAAGGCCGCGCCCTCCGCACCAAGACCCGCCCCCTCCGCGCCGAGAGCCGCCGAACAATCCGCGAGCTTCAAGAAGACGCCCTCAGCGGGTGAGCAGTCCGCGAGCTTCAAGAAGGCCGCGCCCTCAGCACCGCGCCCTCCGCCCGCGCCGAAGAAGCCCGCGCCCAGCGCACCGCCCACCTGGCAGACGCGACCCATCACGCCCGATCTGATGCCGCGCGCGGCGTCGCGTGAGCTCGAAGCGACGCACCAGCTCAACTGGCCCGCGAAGCTGCCGGATGGGTCGATCATCGGCATCGAGCGCGGAAAGCTGACGGAGTCGAGCGCGATGAAGGTCGCTCCCGACGGCACGCGCACGCCGCTCAGCAAGCCCGGCCAGTTCTCGTCACTCGCGGTCACGCCCGACGGCAAACACGTCTACGGCGTGAGCGGCGACGGCAAGGTCTGGTCGTTCCCCACGAGCGCAGACGCGAGCAGCGCCGTCGTCGTGTTCGAGAGCAAGCGCGTGTGGGGCGTGACGCCGATCGACTCGTCGCGCGCCGTCATCTCGGAAGACGGAACCGTCGCGTTGATGCGCACCACGCAGACACCATGGGTCGAGCTCGACGAAGCGTCGGTGAAGCCCATCTCGATTCCGCTGGTGGACTCGGTGGACGGAGGACGTTGGCTGGTCGTCGGCCGCTCTCCGAAGATTCATCTCTTCGCGGTGTACGACGAGCAACTCCTGCCGGTGCAGAGCTGGGTGCAGACCGAAGGCGGAGTCAGCGCCGTCGATGGCCGCGCGTTTCTCTACACCGCGGGCAACACCACGCGCGAAGAGCTGCTGAACCTCACCGAAGTGCACCGCACGCTCTGATGGACGAGCTGGCTCCGCACGCGAAGAGCAACCGCCGGCCGTGGCTGCGCGGCGGTCTCTTCGGCCCGGTGCCGTTGCTGTTGCCGCTGGTGTGGGTGGTCGAGCTCAACTCGTGTGGAGGGAGCACGCAGACCACTGAGTTCTCCGGCCTCGAGCTGCTCGCGAAGTTCGACGCTGAGTTCTGGGCGCTCTTTCTTCCGTTCCTCTCCATCTCCATCGCGATGCCGTTGTTCGCCGCGCGGCTCATCGTTCCGCTGCACCGCATGCTCTTCCACGTCATCGGGTTCGTGGCCGCGCTCTTCACCGGGTACCTCGCGTTCATGGTGTTGTTCTTCGCCATCTTCACCGAGCGACGCGCGCAGGGAGCGGGCTGGCTCGTGCTCGCGCTCTTCACGGGGGCCTGCGTCGACGCGCTCTATCGACTCTTCTGGTCGGTGCAGGAATGGCGTGAGACGAGAAAGGCGCCGTCGTGATGCGCGCGCTCTTCTTGCTCGTCGCGTTGCTGGGCACGAGCGGCTGCTTCACCACCGGCTACCTCCTGCAGGCCGCGGGAGGGCAGTACGAGCTGGTGCATTCCGCGCGATCGCTCAAGTCGGTGGTGAAGGACCCGGCGACGCCTCCGCGCATCAAGGCGCTGTTGGTGAAGGTGCCGTCGATCAAACGCTACGGCCTGCAGCGCGGGTTGAAGCCGACGGAAAACTATTCCGACTACGTCGACCTGCATCGCTCGGCGGCCGTGTACGTGGTGCAGGGCTGTCACCCGCTGAAGTTCGAATCGCGTCGCTGGCAGTTTCCGATCGTCGGCACGGTGCCGTACCTGGGCTTCTTCGATGAGAAGAACGCGCGGCGGTACGCGGAAGAGCTCGGCAAGGAAGAGCACCTCGACGTGACGGTGCGCACCGCGGGTGCGTATTCGACGCTCGGCTGGTTTCGAGACCCGGTGTTGAGCACCATGATTCCCGAGGGTGCGGACGCGCTCGGAGAGCTGGTGAACGTCATCCTCCACGAGAGCGTGCACGCCACCGTCTACGTGACCGATCAAACGGCGTTCGACGAGAGCTTCGCGAGCTTCGTGGCGGATCACCTGACGCGCGAGTACCTGCTGACGCTGGTGGGCTCCGATGCTCCGGAGACGAAGGCGTACTTCGACGGAGAGGAGCGTGGCGCGCGCTTCGTCGCCGCGCTGCGCATCGCGCATGAAGACCTCACGCAGCTCTACGCGTCGTCGTTGAGCGATGACGAGAAGCTCGCGAAGAAGACCGAGCGTTACGCGGCGCTGCAGAGGCAGCTCGGCACGCGGCGCGCGTACAACAACGCCGACCTCGCGGGAGTGCGCACCTACGACTCAGGCCGCGCGGCGTTCGAGCGACTGCGCGTGCGGTGTCACAACTGGTGGCGCGTCATCGACGCGGTGCGCTCGTTGAAGGCGACCGACTTCAAGGAACCGCAGCAGGCGCAGTTCGATGACGTCATCGACTCGCTCGCCGATCGCGCGTGCCCGCTCGGGCAATGAATCACTCGGCGGTCGCGGGTTTCCGGGCCGGCTTCGCGGCTTCTCGCGCATCGCGACCGGGCTTGCGTGCGGCCGCGTAGGCTTCCAGCAGCTTCTTCTTTCGCGCGATGGGGTCCATCGGCGGCGCGGGCGCGTTGACGGTGATGCTGCACTCGTTGACCCACTCGAAGAGGCCAATCGACTTGAGCAGCACGCGATCTTCCTCGGTCGCCGGCGTCGCTGCGCCACCCGAGCGCAGTTCCTGCTGGCGCATCAACAGCCGCAGCTCCTCGGGGAACTCGGCCTTCAGAAGGCCCGCGAGCTCCGTGAGCACCGCTGAATCGCCCTTGCGCATCAGGTCGTGCACTTCCTGCTCGTCGATCGGAAACAGCCGCGTCGTGCGCTCGAAGAACAACAGATTCGTCGCGAACAGGTGACCCCACGCGCAGTAGTCGCAGCCGTTGAAGAACGAGGCGAACGCCGCCACGAGGTGCGCGCGCTCTCCGCCGAGCACCCTCTCGATGTCGTCGTACGCCGCCTGCGTCGCCTTTCCCCACTTGAGAAAGCCGGCGATGCCGCGCTGACGGACGAGCTCTTCGTCGAAGGTCACGTAGTAGCCGATGCTCATGCCGGCGAGCGCGCGTGACGTCTTGATGAAGGCCTTCTGGTACCACGTCAATTCTCGACGACTCATGGTCCTGCCACCCTGCTTCCCCGCGCCTCGCGCGCTTCGGTCGATTGCAGCCAGTCTTCGGCCTGAGCCATGGTGCTCAGCGCCTTGCCGTTCGGGTCCTGCGCGAGGTGCATGACCCACAGCGCGATGCCGCGAAAGCGCGCGCGCTCGTCGACCCAGGCCGTACGTCGACCGTTCGACAGCTCGCGCTGCACCGGCACCAGTTCCTTCTTCACGGCTTCGGCGATGTCGCTGACGTTTCCGGTCAAGACGACCACGCGCTTGATGGAGCCACCTTTCAGCGCGTCTCGGGCCGCGACGAGGAGCGCTTGCGCGCTCGAGAGGTCGAGCGTGAAGCAGTCGACCTTCAACATCTCCCCCACGACCTCGAGCACGAATGGGCGCATCGCCGTGAGTTTCGATATCACCCAAACGCGGTATCACCAAGAAAGCCGCAGAGTTCCGCGTGGAGCCGATGTGGGCTTTGCGGAGCCTCGGGAACTCCTGATGTGTTGATCGCGTTGAGGACGAGGTCGTCTTCAACTCATACGAGGCACTCACGCGGTGGGGCGTGAGCCAAGGAGGGGGGTGGGTCGCCGTTGCCTGGTGAGCCCCTCGGGCCGGTTTCGGATGAGGTGTCGAGGGCATGAGCGTGTGCTCGTGCTGGCCCGAGGAGGAGGAACACACATGCGTAGCATCGTCTGTCTCACCGTCGCTCTGAGCGCGACGGGGGTCTGGGCCCAGAGTGCGCCCATCACCCCGCGCCCGAACGCGAGCGGATTCTCGACCATCGAACAACGCTACACGTACGCACCGCCGGACAAGGGCGAGCTCGAGATTCCGCTCTCCGTGGGTGGTGGTGCGCCGACCGAGGTCATCCTCGAAGAGCCACGCATGTGCTCGCCGCAGGCGCGCGCGAAGGTGAAGATCAAATACAACAAGGCGGCGAACACGGTGAAGTTGATCGCCGACTTCCACCGCGCGCTGCCGTACCGCATGAGCTACACGCGCGCGGTCGACGTCTCGACGCCGTACAACCAGTTCCCGGTCTCGGTGAGCGACGGCAAGTGGCAGCTGTGGTTCGTCACCCGCCTCTTCAGCTTCGAGACGAACTTCTATTACGACGCGACGACGCTGCGGCTGATCGGCAACGAAGCGGAATTCCCGGGCGGCCCTCCGCCCAACGCCTTCCCGATCGCGGTGCCGACGCTGCACATGATCTGCTCGCCCATCTTCGAGGGCAACCCGAACGGCGACGCGCACGTCGAGTTCACGTACCGCTACGACCAGATCCTCGATGACCGCGGCGCTGGCGGAACGTACGCGGCGTTCCTGCCGTACGACCTCTGCAAGCCCGATGAGTACGGCGTGTACTACGTGAACGGCGGCCTGCCGGTGACCAAGGCCCCCAACTTCGATCAAGTGCTCGAGAGCATCTGGCAGGGCTACGGCATGGCCATCTCGTCGAGCCTCGAGCCCGACCCCAAGCCGGCGTACTTGAACAGCCGTGACAACACGATGATCGGTTGGGGCGGTGGCTACCCGGGCTCGCTGCCCAACGGCCTCACCGTCAACAACATCAGCGGCCTGTACGAGACGCGCACCACGTGTGGAACGCACGTCGCGCCCAATTTCCCGACCGCCTACTTCCAGCTGTGTGGTCCCTGAAAGGAGCCCATCGTGAAAAAGACCATTCTCTTCGCAGCGCTGGTTTCCTTCATTGCTTCCCCTGCCTTCGGTGACGACGACGACTGCGGCCACCGCGGAACGCCGCCGACGGGCAACGGTCGAGCGACGGTCATCGGCCAGCCGGTGCCCGGCCTCACCGCACAGCAGCGTGCGTTGTTCGACGCCGGAAAGGTCGCGTACGAGCGCAACTTCACGGTCGCCGATGGCCTCGGGCCCGTGTTCCGCGGCAAGTCGTGCGCCGAGTGCCACGGCTTCCCGGTGACGGGCGGTCAGGACCCGGCTGGCACGGCGAACAACGTGACGCACTTCATGCTGTTCAACCAGGGCCAGTTCTTCCTCGCGCTCGAGCAGGGCGGACCGGTGGTGCAGCACCGCACGATTCGCGACGAGCCGGGCGGAGCGGGCTGCAACATCTCGGGAGAGGTCGTGCCCGCGCTCCCCGGCGTGACGACCAGCCTGCGTCACTCGCCACCGGTCTTCGGCTTCGGGTTGCTCGACGCCGTACCTGACTCCGAGATTCTCGAGTGGCAGGGCAAGAAGCCGTGGAAGGACCCGGGCGTCATCGGCGCTGCGAACTGGGGCCTCGAGCTCGAAGCGCTGGTGCGGCTGCAGGCGTTCACCTTCGACATCACGCGACGGCAGCCCGCTGGCATCCCGCGCGTCGGTCGCTTCGGGTGGAAGGCGCAGACGGCGACGGTGTTTCAGTTCACCACTGAGCCGTTCAACATCGAGCTCGGCATTTCGACGCCGTACTTCCCGCGCGAGAACCACCCGCAGGGTGCGCAGCTCCCGCCGGAATGCCGCCTCGGTCCCGCGCAGCCCAATGACGTCGGCAGCCAGAACTCGGTGAAGCTGTACCACTTCCAGGCGTTGATCGGCGCGCCGCCCACGCTGCCGAAGTCACCGCGCGCGCGTTACGGCGAGTTCATCTTCCAGGCGGCGGGCTGCGCCGATTGCCACCGGCCGAGCATGCGCACCGCGAAGGACTACTACCTCGCCAACACCGACGGCACCGCGCAGCGGGTGGAAGCGCTCTCGAACAAGGAAATCTTCCCGTACAGCGATCTGCTGGTGCACGACATGGGACCGGCGCTCGAAGACGGTCGCGTGATGGGTCGCGCGAGTGGCCGCTTCTGGCGCACCACGCCGCTGTGGGGCATTCGCTTCAAAGACCACTTCATGCACGACGGGCGCGCGACGAGCGTCGACGAAGCGATCGACATGCACGGCGGTGAAGCGGCGCATTCCACCGCGCTCTACGAGGCGTTGAACCCGGCGCAGGAAGCAGCGCTCCTCGAGTTCATCAACGGTCTGTAGGCAGTTCTGACAACTCGCGCGCGCGGCGACCCGTCTTCGCCGCGCGCTCGGGGTCGGGCGCGAGGCCCGGCAGTCCACGCGAGAAAGCGAGCGTCGCCTCGAGACACGCACCGGCGACGCCCGCCTCACACGCCTGTTCGAGCAGCGCCACACCGCGCTTCACGTCGGTGACGTCGAGGCGCCCGCGCGCGAGCGAGGAGCCGAGGCGCGCGCACGCCCAGGGTTGATCGACACAAGCGGTCTCGAGCAGCGCGTGCGCGCGAGCCGCGGCGCCCCGCGCAGTCACCCCGGCATCGAGAGACAGCGCGCTCGAGTACCAGAGCTCACACGCCTCGACGTCGCCTCCCTCGCACTGCGCAGGCAGGAGCCGCAGCGCATCGTCGAGGCGAGACGCGCGAGCACACCCGCGCCCGTCACCGCGCTCACACGCCAGCGACGTCAGCGCTGCGATGGGGGTGAGATCGCGCGCAGCACCTCGCGTCTCGAGGATGAACAAGGTCCCGTCGTAGCAGGCACCGGGCACGCCGCCATCGCAGCCCGCGAGACAGGCCTCGAGTGACGCGCAGCTCCGCGGAGCGCCTTGCGCCCGCTTCGGCCCCGCATCGACTTCGGGCACGCGACCCGCGTCGACGCCGACGCTTTCGCTCTGGCATCGCCCGCCGCAGGCGACGAAGCCGACACAGAGCGCGACACCAACCACACGACGAAGAGAGGGCGCGGAGATCACGGGCGGCGGATGCTACGCGTTGACCTTGAAGATGCCTTCGCTGTTCTTCGGCACCTTGAACGGCACCTCGGTCGTGAGCTTCCCGTTGATCACCAGCACGTCGTCGGTGAACACCAGCTTCTGCGCGTGCAGCGAGCCCAGGAACACGACGATCGATCTCGAGCCGGGCATCTTCAGCGTGCCGGCGATCTCCACGCGCTTCGCAGTGAAGAGCACGTATTCGGATCCGCTCGCTCCGATGACGAGACCACCGTCGATCTTCGAACGCGCATCGACCCGCACCGAGCTCGTGTAACCGGCAAACCATGGCCCCTTCGCCTTGCGATCCGCGGCACGCGGCGAGAGTTCACCCGTGCGCGGCTTCTGCTTCAGCTGCGCTTCACGCCGCTTGCGGACGAGCGCCATGTACTCGCGCGCGTTCTTCACGCCCGCGATTTCCCAGAGCGATGGCACCTACTTCGCCGTCAGCCAGCCGTCGGCAGCGAGCAGCTCGGCGGTGAGCACCGCTCCGCCGGCGGCACCGCGCACGGTGTTGTGCGAGAGCCCGATGAAGCGCCAATCGAAGACTCCGGTGTCCGCGCGCAGACGACCGAGCGTCACGCCCTGCCCGTTGCCCGCATCTCGATCGAGCTTCGTCTGCGGCCGGGTGTCGTCTTCGAAGTAGGTGAGGAACGGCGATGGAGCGCTCGGCAGCTTCTTGCTCTGCGGCTTCCCCGAGTACGCGCGCCAGGCGGCGACGATCTCTTCCTTGTTGGTCTTCTTCTCGAAGCTGACGAACACCGCGGCCAGGTGGCCATCGCTCACCGGCACGCGGATGCACTGCGCGGTGATGGCGGGACTCGTCGCGGTGACGATCTTCCCATCGACGAGCGAGCCCCAGATCTTCAGCGGTTCCTGTTCGCTCTTCTCTTCCTCGCCCTTGATGAAGGGGATGACGTTGTCGACCATCTCGGGCCACGACTCGAACGTCTTCCCGGCTCCAGAGATCGCCTGGTACGTGCACACCGCGACCTTCGTGAGCCCGAGGTGCTTGAGCGGGTGCAGCGCGGGCACGTAGCTCTGAATCGAGCAATTGGGCTTCACGGCAACGAACCCGCGCTTCGTTCCCAGGCGACGGCGCTGCGCCTCGATGACGACGGAGTGGGCGTCGTTGATCTCCGGAATCATCATCGGCACGTCGGGCGTCCACCGGTGCGCGGAGTTGTTCGAGATGAGCGGCGTCTCAGCGCGCGCGTAGTCTTCCTCGAGCCTGGCGGTGACGTCCTTCGCCATGTCCACCGCGCAGAACACGAAGTCGACCTCGCCGCTCACGCGCTTGATGTCGCTCGCGTCGCCGACGACGAGCTTCTTCGCCGCCTCGGGAATCGGAGTGCCGAGCGTCCAACGACCGGCGACTGCCTCGGCGTACGGCTTGCCCGCCGACGACGGACTGGCGGCCACGGAGACGAGCTCGAACCAGGGATGACCTGCCATCAACGAGACGAAGCGCTGACCGACCATGCCCGTCGCGCCGAGGACTCCGACTTTCAGCTTCTTTTCCATCGCTGCCGTCGCTTGTACCCGCGTGGGAGCCGACGTCCAACTCACCGATCAGCTTTATGTCGCATGCTTGCGAATCAGCGACACACAGTGACATAAACGAAGCATGAAGGCCGCCGTGCCAGCCCAGACCGTCGCCCTGGCCTTCCTCGGCGCGTCTCGCGGCCGTGCGTTGTCCGCCCCAACGTTGGTGGCAGGCGCGGAGATCCTCGGAGTCAGCGGCAACGCGACCCGCCTCGCGCTCTCGCGCCTGAAAGCGCGTGGAGAGCTCCAACTTGCGGGGCGTGGGCGCTACATCCTCTCGACGGTCCGCCGCAACGCCATTGCGCACGTCCGCAGCTTCAAGACCGGCTTCGCAGAGCGCGTCCGATGGAAGGGCGCGTTCCTCGGAGTTCTCACCGGAGATCTCCCACGAGGAAACGCGGCGCGAGTCGCCCGCAGTGAGCGCGCGCTGGATCTGTCAGGCTTCAAAGCGTTCCGTCACGGCATGTGGGTGCGCCCCGACAATCTGGCGGGAGGACGCGTGGTGGTGAGCTCACACCTCCTGCGCCTCGGTCTCGACGAAGGCGCAGAGACGATCGAGCTTCACCTCGACGCGACCCAACTCCGCTCGCTCGAGCGTGCATGGGACATCCCGGGCGATGAGGCGAAAGCGCGAGCCCTGACCGAGCGCGTGCAGAAGTTCCTGAGCACCAACCAGAAGCTCAGTCGTCGCGCCGCGGCCGCCGAGAGCTTTTGGCTGGGCGACGAAGTGCTGCGCTTTCTCGCCAGAGACCCACTCCTGCCCGAGACGATGGCCGACCCCGAGCCGCGCAAACGCCTGGCCGAAGCGATGACGACGCTCGACGAGCAAGGCTTCGCGCTCTGGTCATCGATTCTCGAAGAGCTGGAGCCCAACGCGTGAAACCCACCTCATCGAAGCCGCAAGCGCCCGAACCCACCGAAGCGCCTCAGAACGACCGTGAGGTCGGCACGGCCCACGACGCGAGCTCCATTGGAGGGGAAGGGTGTGCGGGAGGGGCACGCTGGCGGTTTGGCACGGCGCTCGACCCGCATCCCACTTCGACCCAGAGCCGTTTCATGAGCGCGAAAATCCGCCACACCGCAGCGACCTGGCTGAGCCCCGAAGAAATCTCGCAATTCACTCGAGCGAGCAACGCGAGCGGAGCGCTCTCAATCGCGACGAGCTGGGCCCTCATCGCAGCCGCATTCGTGCTGCTGGCGCACTTCCCGACGAGCCCACTCGCCTGGCTGACGACCCTGGTCATCCTCGGCGGAAGGCAACTCGCACTTGCCATCTTGATGCACGAGTGCGCGCACCATTCCCTCTTCGCCACGCCCGCGCTCAACCAGCACGTCGGCCAGTGGCTCTGCGCAGCCCCAGTCTGGCAACGGCTCACCGACTACCGAACGCACCACATCAAGCACCACGGCCGAACGTCGCTCGAAGACGATCCCGATCTCGGCCTCGCGAACGCCTTCCCGACGACGCGCGCCTCACTGCTCAGAAAATTCCTCCGCGACGTCACCGGCATCGCGTTCATCCGCCGAGTCGTCGCGCTGCTCCTGATGGATGCGGGCGTCATCTCGTACACGGCCTCCACGGGAGCGAAGCGAGTCGAGCCCAGACCGACAGTCGCGCGCATGCTCAAGCAGCTCGCCACCAACTTCGGCCCGACGCTCCTGACCAACGCGGTGCTCGCCACCATCCTCTGGACCAGCGGAAACCCCTGGCTCTACGCCGTCTGGGTTCTCGCCTGGGCGACGACGTTCAGCGTCTTCGTGCGCATCCGCTCCATCGCCGAGCACGGAATGACGGCGACCTCGACAGATCCACTCCTCAACACGCGAACGACGCAAGCCAACCCGCTCGCACGTCTCACCGTCGCGCCGCATCACGTGAACTACCACCTCGAGCACCACCTGCTCCCGAAGGTGCCCCACTACAAACTGACCGCGCTCCATCACTTGCTGAAGGAGCGCGGCGCGTACCTCGAAGCAACTGAAGCGAAGGGCTACGGACAAGTCCTCCGACTGGCCGTCAGTCACCCTCGACGTTGATGGTCTCCCCGCCGTTGCCATCGCGAATGATGCGCACTTCGCGACGCACGGTCCCGGGGCCGCCATTGAGCATGA